>JACADW010000261.1 GCA_013388445.1 Acidobacteriota bacterium | reverse complement strand
AGTAATAGTCCGTCAGTTTCGACCGGAGCCTCCCGACCTGGACACGCACCGCAGGATCGGCATGAGGATCGAAATCCTCGGGCCGTCCCAGCACTTCGGTGGCAATCACATACTCCTTGGGCGGCGTTTCCGGGCTCTTCAGAGACCAGCCGACCAGGAAGGCCAGCAGGTTCCGGAGGGCTTCCGAACCGCGGAAAGTCCGGCTCTCGAGGATCTTCCGAAGCTGCTCGCGGCACTCCTCGGGGTCTGGCGTATTCGCGCCGGAATTTTCCATGGCAGGCACTGCCAGCACTTTCGTGCCAAGTATCTGATTGAACAATGTTTTTCGTTCTTTCAGCGCTTGTATCATACCACGTTTCATACGACGAAACATACCCCGCGGATACTTCCACTGCCCCGGAAGGAACGCTAGCCTCATGCCGTCCCGGGAGCCGACGGGGCCTCATTCGGTTCGAGCCTCGGCCATTGCGTCCCGGCTCCCGTTTGACAGCCCCTGATTTGGCTCCCGGGGCCCGCGAGATCGCAATACGACATGGGAGGCAATGCATTCGCGCCGGGAAAGCCGGCTGAATCCAGGCCATACAAGCTGTGGCTGTTGCCTGATAGCTGGATCCTCGCCTGTGAGCCCGGCATGGATTTGGGCCCCCTATCCGACGACCGTCCGCCAAGGGCGGATCATGTGGAGGTTCGGAATGAACAATTACTGCCGAAGTTGCGATTGTCTTAAATCGATTCCGATCATTGCCCTTTTGGCTCTCCTCTTCCTGGGGGCGGAAGGCGCGGTCTTGGCCCAATCCAGCAGCGGATCGATCCGGGGGACTGTGAAGGATGCCACGGGAGGCGTAGTCCCAGGCGCAACGGTGCGGATCACCGACCTCGGGACCAACGCGGCAATCACCCTGATCACCGGCGCCGAGGGTGATTTTATCGCGCCTGCGCTCCGTCCCGTGTACTACGACGTGACGGCCCAGATGTCCGGCTTCAAGTCGACCACGGTCAAGGGGGTGAAAGTCGACACGGCGAAAGATACGCGCATGGAGATCACCCTCGAAGTGGGGGAGCTGAACCAGACGGTCAACGTGACTTCGGAAAGCCCGCTGTTGCAGACCGCCGGAGGGTCCGTGGCCCAGACGGTCGAGCAAAAGGTCATTGTCGACCTGCCGCTCAACGGCCGCAACACGCTGGAACTGGCCTATACACTCCCCGGGGTGACCGGCAATGTCGGATCGGAGCTGACGGGAGTTTATGCCTCCGATGTCGCCCCCGGTCGCGAAATAAGCATCAACGGCGCGCGGGTCGGCTCCACGCAATTCTTCGCCGATGGGGCGAGCGTCACGAGCGTGGCGCTCGCCCGCACCACGGTCTCGTTTTCTCCGGACACCATCCAGGAGTTCACGGTGCAGCAGTCGAACTACTCGGCGCAGTACAGCCAGGCCGGCGGAGCCATCATCCAGCAGACCACCAAGAGCGGCACGAACGAGTTTCACGGCACGCTGTACTGGTTCCACCGCCAGAAGGCGCTGACCGCCAATCCTTTCGACGCCACCCGCCTTCCGCTTTTCGACAACGATGCCCGCCCGCCGCTCCGCCGGCAGCAGGCGGGGGCCACCGTTGGCGGCCCCGTGTGGCTTCCGGGGTTGTACCAGGGCAGGAATCGCACCTTCTTCTTCTTCTCTTATGAACCGACCCGCCAGCTGGAATCGCTGATCACCTACTCGGCGGTCCGTGTGCCGACCGAACTCGAGAGAAAGGGAGATTTCTCGCAATCCCGGGTGTATTTCACCAACGGCACCTCCCAGCCCTACGCCCTCCTTTACCAGCAGTTCAACAAGCGCGCGGACGGGTCCCTAGTCCTGCGTCCCAACCCGAATTACAATGCCAGCCTCCCGGCCGACGCATCCAACCCGATGTGGCAGTACAACAATTTTGCTCTTTTCAATCCCAACGACCCGGATCCGAACAGGCGGGGGCGCGTTCTGGTGGACGCCGCCGGGCGAAGTTTCGTGAACCCGCTGGTGTCGAGGATGGTGAATGAGCTCTACCCCGCGCCAA
Organism: Acidobacteriota bacterium; assembly: GCA_013388445.1. Lineage (GTDB taxonomy): Bacteria > Acidobacteriota > UBA6911 > UBA6911 > UBA6911 > JACADW01. The sequence goes on along the minus strand of JACADW010000261.1, from coordinate 2,599 downwards.
ACCTGCCCATGATCACCTCGGGGAGCAACGCCGGCGCCAATTTTGCGTACTTTCGCAAAGCGGAGAACACCGACGACCGCTACACGATCCGCATAGACCACCGCCTCAACGAAGCGCACTCGATTTACGGGCGTTACACCTGGCAGCCGCTGTACGGCGACCGCTATTTCCGGGACGTGATCCAGAACGCGGGGATCAGCGAGACCACCCAGGCGAGACAGGTGTTGGTGAACTGGACCGGAGTTCTGCGGCCCAACATCATCAACGAGCTGCGGCTGAACTACAATTTCGGCGATTTCTCGCGCAACTTCCCGCGCGACCTGACCACTGCGGACTACACCTCCAAGTACCTCGATGTTGGAGGGGCGGGGAAGGGGGTACCCAACGCGATCGGCTACGGCATGGCGCGGTTCTTCGGCGGCGCGGCGCCGCGGTCCGCCAGCGAGCAGAGCGGCGGCAGAAATTTCGACCAGGTGGGCTTTTCTCAGCCCCAGGACGTGGGGAAGAACACCGAACACACCTATCTCCTGAACGACGACTTGAGCTGGGTCCGCGGCGCGCACACCTTCAAGATGGGATTCTCGGGGCAGGAACTCATGCTCAACCAGGGAACGCTGGGCTTTGGAAGCCTCGCGGGCGGCCGCTACAACTTCGGGCGCGAACAGACGGCCGACCGCAACTGCGGCGCAGGTCCCTACTCGGGCAGCATCACCGGCTGCTCGGGCACCGCGTTGGGCGGCGACGCGTTCGCGTCGTTCCTGATGGGAATACCAAGCGGCCTTCAGGTGCAGACGGAAAACCTCGCCAAGCCGTATTACTACCGCTGGATGGCGCTGGGAGCCTACTTCCAGGACGACTGGAAGATCCGCCCGAACCTGACCCTGAACATCGGCCTGCGCTACCAATATCAGTCGCCGCGCTGGGAGAAGCAGAATTACCAGGGGCAGCTCAATCTCACCCGTCTCGAACCCAACCCCTTCGCGAAAGATTTCCAGGGCAAGCCCGTCACTTGGGACGCGCCGGTTTTCGAGTTCAGCGGGTATGACGGACGCTCGCGTTACATGGTTGAGCCGCAAAAGCTCGACTTCGAGCCCCGCTTCGGATTTGCCTGGACTCCCGGTTTCGACTGGAACAGGGACCGCAGGATCGTCATCCGCGGCGGCTATGGCCTGTCACACGCCACCCTGACCGGCAACGATCGCGAACCGGTTCCGAACATCGGCACGCAGACCTTTGGAGGCTATCGCGCGCTCAGCTACGTGCTGGGGCCCAACAACAACAGCTCGCCGAACATCACAGCGACCTGCGGCCTGGCGATCTGCAACGACGCGTCGCTCCCCATGCAGTTCGGCTTCAATAATCCGATCCTGGGCGGCGATCCGCGCATCGGAACGCCGCCCGCCAACGGCCTCATCCGCCCCGGCGATCAGGCCGAGCCCGATTTCTCCGGCCCGCGGCAGGATCCCCGCTACGGCCGCATCGGCTTCATCGGGAATCCCGATTTCAGGACGCCGGTGATCCAGAACTACAGCCTGCAGGTGCAATACCAGTTCAGCGGGAGCATGGTCCTGACCGTCGGCTACCAGGGTGCGCGCGGTACGCACCTCATGGGCCCGAGTTACAACATCAACCGCCGCGATCCGTTCATCGGAGATCCCTCGGTGAAATACCCCGGCTACCAGAGTTCCGGCAGCCCGGCGGCCATCTACCTGCTGGATCCGACCGACTATACCTCCGTCTACCATGCGGGGGCGGCGGACCTCGAACGGCGCTTCAGCGAGGGGCTGCAGTTCCGTTTCAATTACACCTTCAGCAAGGCGATGGACAACTCGTCCGGGGGCATCAAGTTCCCCATTCCCAACAACTCCTTCAACAACGCGGCCATCGGCATCCGCCTCACCCGCAATCAGCAGGTGGACAATCGGGCCGCAGAGCGCTCCGTCTCGAGCACCGACACCCCCCATGTTTTCAACCTTTCTGCGCTGTACGAGCTTCCCTTTGGGAAGGGCAAGCGATGGCTCAGCGGCAACGCCGTGCTCACGCCGATCCTGGGTGGATGGCAGGCGACCGCCCTCGGCCGATGGCGTTCGGGCTATCCCATCACCGTGACCATGAGCGGGTTCAACGCCATCGATTCGGGCATTCCCGGAGGCGAATTCCGGCCCGACCGCATCCTCGGCGTGCCTCTCAAGAATCCCAACTGGAACAAGAGCAACTGGCGTACCGAGCCGTACGTCAACCCGCGGGCCTTCGCCTGGCCGGAGCCGGGCAAGTTCGGCAATACAGCGCGCAACCTCAGTGAACTGCGCTCGCCCTGGTTCAACACGCTCGACTCCAGCCTGATGAAGCGATTCTCTCCGCTGAAAGACGAACGGCGCATTTTCGAGTTCCGCCTGGAAGTCTTCAACCTCTTCAACATGAGCGTGCTGAACATGACCAACGGCACCAACGTCCAGGTCCTCAGCGGCAACCAGAACATCCTGCTGACTAACGCCAGCACCGGCCTGCCGGTTGCCGATCAGGCCAATGTCAAGAACCGGTACGCCAACCTGAGGGCGCCCGGGGTCTGGGATGCCATCATCGCCAAGGCGCAGGGCGT
>JACADW010000235.1 GCA_013388445.1 Acidobacteriota bacterium | reverse complement strand
GTCGTAGTGCGTCCTTCCAGGTAGTCGAGTGCAGTTGAGCCGTACTTCTCCTGGAGTTTCGCATATCGAGCACGAGCATTGCGCAGTTCCTTATCCACGACCTTGCGTGCCGGATTTGGGATCGAGCGATTCGGATCGTCGGGTTCAGTCTCGTAGTCGACAAGCGCGTCGATCAGAAACTCCTGACGCATGTACTTAAAGAAATTCTCCTGCCTCCACCTTTCAAACATTCGGTAAGCAACCACGATGTCGCGCAGATCCCACCTGCTGGTCATAACGGCCGTCTGGTGCTTGGTCTCCGTCAATCGGGTCACCTGCCGGAGCCGGAGCTTTCCTTTCAAGAATCGGACCGCCTGATCATGAAGAAGATATTGCACGCGCCGTCCTTGCAACCGAGCCTTTCGGAGGACAAAGCGTTTCTCAGCGACGTGACGGAAGCGTCCCTTGCGATAGGTCAGGATGTCGAAACCCATGTCAAGGATGCTCTGGAAAAGCCTTGGGCTCCAACCACCCCTATCGAACACCACGGTCAACCTCCGTTTCGTGCCGATCAGATTGCGGACTTCCTGAAGGATAGGGATCAGCATACGGCTCATAGCGGCATTGGCTTCCGCGGTGACGACAAAGAGCGGATCGCCCTTCTGGTCGTTGACCCAGTAATCAGTGGTAGCCGGTCCGGCGATTCTCTTGCGGGTTACGTAGGCCTTTGGGATGGCACGTTGCCCGTGGTAAGTGCGAACATGGCCATCGACATAAAGAAAACCAAGGGTGCGTCCCCGTTCTGCAATGCGCAGGCGGGCCATCTCAAGACCGAGTTCCCGGCTCCTTTTCACCACGGCCAGTCGAGCCAGCTTGCGCCGCAGCGTTTTCACCTCGGGAATCCGATCCAGTCCAACAATCCGGCCGAGATCGCCCGGAGAATATTCCTTGAGTGTTTCCGGCCGCGGGATGCGGAGCAACGCCAGCAGTACGGAGGTCACCAAGGTCGTGCGCAATCCGTAAAAGGCGGGACCCAGAGAGCCATAGATCTTACGCGCCACAGAGAGCAAACCGCTGCCGACCAGCGCCGGTATCGCAAGCAGAACGCCGGCGCCTGGGAGGTTTTCCGTGCGGGCGAACATGGGCGTGGCATCCTCAAGTTTGCCCATAGCCGCCAGCAACCGATCCAAAGATCGGTCGAGCGGATTGACATCGAAGCTGGCTGGAAGTTGTTCGCCCGTTGTGACCTTTTCAGGGTTTACTGCATTGGCACGGGATGATTCGGCAATCCGGCTCGACGAAGCCACTGCGCCAGGCGCCTGTGCTTCATCTCTATTCTCCAAGAACGGCAGCAATGCCTCCGGTGGCGGCTGCCAGCGCAGCCGGCGCAAACGCTTGCGCACTGAATTCTCGGCAAGGCCCAGGCGTTGCGCGATGCCTCGGTTACTGAACCCTTTCTCCTTCATGCGTAGGATCATCCGGTCCCGCCCATCTGTCTCTTTCGGCGCAATCGCCGCGCGCCTACCTGCTGTGCGACCCAGAGCCGGCAAACCGCTCAGCTCAAACCGTTGCGCGTACCGCCGAATGCTCCGCTCCGAACAGCGGAAGGCGCGCGCGATCTCTTTCTGGTCCGCGTATCCCGAATCAAGAAGAGTGAGCATGGCGTACTCTTCTGCAGCGCGATCCCTCATGTCGTAGTGGGCGACGATCACTCCATGAACGACAACCACACGCCGAAGCCCCTTGGAGTGAAGGCAAACGCGATCATTGACGCTGATGACGCCGGCGGGCGGCGGACAAAACTCGAGAAGAATCTGTTGCTCTGGCGACATGGTCGGCCATCATGCCCAACCACGTCGCCATCAGAAAAGCGGACAGTTTTCGGTGCGCACCCGGGATAAGAAATGTCGCTCAACATTGACAGAAACGAAAGATTCCGTGATCCCGCCGCGAGCCCATCTGGCGCGGCCCCGACTAGGATGGCTGCAATCTCGCATGTCGAAAAGCGGACATATTTTGGTGCGCACTCCGCCGCTGAAATTTGCTTCGCACCACACGCTTACTGCACCAGTCGTGAGTGCATAGACAGGGGGCATGGGGGCCCCCGGAGGTATTTGGGGGCTCAGAAAAAGCGGACAGTTTTCGGTGCGCACCCATGTCCGAAAATCGGGTCAAAATCTCAGGATAATTGAGGGCATGTCAGGAGGTCTGGAGTTACGCACGGGCGGCTGCGGCGATGCGGCGGCTGCGTGGCCAGACTTTCGGCGCGTTCGGCGGGAGGTCCCTTGGAATCAGCGCCGGGACAGCCGATCTTGCCCAGTGGGAATCGACTTTCGGTGTTGATATTGAGCACATTGACCAGTTCGAAATCGCCCGCCGCGCCATGAGGTACGACACGAAGGGAGTGGATCGGCACGTGGAGTGGATCAGAGCGCGCTGCAACGTGAGCTTCAACGGTGCCAGTCTTACTCCGGCTCATCTCGAGAAGCAGTTGAGGAGCTACCTGGCGACGCGGGAGATAGCCAGGGATTTCGAACTGTCCTTTATCGGGATCAAATGCCAGCCTGAGATGGGCAATCACTTCTGCCTCCAGTGTCTGAACGTCTCCCTGTGTAATGACCCTTGCGATGCGGACGGGCCGAAGGCGACTCTGGTCTGCAGCTGCGAGACCGATGCCGACGGCGCTCTCACGATGCAGATCCTGAAACTGCTCAGGGGGGAGTCCGACCAATCTCAACGACATAGCGTCGATCGGAGGCGGGGAGATGGTACTGGCGAACTGCGGAGCCATGGCGACTTACTTCGCGGCTCTATCGTCGACATCCCAGGAGAACCTGGCCATAGTCAACCTCGTGCCCCACAGTTTCAGCGAGGCAGGAGGCGCCGCCAACCAGTTCACCGTGCCGGGCGGGACCCAGATGACTTTCGCCCGCCTCTTTCGAAGCGGCGGCCGGTACCTGCCACAGGCGTGCGCAAGGGTCGCGGCCCTGGACCATGTGCCGCCGCAGCCGGCCGCGGATCTCCGCCAGCCTGCCGGCATAGTCCGGCGCATGCAGCAAATTCGTCATCTCGTAAGGGTCCGCCTGCCGGTCGAACAGCTCCCCCTCGGGACCGAAATACTCAACGTACTTCAGCTGTTCGGTGACTATCGCCCGAACGGGCAGGTGTTCGCCGTAGAACCGGTTGTATTCACAGAAGACCGGAGTATTCGCCAGGCCGCCCCTGCCGTCCAAAAGCGGCTTCCACGACGCCCCGTCGCGCGGTGTCGAGTCGTGGATCGCCGCATAATCGCACAATGTGCGCAGGATGCTTACCTGGCTGACAGCCTGGGGCACCACGCGCGGCTTGATCCGGCCGGGCATGTGAAGAATAAGCGGGATGCGCGTTACGGTGTCGTACATGAACGCCCCCTTGTTTTCGACGCGGTGCGATCCAAGGGCGTCGCCATGGTCCGATGTAAACAGGATCATGGTGTTCTCGCGGAGCCCCTGGCTCTCGAGCGTGTCGATCAGCTCACCCACGAGCCTGTCCACATGGGTAACCATGCCCAGGTAATGGGCCCAGGCGGCCTGGAGTTCGAATTTCGACGCGTCTTGCGCCCATTTGCGCTCGGCAGGGTGCGCTCGCACGGGAATCGGCCGCCGCTGGACCGTGTGGACGTCCACGTTCGGCGGCAGCTTCACGTCCGCGGGCGAGTACATGGTGTCGTACGGCTTTGGTGGAGCATATGGATTGTGCGGCGAAAGGACCGATACGACCAGCAGAAAGGGCCGCGAATGGGATTGACGCAGATACTCACACGCCCGGCGAACGATGAAGGTGTCGCGGTGGTCCTGCTCGCTGTAGATCGATGTCCCGTAGCCTTCCCCAGCGGCCACAAAGTCGTTGCCATGCCCGCGGATGTCGCCGATCGGATAGCCCTTGGAAAGGGCGTACGCGATGTACTCATTCTGTTCGGGCGAGTCGATGTCGAAATCGCCGTAGCGGGCCAACGCGCGTTGAAAGCCCGGCCGCTGCGCGCCCGTGAGGCAGTGCCACTTGCCTGCATAGACGGTCTCGTACCCGGCATTGGAAAACAAGTGCCCGAGCCAGGGCAGTTCGCGGAAATCGGGAGCGGGCCAGCCCGGAACGGGGCCGCGAAAGCTGGGGATTCTGCCCCACAAATCGACGACACCGTGGCGGTGGGGATACACGCCGCTCCAAATGGACGCCCGCGCGGGGCTGCAGAGCGGCGTCGTGCAGTAAGCGTTGTCAAAGCGCGCTCCTTCGGCGGCGATCCGGTCCAGATTGGGGGTCCTGACGAGCGGGTTTCCATAGCATCCCAACGCGTCGCTCCGAAGCTGATCCGTCAGGAAGATGCACACATTGGGCCGGTCGGAAGCCGGAGCGAGTCGTTCCTGCCCGACGAAAGCCGAGCCGACGACGGTTGCGCAGAATTGGCGCCGAGTGAACGCCGGGTTTCGTTTCATCGCTGACTCCTCATCGCAGCCGCCGTGCGAACATGCCGGTCCTTTGCTCGCATTCCCTGGATGAGCCGACCTGTTCACCTGCGCAGGCCCAATTCCCTGAGCCTTGCTTCATCGCCCAGGTAGAAGCCCTCTTTCAGGAGTTGGACCTGCAGCTCCTTCACGTTAAGATCACGGACGCGGACATTCTTCCTGACTGCCAGCGCCGCCGCGGTCCCGCCGGCCTGTCCCATGTGCTGGACCGCCGTGACATTCCTGAGGGCCGTATCCGGTATCGCGGACGCCGAGCGGCCAACGGCGAGGAGCCCGTCGATTTTCTTCGGGACCATGACGCGGTAGGGGACGTCGACCCATTTGCACTTGCCTTCCTTCAAGCAGGTGTGCTGGAGAGCCCGGTTCTCTCCGAAGAGATAGATTACATCGTCGAACCTCTTTCCGACCTTGGCATCGTCGAGCGTAAAGGTGTATTCGCCCTCGATGCACGGCCCGCCGCGCAGGCCCAGGTACGGCGAGATTGCGACGATGAAGAGATTTTCGCAGCCGGGCGCCTTGCGTCTGTATTCCTGCATGGCATCGAATATGAACAGCCTCAACTCGGTTTCGAGCAGCGCCATGTCCTTGCCGTCGCCGGCGTTGAGTTTGGCGTAGTCCAGCAGCGGCGGTTCCGGATTCTTCAGCTGCATCGCGAAAACGGCCAGGTTGGAGTGGGGAGTAAGGCGGTTCAGCGATGGGGCGGGTCGAATCGTCCCCTTGCCTCCGAGGTTCCTGCCCGGGAACTCGATTCTTTTGCCGGAAAACCTCTCCCAGTCAATCCCCCCGACGATGGCGGACAGGCCGAAGCCGTTCGGAGAGTGCCCGTCCACCTGGCTGTAGATTTCCTTCGGGTACAACGCCGGCGCTCCCGCCCGCCGTGCGACGTCGGCCTCTCCGGTGGCGTCGATGACGACCTTCGCCTTGATCGCGCCGCGGCCCGATTTGTTTTCCACGAAGAGGCCCTTGACGGTAGTCCCCTCCATGATCGGATCCGTGACGTAGGTCGAGACGAGCAGCTCAACGCCGGCTTCCCGGAGCAAGCGGGTGCCCACGTAGGAAACAGCGCTCGCCTGGGACAATTGATCGACGTCCGACAGTCGCTCGATCCTCTGGATGAACTCCTTGGAGATGCCGGCGATTTCCGGATAGACCCAGATGGCCGGGTAGCCGCCCTTTGCTTTGTCGTAGCGGTCCGCCTTCTCTGTCTCGCTGTATGGCCCCGGCGCCTGAGAGCCGCCGGGCGGTTTGTACCCCGGGCCCCACATGCCGCCTACGCTGCCCATCCGATCGACGAGTATGGTCCTGGCGCCGCTGCGCGCCGCCGCGACTGCCGCACATATGCCGGAAACGCCACCTCCGGCCACCGCCACGTCGACATCGTAAATGACGGGTATCCGCTTCTGCGGCTCAACGACGTAATCGGCCTGCGGCCAGACCATCCGGCTTCCCAGGACGACAGACAGCGCAACCCACACCGGCACTGCCATTCCCCTTCTCATCCTTCTTCTCCTCTCTGAATTGCGTTCTCCCTTTTCCCCGACACCGCAAGATCCAGTTCGACGACGCTGACAGAGGCTCGCGGAAACCTCCAGCGGGCAACCGATCCCGCAGGCAGCTTCTTCTCGACGGGGCAAAACACGTCCGGCTGCTCGGCATCCACATAGGCTCTCGGGTCACCCGGCGCAATCTCGCGGATCCTGCCTCCGGCGATGCTCCGGCCCCGGACGGACAGATCGGTCTCCACGCCGTCGCTGTAGTTCATGTTGGCCACATGCAGAAACACGCGGTTTTCGTCGCCGGATGCGGCAATGTCGAGGCTCGCGGGAGCCTGGATGACCGCCATGGCGGCCTTTCCGTAATGCCTCTTGAAGAGGCGCATGACCGATCCAACGGGCAGCAGGTAACACCTTCCGCGGCGGGCGGGCACGGGCATCATGACGGCGTTCACGGTCCAGCGCGTGCCGCAGAAATCGGCGGCCGTCGCGATCGCAACCGTGTCGCCGTGCCGCTGGTAGAGGTTCAGGATGCGGGCGTGAAAAACGCCGGTCAGCCATTCCTGGAGAATCGGATTGACGTTATGGGGCCGCAGGCTCAGATGACCTTCCGTGATGGCCAGTCCCACTCGCGGTGCGGCGGCGCGAACGATTTCCTTGATCCTCAGAAGTTTATTCTCGGCGACACGGGTGAGATCCAGCAACTCCTCCCAGGCCTGCTCGGGTGCCTTCTGGTATTCAAAGCCACGCAGGACTGTGTCTGCTCTCCTGGGCTTCAGATTCATCATGTGAACGGCCACATGACTGAGGTATTCCCCCGCCCTTTCCAGGACGTGCGGCGCCCAAAAATCCTCCCCGTCCGATTTCGTCGCGTCTCCCCATCCGATCAGGCTGATCGACGGGTCGCGTCGCTTCATGGCGCGGGCAAATTCCACCAGACGCCGGACATACTCATCTCTTGAGAATCCGTCTGACTTGTAGGACGTTTCATTGCCCAGCTGCCAAAGCCCGATATTGTAAGGCTCCGGATCCCCATGCTGCTTCCTCTCGCGGCTGTCCGGATCATTTGAATAGGAGACCCAGTCCGCCGCCTCGGCCGCATCCCCGGCGCGATCCTCGTTGTGAACGGTCTTCCGAAATCCCGCGATGCCCTCGCTCAGCAGGTTCACGCAAATCAGTGGCCTGGCCCCCGTCCTCCTGCAAAAATCCACGAACTCGCGAGTGCCGACGCGGTTGGATTCCTTCCCGCCCCACGCATAGTTATACATGGGCCGGCGTCCGGACACGGGTCCCACGCCCTCCCGCCACCTGTAAAAGGTGATGAAGTTCCCTCCCCACCGGATAACGTCAGGGGAGAGGTCTTTGGCGACCCTGATGAGATCGGGGCGCCAGTCGTCGATGTCGTAATCCCACGCGGCTTCGACCGACCCGTCGGTCGTTCCGAGCGGTTCCATGAACTGCATGTAAAGGTGGGGCGAGATGTCGAAAAGCGGACGCGGATCGACCACGATCGAAGCGGAGGCCGAACCGGACGCGGGACGCACGATGCCCGCGGCCATGCCGGCCGCGGCGCCAGCTTTTGCGGTCTGCCGAAAAAAATCACGCCGCGCCATGCGATACGCCATCCTGATTGTTCTCCCTCTTGAGCCGGACCATAGCCCCTCGGAGGGCTCATCAGTCCCGCCGGGATAGTCGCGTGCCTCCCGCTACCTGGGACGGCTCCTGTCGTCTTGTACCACGCTGGGGAACTGTGCCCGGTGTTTTTCCCAGAGATCCTCCCGGGTTCCCTTGAACAGGTAGACCTTGCCGCGGATCTTCCTGGCCTGCCCCGGCGCCAGCGGCCCCACTCGGACCGAAAGATGCATGCAGAACCAGGGATTATGCCCCTGCACCGACACGAAATCCTCCCATGCTATGCCCGCCACCCAATCTCCACCGCGTGAAACCCTGATCAAAAGGCCGGTGACCGCATCGCGATCTGAGGTGGGCCACTTTTGGCTGAAGACGAAGCTCAGATCGGGCGAAACCGCCCTCAAGAGGTCCTTGAACCGGGCGTTGAAGTGGATTTCCCTTTGCTCGAGGCGCTCGAAGCCGGACGGTCCGCGAAAAAAGGTCTTCTCATGCCCCTCGTCGGTGAAAGCCTCGTTTCGCGATCCCTGCGGCCCCGGGTTGAAGCATGGGATGATGGAGGCAAGCTCCGGCCAGTTCGTGTCCGTCTTGTTGGTGGCAGTCAGTTCGAGATCCGCCCCATCCTCGGCAGCGCGGATGCGCAGGTGAAGCTGCGGAGCTTCGATCCAGGCTTCCGACGGGGACACGTGGCGCGGGTTCTGGTATTGACCATGGCTGTGTTGGCCCGGGACAATCGCGTCGAAAAGCGTCCACTCGTAAAACCAGAGATACATCTTCATTCCGGGATTGGCGGCGGGGGTGAAGCAGACTCCCCGCTGCCACTCTTCCAGCAATATTCCGGCCTTTGCGGGCTGGGTGCGGGTTTGACCCGCCGCCAGGACAGGGGAAAGTATCGCCACCAGCATGAAGGTGGACGGACGGCAAGTGACAACGTTGTTTTTCATGTCAGTAGGAACTTTTCTCGTTATCCAAACTCAGGTTTCGGAAACCGGATTCCCAGTGCCGGCGAACCCTCACGCACCGGCAATTCGCCAAAGGGAGCCGGGCCGAATTGCCGCGGGCTCACTTCCGCTCCTCGGTCGGCAGCCTCGGCACAACTCGCCCGGCGACCGCCCTCACCCGCGAAACCCGATGCGCCGGCCCCTCTACCCCTCGTCTTTCAGGCCTCTGTCGGACGTCTCCACGATCTGGAACGCAAAAATGGTCGCGTTCTCGAGGAGGAACCGCAAGCGAACCGGCCTGCCGACCACCGGCTGAAGCGTGGGCTGCTTGCTCCAGCGGACCGGCTGGTCCACCCCATCTTCAGTCAGGGGCAGACAGTCCTGAGCCGAGAAACCCGGTATCACCTGGCCTTTCTCGTCCAGGACTTCAACCCTGACCGACCCGTTGCGGGCTGTCGCGTTCAGCAGGAGCACGCCGTTTTCCGGCTGAAAGCGTCCTCGGTAGTTCAGCCGCACCGTCCTGGTGGTTACCTGCCCATGGCCTGCCGCACGCAACCCCACGAACCGGTCTCGCCCGATTTGGGCGACCCCGATGCCTTCGCGTGGGTTTTCCCCGTGCGATTGCTCCACGCCGCGATAATAGAAGAGCAACTTGTCGCCCGAGGGCACTTCGCGCCCCGAAGGCCGTCCTCCTCCGCTGTCCCAGGCTCCCTTCGGCCCAAACGGTATGAAGGGTTTGCGAAATCGCCTCCAGTGGATTCCATCGCGGCTGACGCCGAGCTGCGGGGTCAGGATGTTCTTCACCTGGTCGTGTACCCCGGTGACCATCACGTAGACGTCGCGGGCATTCGTGAGCCGGAAGCAGCCGGGGGTATACAGGTGTTCATCCGGGCCGTCGAGCTCATCCGGCGTCTCGACGGCGACAGGCAACGACCAGTGCTGCAGGTCTGGACTTGTGGCGCGGGCGATCGAGCGTTTGCCCGCGATGCGGATCCTGGTGTACGCCACCCAGCAGCCGTACTTGTTGTCCCAGAAGAAAATGTTGAGCGTATCGAACCCACCCTGAATGACAGTGAAGCGGTGGATTTCCCAGTGGATTCCGTCTGCCGACCAGGCATAGCCCAGCCCCCGGTCCCGGAAATCCCAGAAGTTGAAGAGCATTTTATAACGCCTGACCGGGTCGGGGTCGGAATAGTCCTTCACGACGTACGGGACGCCGTGCTTTTTCCCGCCGAAACCGAAAAAAACCAGGTTGGTCGGCTTGTCTGTCACGGCGGTCAGCGCCGGCTTTTTCCAGCGGATGCCGTCCTCGGAGATCGCGTACCCGACGGCACGCTCCTGGCTGGGTGTCCCATGATAGTGCTGTACTTCGACCTTGCAGTCGTACCACATCTTGTACAGCCTTTCCTCCTCGTCGTAGAGCACGTCGACGTAAGCGTCGGGGCCGCTCAATTCCCAGGGCTGATCCTGCTTCAGGACCGGCTCGGTGCTCAGCTTGATCGCCTGGGCGGGCACTGCTTCGATCCCGCTTTTGGATTCGACGAGGAAGTCGTCATCGAGGAAAAGCTCTCTGAATCTCCCGACATCGCTCGGGTAGCGGCCCGCCTGTCCCTCATCCGGATGCCGCGCACCGACGCCTGCAGCCAGAGCGAAGAACAGGAGAGCGAACCCAATGGCAGGTCGACGAAACGTTTCAACTCCTTCTTTCCTTTCTTTCATCCCTCTCCTCCAGATCTCAAGTCCGTCCAGCTCTCGATTGGCGCCGGGATCCGGTGAAGCTACCGGAACTGCAGCGAGAAAAGGTCGCAGTCTCTCATCGCAAAGCGAAGACGCAGCGCTCGTCCGGCCAGTTCCCGCAGGTCCGATCCGCCGGCCCAGCTCACCTCGGCGGCGATATAGTCGCCTCGCAACAGCCGGCAGTCTTCGAGCCGGTAGCCGGGCAAGGGTGCGCCTTGTCGATCCTGGATTTCCACCCTGAGGTTGCCCACAGCGCTCGCGGCAAAGTTCAACACCAGTTTGGAACCCATGAAAACGAGCGGGTGTGTTGTGAACTCCCCGCCGTGATAACCGGCACGCAGCGATGTGAATCCATCCGTCCGGAGCACCGCGCGGCGCAGACTCGCGGTCGGGAAGTTGCTGTGCTGGATATAGTAGACCGAGATCTCCTGGTCGCTCGTTGGCAGCAGGCCCCAAGCCATCATGGTGCTGTGCTTTGCCCAATTCTTAAGGTCGGGACCCGGGGTGATGAAGGGCCTCATGTAACGGCGGCTGAACTTCTGCCCGTCCCGGCTGAACATGAAGATGACGTCGCAGGACTGCGGCTTGCCCGGTGGAGGCACTGGAACCTCCGCCCGCCTCTCTGTCGTGAAGCGCATCGGGAAGCCGAGCAGCAGGTGCGGATCACGGAAATAGGGGACGATGGCACTGGTATACAGATGCTCGGGCGGAGAGTCCCCGAGGTCGATGGGTCCCAGCGCCTTCCACTTCTCGAAATCGACGGATGTGGCACGCGCGATGTGACGCCTCCGCTCGACCTCGATCCGGTAGTAACACACGTAGTTGCCGCGTTCGGCGTCCCAAAAGGCCAGATTCTGCGAATCCAGTTTGCCGTCAAACGGAGGCGCCACCGTGATCACGGGTTCCTTGGAGATTTGTCTCCACCGGATTCCGTCCGTCGAGGCAAAGGTATGGAGCCCGCCGATCTGCCTCCTCCCACCCACCGCGCGGTACCGCTCATCAGGCTTGGCGCTCGGGTTTGTGTCGATGAAGGGGGCGAAGTTGCTGGACAACCGCCCCTCCGCCACGATGTTATTGGCCTTTGAGCCATCGTAGGAGAAGATACCCAGCGACGGCTTGGTCCAACGGATACCGTCGCGGCTCTCGGCGTAGCAGACGTACTCGTTTTCTATCCTGCCGTCGAAAACAGCATTGGGAAAGCTGGCGTAGTACATCCGATAGCGATCACGGTCCTGGAAAACCGTGAAGTAGCCGCAGAAGGGACCTTCCCAAGGAGCTTCGAAGGTCATGACGCGCTCCGCAGGCTGCGGCGAATGCAGCACAAACTCTAGATCCTTCATAGAAGCGATCAGGTAGTCGTCGAGCATCAGTTCCAGCCGGTTGCCCAGCTGGATGGTTTTGTCAGCTTGCCTTTCATTGGTTTGGGGGTCCGCAGCCAGTGGCGTCCAATTTATAAGAAGCACCAGGCACACCCAGCAAGATCGGAGCATGACCACCTCCTATTTCGCGATCGGCGTCAAACTATTAAGGTAATCCTCGAGGTTGGTGTACCCGTCCCCGTTCTTGTCCTTCCTCCCGTCGGTCGGGTCGGCCGGATTCAAGCCCTGGGACACCTCCCAGGCATCGGGCATCCCGTCTCCGTCTCTATCCCAGTTCTGGGGCCGTCGCTCCTCCGGGTAGGGATCCCAGCCTCCCACATCGCTCTGTGAATCCAGGAGCTTGCCCTTCCGGTCGATGATGTCTCGGATGAGCCGTTCGTCTACCGAGTCCCGAACGAGCGAGCAGCCGGAGTACTTCAGACAAGCCTCGTAAGCGTCGCGTGCACTCTGCGTCGGAACGTGGTACTCGCCGACGAGGAATTCCTCTTGAGCTTCCCACTGCTCCCGCGGCATGGAAGCGTAGCGCCCGGTGTTCTCGTACCAGACCGCCGAATAGTTGTCGATCGTGAACACTTCCAGAAGCCCATCGAAGACGTTGCCGGACATGAAGCCGCGGGCTTCGGCGAGCTTGCTGTCCTTCATCTGCATGGGATGGGCATGGCGGTCGCTCAAGGGCCCTTTCCGGTAATAGTTGTTGACGACGTTGATCTTCATCCCCCCGAAGTTGGTCGGTCCGGACCAGTTGTAGTTCACGCAGTTGCGGAAATCGACCAGCGCCTCCGGATTGCTCGTGCCCGAACCTCCGCCCAGAGTGGGATGCCGATGGCGCGAGGTCGCATATATGTTGTGATGAACGGTGGTGTCGCCTGCGCACTGCCGTAGGGAAGTGCACATGGCGTGCTCACCCTTCTCATGGATCGATTTGTTCAAAGCCTCGCTGTAAATCAGCCACTGAAGGGTCATGTCGCCGTTGCGCCGGTAGTCGGAATTTCCGTCGATCCCCCAGCTGAGCGACAGGTGATCGAGGATGAGGTTGCGGTTGTCGTTGACTGTCATGACGTCCTGGCCACCGATGGGTTTGTTCTCGTCGCCCAGCCGGATGCGAAGGTAGCGGACAACGACGTCCCGGCATTTGTCGATCCTGAGCCCATAATCCCGAAGAGTGATTCCCTTGCCGGGGGCGGTCTGGCCAGCGATGGTCAGGTTGGCTTTGCGGAGCATCAGCAGCCGGTTCTTCAGCTGGATGGTCCCGGACACCTCGAAGACGATCGTGCGGGGGCCCTGCGCGGTTTCAATCCCTTCCCTCAGGGAACCGGGGCCGGAATCGTCCAGGCTGGTCACGCGATAGATGTCGCCACCGCGGCCTCCCCAGGCGTATTTGCCGAAGCCCTCGGCGCCGGGAAAGGCGACAAGCTTGACTGGCAGCGTGGCGGCGCTAAGAACCATGCCGGCTGCCAGGATTGTCACCAAGCCTGACCACAGAACGCGTCGAAGCATACAAATCCCCCTTGAGTTTGAGAAGCAGGGTCCCATCCGGGCCTCGCTTCGCTGAACCTAGCCGGGCATCCGTCCGTCATCAACGCACAGTGGCCCGGCAGACATGCACGCTCCCCCTCGAAGGGGCCGATGATGCCATTGAAACTGCAGCGAGCAAAGATCGCAGTCCCGCATCACGAAACGCAGACGCAGCGGCCGCCCGGCCCATCCCGAGACGCGAAAGTGTGCAGCCCGCCGATGCGCTTGCTCCCGCCCACGTCGCGATAGCGTTCCCGCGGCGCGGCGCTGGGATTCCCGTCGATGAAGGGGACAGGTTTCTGGCCGTCTGGCCTCGCCATACGGGGTTGTTGGCGGTTGAGCTCTTATAGGAGACAAGACCCAGCGTCGGCTTTGTCCAGCAAACGCCATCGCGGCTCTCGGCGTAACAGGTGTACTGCGCCTCGCCCTCGAAGAGCGCGTCGGGATTGCTCTTGTAATACATCCGGTAACGATCGCCGTCCCGGAGGACCCTGAAGTTGATGCAGTATGGGCCTTCCCAAGGGGACTCGAATGTCAAAACCTGCTCCGCCGACCGGGGTGAATGCAGCACGAACTCCAGATCCTTGAGGGAGGCGATCAGGTAGTCATCAAGCATCAGCTCCAGCCGGCTGCCGAGCTGGATTGGCTGCCACGCACCCGCGTCACCGGTCAGTCGATCCCCAGCCAATAGCGCCCCACCCACGATAACCACCAAAAGGACAAGTAAGCAAGCCGTTCTCACCCGGCCCCTTCCAATTGAACTCGGCCATGGTTTTTCTCGCCAGTCCGGCCACACTTTCGGCAGTGGACCCTGCTGCCGAAACACGCAGTCGAGTGCTGGCTGACGCCCGCTCCAGGAAGGAGAGGACTCCCCCGCTAGAACTCCAGTCGCATACTGACCATGATCTGACGCACAACCGGAGAGTCGCCGGCTAGGTCAGCAGCCTGCCGGCTTATCTTCGCAACACTGCTCGAAGTGAGATTCATACCCGCGTCAGCCTCTTTGGTTCTGAAAATGAAGAGCGGATGGTTGAGCACGTTGCCAACGCGCGCTTCCATTCGCAGTCGGAAAGATTCCCGCAGGTCGAAGAACTTCATCAGCCGCAGATTCCAGATCCACTGGCCGGGTCCCTCAATGATGTTCTGACCGGCATTGCCGAACCGGCCAATACCCTTGGCAGGGATCACAAAAGCGGACGTGTCGAACCATCGGTCGATGCTGCGCTGGCCGGAAGGCAAGTTGCCGTCGGCGATCCTGTCGGGCCTGCCTCGGGTGACGTTGGTGTTCGAGATGTCCCTGCCCGTGAAGTATGGTGTGTGCCACTGCCCTGTCGCAAAAGAGACGAAATTACTAGCCGTCCAGCCCCCCAGGATGGCATTCAAAACCGGGTGGAAGCTGCTTCCGAAACTCCTTCCATGTCCGACCGGGATTTCCCAGATGGAGTTCGTGGTCCATCGCAGCCGCGGGGTCGTCTCCTCGTTGCCACGCTCTCTGCATCGATCGTAGGCATCCTCGATCATTTCGCCGAGGGCGTCGTCATCGTGGCTGTCGGTCAGGTTCTTGGCCCAAGCGAACTGTGAATTGAGCGAGAAACCTTTAACAAAGCGGCGAGTGAACTCGGCCTGGAACGAGTTGTAGCTTTGGGTTCCCCCTGAATCGGCAAGGGTTATGTTACGATAGGCGGGGTAAGGCCGTAAACTCTGATTGAAAGCAGTCGAACCGGCACGCGGTTGGTTTACATTTCTTCGATAGGGCAAGTGGAAGCTGCCGTGCCCGATGTACGAAAGGCGAATGCCGTTCTCGCCGAACTGCTTCTCCAGTGTTAGATTCCATTGCTGGGTATAAGAGTCCCGCAGGTCCCTCGCCACTGCCGAAATATCCTGCACCCCGAGCGGCCGTGCACTCCCTCCGGCTGGGAAAGCCTGCGGCCAGGCAAACAACGGGAGCCCGCCGCTGATGGTATTGTCGAAGGTTTCAGAACCGATGAAGGGACCAGTGGTAAGGGAACGGAAAGCCTTGCGAGCTTCGCTGCTGTAGTAGATGCCGTAACCTCCGCGGACCACCAGACCGAAAATCCCGCTGCGCCAAGCGAAGCCGAGGCGTGGTGCAAAATTGTTGGTGTCGTTATTCACCAGAGTTCGCTCTGGGAATCCCACCTCCGCCGCAGTCTTTATCGGGATCGTCGCCGGAAAAAGGGGATGTATGGACGCCCGGACGCCTTCATTCGGGATGACCAGGCTGCCCGTAACCGGATCAAAGCTGGCGATGCGGTCACTCGCCTCCGTCATCGGGGGGCCAAACTCATAGCGGATACCCGCGTTAACGGTAAGGTTGGAGCGCACCTTCCAGTCATCCTGGAAATACCCGGCCACCCGCCTGCTAGCCTCGATTCCCATGGAAGGGGCTCGACCTAACGCTGACCCGCGGTCCACGTTCCGGCGCCAGGCATAGATACTGCATTCCAAGATCCTACTCCTGCCTTTCGCGTTATCAGCACT
>JACADW010000066.1 GCA_013388445.1 Acidobacteriota bacterium | reverse complement strand
TTGTCCTTGTAATAGTTCGGGTCTACGAAAGGCACATCGGGAACACCGTGGTGGATGAGGCTCACTTTCTCTTCGGGGATCCCGTACTGCGTCTTGAGGATCGGAATAGCCAGCGGGTTCATGACAATGAGCCGCACGGAGGCTTGCGCCACGCGCATGAGGGAGTCGCGGTAGCCCGGGGGCGGCTCGCGCAGAACGGTGTGCAGCGTCGTGACCACCGGCTTGCGCAACTTGTCGAGCATCTCGGTAATGTAGCGCCCCTCGGCGCCGCCGAAGATCCCGAACTCATGCTGCAGGCTTATGACATCGACCCCGGAGAGATTGGCATACTCGGCGGCAAGCCGGTAGTCGCCGAGCTGGTTCTGCCGGATCTCGAAGACGACCTCCTGAGGGTAGTCCAGATCGGCATTCACCATTGCGAAGACGCCGGCTTCGGCCCCCGGGCGAAACCTGCAGAAGGCCTGGCGCAGGTCGGAAGTGAATGTGGCGATCCCGCATTCTCTCGGCGGGTAGGTTGAAACGAAACAGACACGCAGATCGCTCGAATTCCCCGGCATGATCGATCACTCCTGGGCATTGCGGTTGCGGCTCGGTGAGTCGAACCCGAGACCGGCAGCCCCTGACCGCAGGCCCGCGAGGCGGTCCGGCCCGGCGAGCCGGACCTGAGACCGGCAGTCACTTCTGTCGTCGGCCCATGAAGCGCTGTTTCATATAGTACCGGTCGCCACGGGGTTCAAACGCCGAACCGCCGGCCTCTCCCGCCATCGCGGCTGGGGCCTCAAAGTCCGGCGGCCCGCGCGTCCGGCGCGACTCCAGCCTGCGAAAGGCGCCGGTTGATGGCGGGAGCCAGTAACTTCAAGACGGTTACGGGCAGGGCGCTGGTAAACCGGTAATTCTCTGCGGCGCGGCCCTGGACACAGGCGGTGATCACACCGAAGTACCGGTCGCCGATGTAGAAGACGAAGGTCGCGGTCCTGTCGACCGGCCGCTCCGCGAGTCTCGCGCCGCCCTGCCCGAAGACTACGAAACGGTTGTCGCCCGAGCCGGTCTTACCGCCCACATTGACCTCCGGCCGGTCGATCCCCGCGAATGCACCCGCCACACGCCTCGCCGTCCCCTTCTGAACCACGGCGGCGAGGACCTCGCGCAGAAACCGCGCAACCGCCGGATGCATGACCCGCCCGCCCGGCGCGGGCGCGGCCTCCAACACCGTATGATACGGGGTTCCGGGAGCGAACCTCAGGTTCCTGACGCGGAGCGCCGGACGACGGACACCGTCGTTGACGATGATTCCCATGAGCTCCGCCAGAGCCGCGGGACGGTCGGAGGAACTGCCGATGGCGGTCGCCAGCGACGGAACCAGGCGATCGAAGGGAAATCCAAGCCGCTTCCAGTAGGGGAGCATGCGCTCGAAGGCATCCTCCTCGATGCGCGCGCGCAGGCGCAAATCCTGTGCCCGGCGGTTGCGTGTCTGGAAGAGCCAGGACGAAGCCGCCCTCCTCGCCTCTCCACTCCGGCCCCACAAATCCTCCCACGACAGCCCCGGGTTGCGCCCCAGTTCTACAGCGCACCAGAGCTCGAGGGGGTGCACCCTCAACAGGTAGGCTTGGTCGGCAAGGTTCAGGCGGGGGTCGCCGTACGCCAGGGCCAGCCTCCGGATCTCTTCCGGCCTCACGCTCACGTGGGCGTCCGCGAACCATTGCGCCAGCACGCGCTCCGGATCCGACCCCGTCCAGGAGTGCCACGCGAGTCCGAGTATCGCGAGGTTCCGGAGGCTGCGACCCTTCGGTCCGAGGAGGCGCGCGAGCGACTCTTCCGGGGACAGACCTCGATAAGTCTCGCAGGCTTCGAGCAGGAAGTGCCGGGCCTCGGCCTCGGTCGCCTGTTCCAGCAACGGCCGGCGCTCGGGGTGGCCGGGCTCCTTCAAAACGGCTTCGGCATCGTAAGGGAGGCGGCTGCGGTGGAAGAGCACGAGATCCCTCATCAGCCGGATGAAGACAAGGTTCACCGAGCGCACCAGCCCCTCCCTCACCGAGAGGACGCGGCCGTTGTCCGCGGGGTCGAAGTTCGCAAAAGCATGGAGCCCTCCGCCGGTGAAGAACGTCTCGTACGGGCTGGCCGAGTAGCGTCTCTCAAGCGCCTTCTCCAAGAAGGCATCGAGGGTGATGTGGGGATCGGCGGCCAGGGTCTGCGCCGCCCAACGCGTGATCGGATCCTTGGCCAGGCGCGCGCGCTCAGCCAGTTGCGGCCGCTCCAGGCGGGACAGCTCGTCATGCAGCGACGCGACGATTTCGAGATAGTGCACGAGCGTGCGCAGCTTGGCCGTGCTGCCCAGCTGCATCTTGACTCCGTCATTGACGTCGAAGGGCTGCTCCAGAGTGTCGCTCTGGACCCGCAGCAGGTTCCCCTCGGGCCGCCTCTCGAAGAGCAGAACGCTGTAATTCACGCCGGCGGGCTCTCCCTGCGACAACAGGCGCTCCCCAAACAGGCCGTTGGACGCCAGAAAACCGGGGTCCCGAAGTGCTGTCAGGATCCGGGCTGCCTCCTTCTGAAGTTCCTCGTCAATAGTACTGTCCACCTCGAGGTGGAGCCGGTCGATTTCGTAGAATCCCGGCACACCGAGCGCGCGCAGCAGGGAAGTGCGGATCGAAGCGGCAGCCTTGTCCTGCGGCGAAAAGACCCGACGTGCTGCCGCTGCCCGCGGGGCGAAGGCCGGATCTGCAGCTTCCACCTCGCGGCCGAATTCCTCGCTGATCAGTCCCTCCCTGGCCATGAGCCGGACGTAAGCGTTGACCTTGGCTTCCAGCTCGTCACGCTTGCCGGCGAGGTAGTAACTCGGGGCTCGCGCCGCATAGAGCAGCGTCAGCACCTGTTTGTATGTCGGCGCCTTCGCCCTCGGCACGCCCGAAGAGGGCGTCTCTTCGTGATCCCGAAGCCGCTCGCATGCGTCGTGCAGATTGACACCGAACCAGGCGTACAGCCCCTGTCCGAGCCCATGGACCTCTCCGTAACCGGGCACGGCGCCGAGCGGCACCGAATTCAAGTAATCCACGATGATCCGGCGCCTTGCGTCACAGGCATCGACGCCATCTCCGTAGACCTTGAGACTGGCCGAGAGCATCTGTCGCAGCTTCTCCGGCACGGACCCGGTCCGCCCGCGGGGCGAGTGGCGGTACTTTTCAATCTGTGTGGCCAGCGTGCTTCCCCCTTGCACGCGTACCGGAAGGCCGAGTATCGCACCTAGGTAGGTCCCTGCCGCCTTGGCCAGCCGGTTCCAGTCAATTACCGGATTGGCCCGGCAGTCGGCGGGCGCACGCCCCAGCTCCCGGTTTTCTATGAACAGCAAGGTACTCACAACCAGGGGCGGGATCTCATTAGGGTCAGCGAATATCGGATTACCTTCAGAGGCTCTGTAAAGAGGATTGCCCTCGCTGCTCCGGATCAGAAGGCCAGCCTCGGCGGGCTCACGATAGGGCGGGTTGAGACCCAGGCGCAAAGCCAACAGGAGTTCTTCGGTGAACCTGGCTTGCTCACGCACGTGATAGCCTTCCTGCCCCAACCGCTGCTGGAATTCTGGGATGCGCGTATAGCCGAGCTGCTCGTCATAGGGTCCGCCTTTGGGAAATACGATCGCGTCGCTCGGTCCGGGTGCGACGACGTAGGTCATCCTGCGGGAAAAGAAGGACAGCACTTGCGCCTGGAGGGCCGAGGTGCGCAATTCGCAAACCACCAGCACTGCAACCAGAAAAGCCACCAGAATCCACATCCCGGGTCCCAGCAGTTTTTTCCAGTTGAGGAAGCGTAACTCATATCGGATTTGCCTTGCCTCCAGGACTCCCCTGCTGGCATCCCCTCCTCCGCAAACGCGATTGGCCTGAAAACAGGTCCGGGAAGGCTTTGACAAGCTGTATCCAGCAGGCTGGCTCCAGCCAAGAGCCGGTCGACCTAACATCGATCACATGTCCTCCTACCCCAATTTGACTCTGAAGCTCATATAAAACCTGAGCCTAATCCCGTCAAATATGGCAGCCAGAACACTCCGTGTGAGGTTACAACCATCTGCTATAAAAGGGGATAGAGCTATTCGGGTACCGAATGGGGCACAGGGATTTGACATGCAGCCGATAGAGTATTATCTCAATCCTCGGTTACACGGCATCGCCGGTATGAGTAGTATTTTCTGAATCAGAGAGGAGGGAATCTCATGAACAGGCTGATGTTATTGGTCAGCGCCTTGCTGGCATTCAGCCTGGTATTGGGCGGCGCCGTCGTGGCTGTCGGGAAGCCGACCGATAAAACTCAGAAGCTCACTGCCGAAATCGTTTCCGTGGACCCGATGGCCAAGACGATCACCATCAAGGTTGCCAACGGCGAGAGCAAGACCGCCACCGCCGTGGACAAGGCCGCCATATATATCAGGAGCCTGAAGCCGGGCAACAAGGCCATTCTCACTTGCCGTCAGGACGAAAAGGGTGAGATCAAGGACATCACCAAGTTCAAAGTCCTCAAGAAATAAGCTCCCTAAACGGGAGCCGAGTGGACTGTCGGGCGCCAGGCAACAAGCCCTGGCCGCCCGGCAGTCTCGAGCCTGCGGACACAGGGCGGACTCGCAGCGCCTAAGTCGTGGGCGCTCGTATGCCTCCTCCGCATGTCGGGTTGCCAGGGCTATGGCAGAGGGGCTCGCAAGGCGTGTTATCCGAGCAAGATCCGCCCTGGTGCAGGAGGCTCCAGAGCTGACAGGTTGACCTGCGGTGGACACCAATCCTCTCCGGGCGTGAAGAATCACGTCTCGGTGGTCTCGCGGAGGCGCGCGGCAGCGGACTCGGGTGTGATGTCGCGCTGCGGGGAGCCGAGCATCTCAAATCCCACCATGAATTTCCGCACGGTCGAGGAGCGCAGAAGCGGCGGGTAAAAATGTGCGTGCAGATGCCAACAGGGGTGCGCGCACCCGTCGGTCGGGCGCTGGTGAAATCCCATCGAATAGGGGAACGGGGCATTGAAGATGCGGTCGTAAAGAGACGTCAGACGGCGCAGGATATCGGCAAGCGCCAGGCGTTCTTCGGGTGAGAGCTGGTCCATTCCGCCAACGTGGCGCCGGCTGAGGACCAGGACTTCGAAGGGCCAGACCGCCCAGAAGGGAACCACGGCTGCGAAATCCGCGTTTTCGAGAATCGTCCGCTCGCCAACCTGGATTTCCAGCGCAAGGTAGTCGCAGAGGAGACACGCTCCATGCTTCTCGGCATATTCACGCTGCGACGCCAGCTCCTTTGCGGGCTCGTTCGGCAGGCTGCTGCTGGCCCAGATCTGCCCGTGCGGGTGCGGATTGCTGGCCCCCATCATCGCCCCGCGGTTCTCGAATATCTGGACGTGCGATAATTGCGGGCGATTGCCAAGGTCCAGGTACTGCTCGACCCAGACATCGACAACCGCGAGGACTTCCTGGTCCGTCATCCTGCCGAGCGTGAGATCGTGCCGCGGCGAGAAGCAGACGACCCTGCAGATCCCGGCCTCACCCTCTGCACGAACGAGGCCCGACCGACCGAGGGCATAAACCTCCCGGCGCGTTTGAGGAAGAAGGGCGGCGAAATCGTTTTCAAACACAAACGTCCTTTCATAGAGCGGATTCCTCTCCTTCCCGGCCCTCGGGTTACCAGGACAGAGGTAGCATGAAGGATCGTAGGCCGGCGCCTTCTCAGTCTCCGCCTTCTCCACCTGGCCCTGCCACGGCCGTCTCGTCCGATGCGGAGAAACGAGGACCCATTCTCCCGTGAGCGGGTTAAGCCGGCGATGAGGATATTCCGTCAGGTCGAGCACGGGTCTATTGCAGATTGAAGGCATGCCCTGGAGCATGCACTTCGGCCAAACTGCAATCTCATTGGCGCAGGGCTGAGCCTTTCCGGCCCATCAGGAACATCACAGCACCAAAGGCCGCAAGGACAAGCCCCCAGATCAGGTTGATGTTGATACCCAGCGACTTCTGATAGATCGAAGCATCGCCCACGAGGCCGTAGATCACAAGCAGCAGTCCCAGGATTGTGAACATCGCTCCGATCGGCAGACGGATGTCGATTCCCATCAGCAAGGCCTCCGTGTCACCAGAAGATGATGTTGAGAAGGACCGTGAGCACGCAGACGACGACTGCGAGTGCTGCAGGACGTTTGAAATAGGGCAGGTGGCTTTCCTGAGGCCTGGCGGTCAGCGAATACACCAGGCCGACGAGCTCGCTGTCGGGCCGCGGCTTCGTGACCAAGCTGACAAGTATGGTCACGACGAAGCAGGTGCACCACGCCCAGATCGCCGTCCAGAAATTCTGCGCCATCTCGCTCGGGTAGACGTGCGTGATTCCGATCCAGCCGCCCTTGATCCCCGCCACGGCGCCGGTGGAAATCGTCAGCCCGTGATGCAGCGCCGCAGCGAGGGTACCCGTGACCAGCCCGGTAAAGGCTCCGTGGCCTGTGGTCCGTTTCCAGAACATGCCCAGCAGGAACGTGCCGAAGAGAGGTGCGTTGACGAATGCAAAGACCAGTTGAAGCATGTCCATGATGTTGTTGAACCTGGTCGCGACGTACGCCGCCAGCACCGACGCGAGTACGCCGAAGACGGTGGCCATCCTCCCCATCCAAAGGTAGTGAGCGTCGCTCGCCTCCTTGCGGATATAAGACTGGTAGATGTCGTAGGTCCACACCGTGTTGAACGCCGTGACGTTCCCTGCCATCCCGGACATGAAACTGGCCAGCAGCGCCGTCAGGCCCAGGCCGAGAATCCCGGTCGGGAAATAATGAAGCAACATCCGCGGAACGGCCAGGTCGTAGTCGAGCTCCGGGTTGCCGTTCCTGTCGAGCCTGACCTGGCCCGTGGATTCGTCGATCTTGGCGGGGATAAGCCCCTTGCCCGCCTGAATCCCCGCGGGGGCGATTCCGGGCGTCTCGATGCCGGCGACAGGGTCGGCAGTCATCTGCGGGAGCGACACCGCGATCAGGACGGGAAGGATCACCAGGAACGGAATGAACATTTTCGGCACGGCGGCGATCAAGGGTGTGCGGCGGGCCGCGCTCATCGAATTGGCCGCCATGGCGCGCTGGACGACGAGAAAATCCGTGCACCAGTAGCCGAAGGAGAGGACGAAACCGAGTCCCATCACCAGCCCGAACCATTCGACTCCGAGCGGGTTCGTGTGAGGGCTGCCCATCCCGGCCCACGAGTGCGTGTAGCCCGCCGGCAACGATTTCTGAATCCCCTCCCAGCCACCGACGTTCTTCAAGCCCAGCCACACAAGGGGCAGAAATCCCGCGACAATCAGGAAGAACTGCAGGACCTCGTTGTAGATGGCGCTCGTGAGGCCGCCGAGGAAGATGTAGAGGAGGACGATCACCGCGGAGGCAAGGATGCTCACATGGAAGATATGGCTCGCCGGCAGCCCCAGCTGCTGGAACGGCCTGTCGAAAACGTGCAGCGTTTCCAGAAGCCGCGCCATGGCGTACATCGATATGCCCGAGGAGAAGATCGTCATCATGGCGAAGGAGATCGCGTTGAATCCCCGGGTTTTCTCATCAAAACGCAGGCGGAGATACTCGGGGACCGAGCGCGCCTTCGAGCCGTAGTAGAAGGGCATCATGAAGATCCCGACGAACACCATCGCCGGGATCGCGCCGACCCAGTAGAAATGGCTTGTGCCGATCCCGTACTTGGCGCCCGAGGCGGCCATGCCGATCACCTCCTGGGCGCCCAGGTTCGCGGAAATGAATGCCAGGCCGCATATCCAGGCCGGAATGGCCCGCCCGGCCAGAAAGAAATCGGTGCTGGTCTTCATGTAGCGCTTCAGACCGAAACCGATCCCCAGCACAAAGACGAAGTACAGCAGCATGATCAGCCAATCGATGAATGTCAGGTTCACGATGCCAACCTCTTTTGATGGAGTGCATCCTCCACGACTGGATCCGCAGGGCGCAGGCGATTGAATAATGAAAGCGATATTGTGTCAAGCACCGCCGAGCGAGAGCCTGGAAGGTCGGGCTTGGCCCATCCCTTTAGCGTCGCCGCGCCGCCCCGCTGCGCGGGATGACTGCAAAGTGCCATCGGCCCCTATGTGGCATATCGTCTATCGTCTACGCAACGGCTGCTGCCTCAGCGAAGAGGTTCACTCAATGGAGTGATGAGGCAGACGATCCATTCCGTGGGCGCCCGCGTCGGCGGCCATGATTCCTTCCAGTTCCAGTCTCAGGTCTTCGGGCAACGGCGACGGCTCGCGCAGCAACAGCCTGTCCACCTCTTCTCCGGCACGCCGCCAGGCGTCCCTGCCTCCCTCCCGCTCCCAGACTTCCCTCGACCGCCGGTCGATGACAGGTCCCGGAGACCACACCTCGTCGCTGAGGTATGCCAGGGTGCGCGGGGAGGTCAGGAACAGCTCTCCATCCGAAAGATCGCCATAAAGATCCTCGGCCAGTTTACCCCCTCGCAAGGCAATCCCCCGCACCAGCCGCCGCACCATTCCGCAGATCTCGTTGTCGATGACCAGCTTCTCGAAGCTCTGGCAATTCTCGAATTCGAGCATTCCAGCACCGGAGACCATGTTGACCCCCGAAAGCGCGGCCATCAGGGCCCCCATGCCCGACTCGAGACCCGCCTGGGCATCGACAACCTTCGCGTCGCTTAACGCGAGGTATCCGTGAGTCGGCAGGCCCAGATACCTTCCAATCTGCGCGTACCCGCTCACGAGCATCATCGTCTCGACAGCCCCCATCGCTATCGTCCCGTGCCGCATGTCCATGGCCGCAGGGGAACCTCCGTATATAACCGGGCTCCCCGAGCCTGCCAGCTGGTGGATGACTATTCCGCTGAGGTTTTCTGCCGTGTGCTGCGTCAGCGCGCCGGCGAGAGACAAAGGTGCCGTGGCGCCGAGCATCGGCACCGAGATTAACTCGGCAGGCAGGCCAGCGCGCGCCGAGTCGATGAGGCTCTGCGCTGTGAGATTGGTCCACTTGAGGGGCTGGGACGAACAGGCGTCGAAGACGGCCATCGGGCGCCGGCGCAAACGATCTCCGTCGCCTGCTACCGCGCACAGCATCTCTCGCATGACCGCGAAGCCCTCCACGGTGAACGTACCCGTAACAACAGGCTTCGCCGAATTGAGCAGCGCCAGAAAGAGCCGGTACCGGTCGGCAATCGCGTCCGGCACGTCTGACGGGACCGCCGCCGTGCTCTGGGCGGCGAAGTGCGGCAACGCGTCGGTCAAGCGGGAGAAAAGGATCAGATCCTCGGTCCGGGGCAGCCGCGCTTGAGCGGTCCTCCGGTCCAGCATCTTGAGTGCGGCAGAGCCGGGGTTGAAGCTTACGCTCAGGCCTTCCAGCCGGAGGCATTCCCCGCCCGAGCGGTCGAAAAGGGGGACCGTCGAAGGCGCCGACCGTATACAGCGCCACACGAGATCCTCGGGAAGGAAAACCCTTCGATTCACATCCGCCCTGGCTCCGGCATCCTGCAGGAGGGTGAGCGCTTCATCGTTTTCGATGAAGACACCCACTCGCGCAAGCAGCTCAATTGCTTCGCCCACGATGCGCTCCACCGACTCACGGGTGAGCAGCTCGAGCGTCGGACGTCTTCTACTCCCCTCACCCGGCAATTCCGTCGGACCAGACCGGATCGTCATGCAACCTCGCTCAATCCTTGATCGGAGCGTGGCTCCGCCATGCCTGCCGCGGCCCAGGGCGGCTGCATCACCGCTGCGGCTTCATGCCGTACTGGGCCCACTCCTCGCGTGACGGGCCGTAGACGCCGGTGACCCCCACGCCGGCCTGCCGCATCAAGACCGTCATCTGGCCGCGGTGGTGCGCTTGGTGCAGGATGATCGATGAAAGCACCTGGCCGCGCTTCCAGGTCTCGCCGTACATCTGCACATCATCTCCGAGCGAATCATCCGTCCAGTTCCGGGCTACCTCGGCGCCCAGCGATTGCGCGGCCTTGTCGAAGGCCTCCCTGATCGCACCGGCCTTCGCAGGCGCCGGCGCATCCTCCGCGGGCGCATCCACCTTCAGGCCGGCATGCCCCATCATCTCCCCCAGCGTCAGAACGAGATGCCAGGCGATGAAGCCAAGTGAGCGGCCATCGGGCGTCACCCTCTGCGCAAGGGAATCGTCGGTGAGCTTGTCGAGTAACTTAAGCGTGGAATCTGTTTCCTCAGTCCAGCTCTTCTGGAAATCCTCGATCTTGCGAAACATGACAACTCCGTTCATTTCAGGAACCAACAATATGCAGCCGGGCCGCCCTGCGGCGATCCAAGACCCACCCGGTCCACCGGCGCAACAGGCCGCTCGTTTGGCTGTGTTCCCGTCCGCAGCCGTCAGGAAGCCGGCCGGCAGCCGGATTGTATCAGGTCACCGATAGAGGCGCGTGTTCCTTCTGAATGAGCACGCCCTTGTCCAGGTAGTGGCGGATGTGCGCGTAGGCTGCGGCTCGAGGATCGTGAGTCACCAGCACGATGGTCTTCTGGAACTGGTCGTTCAGCCCCGCGAGGACTTTCAGGACTTCTTCCGCCGATTCGGCGTCGAGGTCGCCCGTGGGTTCGTCGGCCAGGATGAAAGTGGGGTCGGTCACGATCGCCCGGGCGATTGCCACGCGCTGTTCCTGGCCTCCCGACAGCTGGCGGGGGTAATGGTCGGCGCGGTCCGTAAGGCCCACCAGATTGAGCGCCGTCATCACGTGCTCGCGGCGTTCCTTTTTCGAAAGAGGGGTCAGCAGGAGCGGCAGTTCGACGTTGCCGAAAGCGGTCAGCACGGGGATGAGGTTGAAGTGCTGGAACACAAAACCGACGTGTCGGTTGCGCCACCCCGCGAGCTGGTCCTCGTTCATGGAAATCAGGTCGGCATCGAGGACGCGCAGCTCGCCGCCGCTCGGCCGGTCGATCCCGGCGATGATGTTGAGGAGCGTGCTCTTGCCGGAGCCCGAAGGACCCATCAGGCTTATGAAGTCGCTCGAGAAGACCCTCAGGTTGATGTCGCGCAAGACCTGGATCTCCACGCCGTCGCGGCGGAAAACCCGGCTCAGATTCTTCATTTCGATCAGCAGTTCATTCATGGCCCCCGCCCTCTCTTGCGCCCGCGGCGTGCGGCGCGATCCTACTCCTTCATGATGTCCATCAGCCTCATGCGCGCCGCCCGCCGTGCGGGCAAGAAGCCGCCCAGCGCCCCGA
The DNA here is from genome assembly GCA_013388445.1 of Acidobacteriota bacterium. Classification (GTDB taxonomy): domain Bacteria; phylum Acidobacteriota; class UBA6911; order UBA6911; family UBA6911; genus JACADW01. The sequence continues at coordinate 2,027 of JACADW010000066.1, read as the reverse complement.
CGAGGGTGGCGAACAACAACCCCTTGAACAGGATCTCCGGCGTGATGCGGAAGTTGAACAGGATTTCACTTAAGGACTGGAAGCTCGCCGTGCCTGTCGAAACGCCGTGGATCGGCAGCGCCAGGAGGCAGCCCAGGATTCCTCCCGCGAGGCCGACCAGAATCGATTCCATCATGAAGGAAGCGAGGATATGCCGCCTGCGGAAACCGAGCGACCGCAGAGTGGCAACCTCCTTGGAACGCGACATGACGGCCCCGTACATCATGTTCATCGCGGCGAAGCTGGCGCCGATCCCCATGACCACGGCGATGAAATATCCAAGCCCTTTGATCCCCACGGACGCAGAGGTTTGCTCCTGGTAATACTTCCTCTGGGGCACGGCCTGCAGGTGAATGCGCTGGTCGTCGGCGATCCTCTTCCGGATCGATTCGGCGGCCTCGGCGCTTTCCGCCTTGAGCAGGATCGAGGAATAGAATGCCCGGTCCCAATCCTGGCAGATCTCCTCGTAGCTGGCCCAGAGTTCGGAATCGTAGGCGGTGCCGCCGGCGTCGAAGATGCCGACCACTTTCCAGTCGCTGCGCGACATGCGAATCGAGTCGCCGAGTTTCAGGTTCTGGAACCGGTTCGAAAGGGACCGGCTGACGTTCACCTCCCGCAGCCCCGGCCGAAACCTCCTCCCCTCGACGATCCTCACTTCCGGGCGCAGGTAGAACCCCATCGCCGATGTCCCACGGACCAGCATGTTCGAAGGCTGGCCGTTGTCCCTCGTGTGATTGATGATCACTATAGCCTCCCCGACAACGAGCGGTTCGCCGTCCGCGCCTTTCGCGATTCCCGGGAGAAAGCGAACTGTCGGGTAGACATCGCGGCCGAAATAACTGTTGACCTCGTTCAGGCCGCCCTGCCGGATTACGATGAGGTTGTCTTCCTGGCCGGTATCCACAAATGTCGATTCCAGTCCGTGGACCAGCTCCATCATGGTGACGACGATCGAAACAGTCAGGCCGATCCCGAGGACCGCCATCATGGTCCCCGTGCGCCGCACCCAAAGGCTTCCGATGTTGTAGCGGAGCGGAATCATCCTAGTCCACCTCCCGGATCGCGTCGATCACGCGCCGGCGCGCGGCCTGCCAGGCCGGAATCCCCGCCGAGACGATCCCCACGAAGAGGCCTATGGAAAGGCAGAGCGCTGTAGTCGAGGGAGTGACATAGAAGCGCTGAAACATCCCGCCGGTCACCTGTCCCACGTTGACGCTCGAGTAGAGGAAGCGCGCCGCCAAGACGCCCAGCGCCGCCCCACCCGTCGCAAGCAGGACCGATTCGCCCATGAGCAGCGACAACACCTGCAGCCTGCGGAAGCCGAGGGCCTTGAGGATTCCTATTTCCCGCACGCGCTCGCGGATGGACATGGCCATCGTGTTTGCCGCCACCAGGATGATCGTAAAAATGACGACGGACGATATGCTGGTGATGAGAAAGCGGATGTTGCCCATCATATTCAGGAATCCGAGGACGAAAGCCCGCTCGCTTTCCGTCTTGGTCGGGGCACTCGTGTTGCGGAACTGCTCATCGATCCTCTCCGCGATCGAGGGAACGAGATCGGCTAACTTCGCGCGGATGACATAGAAGCCTGTGAAATCGACCTCGGGGCCGAAGACCTGCTTCATCCCTTCGTTGAAGTAGTCCCAGTGAAAGTAGAGCGTCGTCGCCTCATCCGAGCCTCCCGAATAGATCCCGCGCAGGGTGAGCTCGGGATCGAAATCGAACAGCACCCCCTGCAGGTGGATGCGATCACCGACCTTCCAGCCAAAGCGCTCCGCCAGGTTTTCGCCGGCGATGGCGCCGGTCCTGTCCTGAATGAAAGCCTGTTTCTGATCTTCAGGCAGACGAATGTCGGCATAGACGGCAAAGAGCTGGTCCGGATTCACGGCGAATTGCGCGAAAAAGTTCTTCGGGTCCTTGTAGACCCCGCCGAACCACATCGACCCGATCACCGCCTCGACACCCTCGATCCGGGCGATCTTCTC
>JACADW010000214.1 GCA_013388445.1 Acidobacteriota bacterium | reverse complement strand
GGCCGAGGCCGGAAGACGAGGCAAAGACCAGAAGCAGCCCAAACACGAGGAGCACGGTGACCATGGGAATGAGCCACCACAGTTTCCGCCGCCAAAGGAAAACCAGGAGTTCTCCGGCGACGCCGAGATTCGATGTCATGCTGCGAAGGAATGATTTCATCTGCACATCCTCACTTCCTGATCACAAATCCTTCCATGTAGAGAACATCGATGTCACTCCTCCCGAAGGTGGAGAGGGCATTTGCCGGCGTATTGACGATGGGTTCTCCCCGCAGGTTGAAACTGGTATTCAGGAGAACCGGTACACCGGTTGCCTCTCCAAACAGCTCCACCACCCGGTAGTACAGGGGATTCCACTCGCGACGTATGGTCTGTATCCGGCCGGTTCCTCCATGATGGTTCACGGCCTGGATGAGATCACCCTTTTCAGGTTTCGAATGGAAAACCATCAGCATGTAGCGCAGAGGGTAGTGGCGCGTCGGATCTTCGAGGTCCATGTAAAACTCCGGCGCCCGCTCTTCAAGTATAGCCGGAGCAAAGGGACGAAACGGCTCCCGAAACTTGATCCGGGCGTTGACGATCTCCTTCATCTCGGCCCGGCGCGGATCGGCGAGTATGGAACGATTGCCGAGGGCGCGCGGTCCCCATTCGAACCGGCCCTGATACAGACCGATGACTTTGCCTGCAATCAGGTCGTCCACCATCATTTGCGCAAGTTGCTCCGGATCCTCCACGCGGCGCCAGGCTCTTCCCGTGGCCTCGATAGCCCCCCTCACTTGATCCGCGGCATAGCCTTGGCCCCAGTAAGCGTGTTCCATGACGAAGGTGCGCGGTTTCCCCAGCAGCACGTGATACGCGTATAGCGCGGCACCGACGGCGCCTCCCGAATCGCCCGCGGCCGGGTGGATGAACACCTCGTCAAACGGTGTCTCGCGCAGGATCCGTCCATTGGCGACCGAGTTCAAGGCTACGCCACCCGCCAGGCAGAGCTTTTTCAGGCCAGTTCGCTTGTAGGCGTATCTTGCCATCTTCAGCATGATCTCCTCGGTCACCTGCTGGATGCTGGCCGCAACATCCGCATACCTCTGGTTCCTGCTGGCAGTCGCATCATCCCACCGAGGATGGTCTTTCCGCGGGTGCGTGGTCACCGTATAGAAGTCGCAATTATGAACCCGGGGTTCCCCCCAGAGACTAAAGAACTTCGGGCTGCAAGTCTTGCTCGTCGAACGGTGATACGAAAAGTAGTCCATGTTGAGCGAGAAGCTGCCGTCGTCTGCCACCTCGATCATCCGGTAGACGTCGTCGACTCGATTGGGACGACCATAGGGGGCCATCCCCATGACCTTGTACTCGCCTTCGTTCACCTCAAATCCCAGGAAGGCGGTAAAGGCGGAATACAGCAGACCGAGGGAATGCGGAAACCTGATTTCGCTGAACAACTCGATCGCGTTCTTGTTCCGGCCGCCGGAGTGCGCGTGTGGCCCTTCCTGCCAGAAAGCGGTCGCCCTGCCCACTGTGGCCGTCGTCCACTCTCCCACTCCGTCCACGGTCAATACGGCAGCCGCCTCGAAGGGCGAGCAGAAGAATGCGCTGGCAGCGTGGCTCAGGTGGTGTTCCACGAACAGGAGCCTGTCGTTGGGTATGTTGAGCTTTGCAAGGATGCGGCCCCTGATCCACAATTTCTCGTGAAACCAGGAGATCATTGACTCGCGAAAGACGTTCGGAGAGCGGGGGAACGTCTGCAGCGTCGTAAGCAGGATCCGTTCGAACTTGATCAGAGGTTTCTCGTAGAACACGACGTAATCGAGGTCGTGCCCTTCGATCTCTCCCTGGCGCAGGCAGAAGTCGATGGCGTGCTCCGGAAAGCCGTAATCATGCTTCTTGCGCGAGAATCGCTCTTCTTCCGCCGCAGCGACCAGTTTCCCATCCTTCAGGAGAGCGGCGGCGGCATCATGATAGAAACAGGAAATACCCAGAATGTTCATCAACCCATCCGCTTTGCTTCGCCCAGCTGCCGCTCATACGTGGTCCGCTGCCGCCAGCGCGGACGGCTCCTTCCGGTCGTTGCCAGCGGATCGCTTGCCATCCGCACCCCGATACCGAACGGCGCCAGGAGCGTGAAGTAGAAAATCGTCAGGAGAATGCGAGCGAGCCAGTCGCCGAGGAACTTCCCGAATCCCCTCCAGGCCTCCCAGGCTCGTCGAAACGGCGACCGATTGTCGGATTGAGCTATTTTCAGAAGTGCCCCCTTCCTGAGATCGTCAGGGATTGGGGAGTGCTCCACAGCCGGCGCAGCCTCCGCCCGGCGGCCGGAAGCAGCTTCTTTTTCCCTTTGCACTTGTGGTAGCCGTTAGCAGCAAGCCCGCGGCCCGATCCGGGCCGCCGCAAGAGCCCGGCACGCACACCGGTTGTTCCGCGCTGCGACCCGGAGGCTGTAATGCAGGATCCCGAGGGAAACGAGCGAAGACGCGGGCGATTCCAGGTTTTGCGCGATGCGATTCTCCCGAAGGAGGAGAATGGTTGCGTCGGGCTCTCTCCGATTCACGCCATGCATTTCGCATCGCGGGGGTGTGTTCGACTCGCGGCCCGACATTCCTTGAGTATCCGCTCCAGCCGAAGCGCCGTGTGGCGCCACCTGTGGCACTCTTCGGCCTCAAGCCGGGCCGCCTGCCCCATCCTCCGTCTCAACGCAGCATCCGAAGCCAGTCCTATGATCGCTGCGCTGAGAGCGTCTTCGTCGCACGGCGGCACGATCCAGGCGGTGTGCCCGTGTTTCAGCGTAGCCGGTTGACCGTTCTGGCCCGAAGCGACGATCGCGAGACCTGCCGACTTATAGTCAAACAGCTTGAGGCCCGAAAACTCCATCCAGCCGCAGTATGGAGCGACGCCGATATCGGCCTCGGCCAGGTATTCAGATACCTGAGATATGTTCAACGGGCCGGTCAGCACGACCCGCTCATCGAGACCAGATTCATGGATGAGTTGTACGATTCTTTCCCGTTGCGTCCCGGTCCCGATCAGCACCAGGCGGGCCGAGGCTATCTTTGCCGCGACCCGCGCCATGGCCGGTATCAACTTCAGTATCCCGTGCCAGGGTTCAAAAGCGCCGACGAAGACAATGGTCACCTGGTCGCTTGCAGCCGGGTCAGCCCGGAAAGAACGCAGCCGGTCCCTGGACAGCAGGTCCACCACTTCGCTGCCGTTCTCCACAACGGAGACGTGTGTCCCCTCTACTCTCCAAAAATCAATGAACCGCTCGCGGTGTCCCTGCCCCGTAGCTACGACGTGGCTGGCCCGTCGCACCGCCCTCCGCATCAATTCGATGGCCAGCCATCGTTGGAAACCCCGCGGTGCAACGCCGCGCCTCTCGAGTTCCGATATGAAGTCCCCGTTGTTCGCCTCCATCACAAGGGGTATGCCGAGTCGGCGGGCTGCCAGCCCGCCCCCGTACCCCATCCAGCCCATCCGCTCGTAGAGCAGGTCGCGGTCGGCGAGTCCCTGGCAGCAGGCCTGGGCGAAGCGGAGGCTCTCGAAAAGATTGACGTAGGGCAAACGAAGCCTCGATTGAATCCCGCGAACAAGGCGCTCGAGCTCACGAAGCGGCCCCCGATCAAGCCGCGGAATCTTCACCGGCTCAAAGCACTCGAGGTCGTCCGATCTCCAGATCCTCCCGTGATACTGCACCAGGAGGCGCACATTGTGGCCGAGGGCCTGCAGCTCCTTGAACACGTGCCAGACATGGTTTGCCGGCCCACTCAATGGTTTCTCTCGGACGTCCGGTCCTCCTTCCTGCATCAGATAGGCGATATTCATTTGCAGGCGCTCTGGTATGCCACCGGCAGGGTCAAAAGAAACCCGACCTGATCTCCGATCCGCATCTCACTTCATGGATCGAATTGCTCAGGGAATTCCGGGGCTGGACCGATCAGTTTCACAATCCAGGCAGGGCAGATGAGATCGCGAATCAATACGAGCCCTCTTCGGTGCAGACGGCCTGGGATGCCGGGGGGCGGACCGAGACTGAGGCTCGATTTGGTCTTTACCAAATGATCATGCGCAGAAGGTGACCCGGCATCAGCGCCAACAAGTTGTAGCCAATTGTCTTCCCGACGCTCCTGGGAACGAATAAGATGTCGCCCGGGCTTATGGGAATGTCAGGCTCCCGGCCCCTGGCGACCGCCGCGAAATCAAACGGAACTGCCTGATAGGCCCCGGCTCTATCGTAGCGCATGATAAAGCCTTTGGACGTTTTCGCCGTCCTCAGAGGTCCGCCGGCGTAAGAGACAGCCCGAGCGGCCGTAATATGATCGTAGCTCTGCGGCAGGATGTAAGCGCCGGGCAGTGCGACCTCCCCTACTATATAGAGGTACTGCGTCCTTCTGGCCGGAACATAAAAGACGTCACCCCCCTGAAGCAGGACATTCAATTCCGGTCGAATGCCTGCCTTGAGGTCGCTGATATTGATTGTGATCCTATCACGCGCGGGGGCACCACCCTCCGTCGCCGTTCCGCTCCCCGCCGCGGGTGTCTCTGATGCCTGCAGGTCACGATCCCTCATAGTCTCCCACGATCTTTCTCCTGCCCTGATCTCGGCCATGGCGCCGGCAAAGTCATGACGTCGCATAAGAAATCCGTTCGTGCCGGCTGCATTCGTAAAGCCCCCTGCCTTGCTGACGGCGTCCAAGAGGCGCATTTCACCGGTAATCATGTATTGCCCCGGAGAGTGCACCTCTCCGACGATAAATACCGGTTGGGAACGGTACTCGACCACCTGGATACGCACCCAGGGATCGTTCACGAGCTGCTGTTCCCTGAGCCTTCGGGCGATTTCATCCTCTATCTGAGCAACCGTCAGGTTGACGACCGAGAGAGTGCCGACGTACGCAACATGAACTCTTCCGGAATTGCTCACTCGCATGGTCTGACTGAGCTCTGCCAGGCCAAACACCTGCAGCGCCAGCCTGTCTCCGGGCCCGACCCGGTATTCCGGGGACTGAACGGCAGCAACCGGCACATCAGCCTTATTCGCGGCCTCCTGAGCCTGGGCGGACGAAATGGCTGCGACCACTACCATGGTCACTAGCATCCCGCCGCCAGATCTATGGAACATACGGAATATATGGAACACTTGATGCAGCAGCATCTGAACCTCGCTCCGGAATTCGATAGGCACGCTCGGCTCGAAGGGCCGCGACCAAAACACTTCCCGAAGCGGCCTGAACAAAGCCCTCTGTTATCGTTCTTATCTTACTGCCGGGAATGAAGATTATGTCGTTCGGCTGGACTTCAAAGTCTTTTTGCCTGCCGCTGAGCACAGCGGCATAATCGATTTTGATCTCTTGCCGCTTACCTTGCTTGTCGGTGCGTATTAGAAGCCCGTTGGACATTTTCGCTGTTGGTGTGGGGCCACCGGCGCTCGATATCGCGCGACTGATGAACAAAGGCTGACCGTCAGGGAGTGGATAGTTGAGGGGCCTCAGGACTTCGCCGAGCACGAAATAGAATTCCACCTGTCTTCTGGGCACGATAAGGTAGTCGCCGCCGCGAAGGGGGGGATCCGGCTCCGGAGTTCTTCCCTCCTGAAGCGGCTGGAGGTCGATCTTGACGATCTCGGTCCCTTCCCTAGGAACCTCGGGCCTTTCGATGATACTGGCCGACGGAGGCCCAGGAGGGTCCCCTTTGGACAGACGACGGTGGAGGTACCCGTAGCGGTCCGGATATAGACCTAATCCGCCGGCCAGGAATATCGCATCCGAGACAGTCAAATGCTGGGACATGATGAATTCGCCCGGCCTGACAAACTCGCCGCTCAGGTAGACTCGCTTCGCCTGGTAATCTCGCACATAGACGAGCACTTCAGGACGCCTGAGCAGGTCCTTCTGCTCCAGTATGGCAGCAATCCTTGTCTCCAGTTCGTTCGCTGTCAGATCCTCGACGTGTATCTCTCCAACAGGAAGCAGGTTGATTTTGCCGGAAGAGGATACCTTGAGGGTCTGACTGAGTTCAGGGTGCTCTACAACTTCGATTTCCAGTGTGTCGCCGGCGCCTACACGGTAGTCAAGCCACTGCGGCGATTTGACGGGAGCAGCCTCGGACACGCCGGGCTGAGGCGCGGATTCCTTGATTTCCTTGTCGCCGCTCCTCTTCTGCGCCAGGGCAACATGGTGCAAGCCTAGGCACACGACTACGATCAGTACCGATACTCGGTGCATCGAAGGGAACTCCTTCCGAGGGGACCTCTGGCGCAACCGATCAGGTTGCACACACCAACCACCACCTCTTTATTATATACCGAAAGGCTCCGGAGAGCAACGCGGTTGCCGTCCTGAAGCCACGCTGTGTTGATCCTCTTGACGCTTCCTGGAATTCCTTGCGCCTACGGGCTCTCGTGCGGAGTACAGGCTTCGCTTTGGACTCCCTCGCGTTGCTGGACATGCGGCCGCCGTGATTCAGTGTCATCCAGGAACGACCTTACCAGAATTGAAACGATTCCGCGGTTCAGCAGCAAAGCGGGGCGGTATTTGAACGCTTTGAGGGCGTAACGCCGCGTGCGCGCGTAATCCTGCCTCTCAAAGGATTCCAAGGCAAAATCAGCAGCGGCTCGGCCCAGATGAGAGGTTCTCAGCCTGGCCAACGCCTCAAGTTCTGCAGGCAGGTGCAGATAGACGCTTTTCAGAAACGCCAGCGGATCCCTGGTCTTGGGAAGGTCGGTCCAGGCCCGGAAAACATGCGCGAGCGGACTGGCATCGTTCTCCATAAGGACAGGATTCAGCCGCACGGCGTGGCGCAGGTGGCTGCCTGCAAGTTCAAAGTCCTGCGCAACGTAGGCCTGCGCCGCTGCGCGCAGATGCGCGCGGCTGTATGCTTCGTCTTTCCGGGAAGCCCAAGCCTGCGGAAGGTCGGGCTGCGCAAAGAACTTATCCAGTACGGCAAACGTGGCTTCGGTCATCTGGCTGCCGAGCCGGGTCATCTGAGCGCCGTGAAAGCGATAAAGGGAAACAGGCTCAGGGACCCAGACAGCGCGGCAGCCTGCAAGTGCCAGGCGAAGCCACATGTCCCAGTCCTCATATGACCTCAGGTTCTCGTCAAAATACCCGACCTTCTGTTGCCAGGACCTGCGCAGCAACACGCTTCCGACATGAAGCGGGTTGCCCAGCAACAGCTCTGCGGGATAATCCGGCAGCCGTTTGGTGAAAACCTTGCCGATCCGGTTTCCCTGGTCATCGATAGGTATCGCCTGACCGGCGGCAATCCCGGCCTCAGGGTGGCTCTCCATTGCTCGAACCAGGAGTTCAAGCTTGGACGGCAGAAACAGGTCATCTGAATCCAGGAAAGTCAGGTATTCGCCGCTGGAACTCCGCATACCTGTGTTGCGCGCCGCTGAAAGGCCGCGATTATCCTGATATATGTAGCGCAGCCTTGGGTCACTGATTCCCTTCACGATCTGCGCGGTCTGGTCCGTGGAGCCGTCGTCCACAAGGATGATCTCGAGATCGCCAAGAGTCTGAATCATGACGCTTTGCAGGGCTTCAGTGAGATACCGGGCCTGGTTGTATGCGGGAATGACGACGCTCACCAGTGTCATTATCCGCCCTCCGGCGGTCACTCAGCGAGTGTACATGGCCCCATCGGCATATACGGCGAACGGGCTGAGCTTCAGATCCCGGACCAAGCCGGCTGCATCAAGGGTCGAATCGATGCTGCCGAGATCAAACAACACCAGCAGGCCTCCGTGATCCATGTCTTTGTACATCGCTGACAATTGGAGCTGGTGGTAGGGATTGGGCCTGCGGGTGACTTTGGAAAAGGGTACAGGTATCTTCGAAGCTCCCTTGCCTGCATGGTAATAGATGGCAGGGGGCGAATTCGAGTAGATCTTCCCGGGAACCTGGAGCTCTCTGAGCTTGCGAATCAGCTCCGAATGATGCCAGTGAAGGTTGTTCAATCCCAATCCCTGAATGTATGATTGCTTGAAGAGCGAACTTGAGGATTCCAGGTTACCGAGGATCGCGGCAGAAATGAGAACTGCCGATAGAGCTCTAGCGACACGTGGTTTTCCGGTCGCCTGATCCCACATGTAAAATCCGTAAGCGATGCACAAGAGGAGCATCACGAACAGGGGCGACAGAATCCTCTGGTCGAGAGGGATGTTTCCGTCAACGAATGATATGGAAAACGCGAGGAAGAGAACGTATACGGCAGCACATATGCCTGCGACCTTGACGACAGGGGGAACCACAGCGAGGAACGCCCGCGAAGTGTTCTTGTGCTCCTGTCTGAAGACCAGGTAGATGCCGGCCGCCATGCCCGCCCCGACCAACGCCAGCGCGGCGGCCTTCGTCCAGCCGCGTGCCTGCGCCGGAACCAGCAGCCAAGAAGCCGCCGTCACCAGAGCCTCCCTAAGATGGTCTGGACCGATGGGGTGGAAAACCAAGGACCGTTCGGTCGCTGCGCCGCCGGCCAGTATGTTTCGTCCCACCCAAAGCGCAAACGGCGCCAGCGAGACATCCGAGAATGCGAATGTGTCCGACAACCTTCTGCGTATCGGCCGGTCACCGGTGAAAAGAACAATCAGACAGCAAGCCGCCCACATCGAAAGCCCGGCATATCTGGTCAGGATGGAAAGCGAAATCGACAGGCCCCCGGCCAACAGCCACGACCGTCTCAGAGTGCGGACATAGCCTGCCATTACGCATACAGTGGCGAGGCACAGGCTGATGAACATCGGTTCCGACCAGGCCATGAGATGAATTTCCCACATGGGTCGGGCAAACAGAGTGAATCCGCTCACTCCGATTGGTATCCAGGCGGGGATCGGAGTTCTCTCGCCCACGACATGGGTCGCCAACTTGTATATCAGCAGGATGTTCAGGCCGAAGAGAAGCGCACCCAGAAAGCGTGCCCCTTGCACCGGCTCGAGGCCGCCGAAGCCGAGTATCGCCAAAACCAACGGGTAGAGAGGGGCGTGATGCGTGATGGGCTCGTTGCCGGGAGGCATTGAGAATCCGTTTCCCGCCAGGATATTGCGGGCCCCGCCCACATAGACGATCGAGTCGGGCGACAGTCCGATCCCATGGGGACTTGCGGAAAGAATCCCGACCACACCTGCGGCTCCAAGCAGGCCGGCCAGAGCCCATCCGACGTAGCGCCCTTTCATGAAACAAAGCAACAAGCCCATCGGCACGTGTTCACGGGGAGAATGTCATCGCCGGACGAGGAGGCTTGTTCCGCGACCACGTGAGATCAAGATACAGTACCGGTGCGGAGAAAGCGGTCGACAAAGCGCAGCATGCTTCTGCCACCAGCAGATGCGCAGATTTGGGTTGATGAACCGAGGTTGCGGGTCCATGCAGCTCAATCCGTGAACTGCCGGTGCCATAGTTCCAGGGTCATCAGCGCCCCAATCCGGACCGCGTGGTTAGCGCCGCTCATGTGGTCAGTGACCAGCCGGCGGACGTAGTCAGCGTTGAAGTAGCCTCTCTGCAGGGCGCGCTCGCTCAACAGAGTGTCCATGACCCAACTCCGCAGCGTGGTGCGAAACCAATTACCGTAGTCCTTGTAAGGACGGCTATCCGGTCCGCAGAGCCAGCCAAGGCCGGCCCGCCTGAGATGCCACGCTGCCATCTGACGGGCCTGAACGCGCAGGTGGCGCGCGCAGGAAAACATGGGCAGTCCCGAGGGTGTCAGAGGGATCTTGGCCAGTTCCGGCAGGAATCGGATGAATACCTCCTTCATCAAGTGCCGCTCCATGAGGTATCCTGGCGGCACGGTCAGCACGAAATCGAGCAAGTCGTTATCGGTGAACGGCAGACGGACTATCGTCCGGCTGCGCACGACTTCCACCCCGTTGAGCGTCATGCGCGGCACCCGCTGCGTGAGGTCGAAATAGAGGCGCTGATTTGTCAACTGGTCCACACCCGCCCTTGCCAGTCCATCCTGGTAGGCCCGGATTACCGCATCCCCCACCTGCCGCCGGAAATCAATCGTGAACAGTTGCTCCTGCTCATCTGCACGATAGTTGATCGCGCCCATGTCCTCGTGAGCCTGAAGATGCACTTGGGACCGGATTTCCGGAGGATAGTCACCCCACATCTCCCGTCTCACAGCGAACCCCATCATGGCGTCTCCCATGAAGCCCTTATAGAGGATCTCGGCGTGCCTGGCCTCCTCCTCGAGCGCAGCCAGGGCGTGCAGGTTCACGATATTGCCCAGTCCATCGGTCAGGCAAACCGCCCGGTCCGCCAGACGCAGCAGCCAGTCCGGCGTCAGCTCATAGAAGTGGTGCCGCGCGCCGCACCGGGCGGCGACTTCCCTGGCAAAGCGCGCATCGTCACAGCCCGGTGTGCCCCAGGTGAAAGTGTGAAGCCGTCCCCTCGGAGACTCCTCGCACAGCAGGGCCACGAGGATACGCGAGTCCAGACCGCCACTCAAGAGCACTCCTGCCGGCCGGCCGTGCGGCTGCCGGCGCCTCACGGCACGGCGCAGGTGGCAGAGCAGCTCCTCCGCGTAAGCTTGCTCGCTCCGGGGTTGATAGACCTGCGGGTAGCGCAATCTCCAGTATGGGCGGATCTCAAGGCGACCGTCCTGCAGGCTAAGGGTCGAAGCCTGGGGCAACAGACGAACTGCGTCGAGCAGTGTCCGGTCATCCAGGACGTGGTCAAATACCAGGAACTCATTGACGGCTACAGGATCCACTCTGCGGGGCAGCACAGGATCGGCCATCAGGGCGCGGACAGCGGATGAAAAGAGGAAGCCGCGATCGGTCCAGGCATAATAGAGCGGGAAGAGGCCCAGGCGGTCGTTGGCCAGGAGAAGTTTCTTCTCCCCGGGGGACCATATGGAGACAGCAAAAGCGCCATTCAGCCGGACCGCAAATTCCCCGCCGAATTCTTCGTAGGAATGCAGCACGAGTTCGGCATCGCTGTCGATCGAAAAGCGGTGCCCCCGCTCGATCAGGCCTTGCCTCAGAGCGTCCGTGTCATAGAGTTCCCCCTCCATGAGGGCGCAAAGCGTCCGGTCCTCGTTCCAGACCGGCTGCGGTTCCGGATTCATGAGGCCCAGACTGACCCTGCCCAAACCCAGGGTATCGGTATGGTACAGATCCACCCGATATCGACCTTCGCGTTCAAGCGCCTGCGCCATCGACGCAATCAGCTCGCGATTATCGACGGTGATTCTCGTCTTGAGGAATCCAAAAATACCGGGCACGAGTATCGCGGCGCCGGGAGAGATGGATCATTGATGCCCCATGGCAGGAGGCTCCATCGTACCTTTCCTTGGGGTCCGCACCCATTCGACTTTGCCTTGCAGGTAGCGGGCGGTCACGGCGATCCAGGTGCGCCAGATCACGAAGAGCGGCCCGGAAAGGATCGCAAGATGGGCACGCGCCGGGGCCCTTTCCAGCGCCAGTCCCCAGAAGGGATAGACAACCAGCACGCAGAGCAGGACAAGCCACCACTTGCTGAATTCCGCGTAGCCGAGCCAGCTGACAAATGCGTGGATAAACGCGATAGCAAGCGCGAGTACCGTGAGAGTGGAATAACTGGGCAGACAGGCCTGCAGCGCACCGTCGAGGGCAGCCAGGTTCCCCTTGCACAGGGTCTCGTGCAGCATGCGCCAGATGTGTCTTCTGTCGGCCTCGTATGTGCCGCGCAGCCAGCGCGCCCGCTGCGTGCACGCGATTCTCCAGCTGAGCGCTGCCTCACCGTATCCGACGGCTGACGGTTCATACCGGATGCGGAAGCCTTCGAGCAGGAGCTGCTGGCGAAACGCGTAATCATCGGTGAGGCCTTCGCCCCAGCCGAATCTGCGCAGCAGGTCCGCGCGGAAGCATATGGAATCACCCATGTTCTTGGCAGACAAACCTAGGTTGGAACGACTCTGGTTTTGGAGCCGATTGTCGGCCAGGAACATGGCCCACGCAAGCATGGGGAACCAGCCGTCGCCCGGATTCAGGATACGGTGCTGGCCCTGAATTATGTCGTGTCCCTCAGCAAGGCAAGCGTCCATGACACGCAGAAAATCAGGGGTAACGCGTGTGTCGGCGTCAAAAACCACAACCGCGTCATAGCGCTCACAGCGCAAAATTTGCCGGAACAACCAGCGTAATGCGGGCCCTTTGCCTCGGGGGGCCTCGTTTCGCTCAAGGACCAGCGCACCCGCCTCCTGAGCCGTACGAGCCGTGCAGTCGGAACAGTTATCAGCAACCACGAAAAGATCAAACAGCTCAGCTGGATAATCCGACTGCCGCAAAGCCGCCACTGTGCGGCCGATGACCGTTTCTTCATCGTGAGCCGGAATGGCGATGGCAAAGCGGCAGGTCGGCCGGGCTCGCAACCTGGTGCGCCGTGTAGGGATGGCGGCGAGCGCCAGGAAGGAGAGATAGGCCGCCGGAATGGATAAGGCCAGGAGACAGAAGCCAAATAGTTGATTCACAACCTTGCCCGCAATACTTTGATTTCGAGCATCAGCGCATCGGCGAAGAACTTGGCAGCCCAGTTGGGATAGCTCAGACGCTCATACTCGCCGTAACAGGGCCAGGATCCCTTGATGGCGCCGCGGTCCGGGCCCGAGGTCCGAAGGTTCTGAGTCTTCCGCACAAAGGAATTGCTGCGCAACCCGGCCTGCATGTAGGCAGACTCGCCCGTGAGCTCGTAGATCCGAAGCCAGTTGAGCGACATTTGCGCGCAACCCGTCAGACAACTCCAGTCCGATCGGGGACGCCAGCAAGAATCGAAGCGGCCCGGCAACGACCCGTCCTTCAGCTGGCAATGCCGGAGCGCATCGGCGGCACGGCGGGCACATTCGAGATACCGGGAATCCTGCAAGGCCGCCGCGGACTCCAGCAAACCCCGAATCGTGTAGGCGATTGTATGAGTGACGGGATACGGCTCGCCCCGCAATTCCGCCCTGTCAAACCAGCCGTTCGGCCTCTGAGTCGTCATGGTCCAATCGAGCTGGCTGCGGCCCGATTCGATGTAGCCCTGTTCGCCGCTGGCCTGTCCCAGCGCAATCAGCGCCCATGCCACGCGGGAGTGATACGCGCGCGCGGAGCCCGCGTGATCGAACGATGGCCATGAACCGTCGCGGGCCTGCACCCGCCGCAACCAGTCTCCCGCCAACCTGGCAGCCCTGAGATACTCGACCTGGCCGGTTTCCTGATACAGCGCGAGCCATCCGAGAATGACCTGTCCCGTATCGAAGACGCAGGGCGATCTCGGCTGTGCGTAGCCTCCAGGAATGGCCCCATCTTCATTCTGAACGCGCATCTCGTAAGCGCCCATGCGCAGGGCGCGATCCAAAAGGTCATTGTTTCCCGTGAGATGCCAGTAATCCAGGAAAGTGGGAATGATGTATCCCGTCGTCTCGGGGTAATCGGGGCGCCAGCCACGGCGGCCAAAACCCGCAGACACGCCACCGTTGCCGGTTTGGTCCTGAGCCAGGACGAGCCACTCAATCGCGGCCCGGAGGTGACAGTCAGGGTCCTGGGCGGGATGGACCAGACCGAGTGCATCGCGCACGCACTCGCGTATGGCTATCCTGGCGAAGGTGGGGTCTGCGATCCGCGTGAATTGCACGGATATCGTCCGGAGCAGCGTGGGGGCTGCTATCCGGCCCGCTCCTCAAGCTCCACTGCCGCGTGCAAGTCTGCAGTCCGGCGGACGGAATGCCAACGGACTGCCCTTTTCGGAGTCAACGTCCGCCCTTGCAGGACCTGTTTGTGTTCATTCGATTCAGATCGTCGGAGTGCGCCGTCCCGGTTCCTGTGCGATCCAGGCTGCCGGGAAATTCCTGGAGACCTCGATATTGCCGAATTCCTGACTGCTGCGTGCGCCGTGATCCTTCACCCACGCAGCCATGCGGGACAAACCCTCTTTCAGATCCGTCAACGGCCGTGCGCCGAATACACGCCGCACCTTATCGTGAGAGGAGTACGCATGCCAGACCTCGTTTCGAGCCGGCAGGTGGACGATGTCGGCTTTCACTCCCATCGCCGAGGCAACTTCCTTCGCCAGCGTGCCGACAGTGTACGGGGTGTCGGCTCCCACATTGAACACCTGGTTGCAGGCGGCCGGGATTTCAATGGCGTCCGCCATGATAGGGATGATGTCCCCGATGTAACTGAATGCCCGGGTCTGCGTCCCGTCGCCGAAGACAGTCATCGGCTTTCCCTGCAGGATCTGGTTCATGAAGATCCCGACGACGTTGCGGTATCGGTCTCCTACGTTCTGCCGCTCGCCGTAGACGTTGTGCGGCCGGAAAACGACGTAGTCCAGCCCGAACATCTCCCTGGATATCCTGAGTTCCTGTTCCACCGCCAGCTTGGCGATTCCGTAGGAATCTTCCGGATGGGCAGGAGTCTCCTCCGTCATGGGGAGGGTCGTTGAGGTGCCATAAACAGCGATGGAAGACGTAAAGACAAAACGCTTAATCCCGTTGTTCACGGCGGCGTTGATCAGGTTGACGCTGCCGATGAGGTTGTTGTTGTAATTGAACCGTTTGATGAAATGGCTGAGCCCTTCTGCCGCGTATGCTGCAAGATGAAAGACGCAGTCAAACGGGTTCCGGGCAAATAGACCGTTGATCAGTTCCACGTCCAGGATGCTCCCCTGGATAAACTCCGCTCTGGCGTCAACGTTCTCAATGAAACCTCCGGTCAAGTCATCGAGAACCACCACCTCGTATTTCCGGTTCAGCAGTTCTCCAACCAGGTGGGATCCTATGAAGCCCGCCCCCCCGGTCACCAATATCTTGGCCATAGGGTCCTTTCTCGATCGCCCATATACACGTCGCGATAGTCAGGTAGAGCCGCTGTGTCCTGCCGGGTCTTAGCCAAAGATGTACTTGTAGCAGCGCCGCACGGGCGAACGGTCGATCGCAATCATCGCCGCGAGAGGAACGCCGACCCCGGCGAGCGTGAGAAGAGGCTGAAAGAGAAACTGGTGACCAAGGATCCACGGAGCACCGTGATAGGCCGCCCGGGACGCCACCTCGAGCACGGGAGCGTGCATCAGGTAGACACCGAAGGATCTTGCTCCCAGTTCGCCGAGCTGCTTCGTGAACGGCGGCCGGAGGTCATCGAACGCGATGAAGGTCAGAATCATTGCGCCTGCATATATGCTGTCGAGCGCGGTGACCGCGGGCGGCAACCACTCCCTGCCCGACAGGCCAAAGAGCAATTCCCATTCCAGGAATGCCAGGACTGCCGAAACGAGGGTCAGCGCCGGCAGCAATGCGGCCCAACGCACCAGCCATCCCTTCAGAACCGACAGATGGAAACCCGCGAAAGCGCCGAAAACGAACCAGAAGCATGTCTGGGGGAAAAACCAGCCCGGGGAATGGATCACGACCCATTGCGCGACTGCGACATCACGGCCCAACAGCACGGGATACCTGGCCACGTGTACGGTCAGCTGCAACAGGCCTGCGGACAAGAGGACAGGCTTCCAGTGCTTTCTCACCAGCGGCACAATCAGTGGCGAGAAAAGGAAGTACTGAGCAAGCAACGGAACATAATAGTAAGGTGCGGCTGCTCTTCCAAAGGCAAGGCTCTGCAAATACCCGAGAGGCCTGTCGAATGATCCCAGTGCGCCTTTCCCGGCGAGGAGTGCCAGCGACCAGAAAATGTAAGGGATCGCCAGGTCCCTGATCCGGACGCCCACGGGCTTCCAGCCGAGGCTCTCGCGCCGGCGCCCTGTGGCAAAGGCGACGAAGAATCCTGACACGAAGAGGAAGGCCGGAATACTGAACATGATCAGCTGCTCTGCGGCGCGAAGGGCATAGTATGAAGCGGTACCCAGCCCGGAGAAGTCCGGCACCGGTCCGGCCTGGTAGCGGTCCGTCCACCAGAACATAGCCGTGAAACCCCATCCGGAGGCGTGGTTTATTACGGCGCCCAGTACGGCGAGGCCGTTCAGTGACAGCAGACGCTTGACCATTCTGCGGACTTTGTTTCAGCCGGCGGCAGGAGACGGACCGGTACCCTCTTGGAGGAAAAACCTCAACGCGGCGTTCGGTGTCAGCCCCAAGATCGACGCCAACCAGCAGCCGTGGAATGATCGGGCGGCTCGGGGAACGCGCTTTTTCAGTCCCTGGAAAGAATGACGGGCCAGGGGTCTTTCCCGGTCAGGACCGTCGGTTGCAGGATATCCCATGCGGGTCTGAGCTGCCGCCCTGCCTTGACCGGATTGGCATGAGCCCGGCTTTCAGTTTCGTCCCAGGTAGTCCGCAAGGGCCCGGATGCTGTGGAAGTTCTCATACACGACATCTTCGTCGGGGACCTGTACGCCGTACCTTTTCTCGACGAAGCCGACCAGCTGGAGGATGCCCAGGGAATCGATGATCCCGGCACTGAGCAGGTCTTCGTCATCCCGCAAATCCGACTTGCGGCCGTGCAGCAGCTCCTCTTTCACGAATTCCATCAATTCCGTCTTTCTGTCCATGTCTCTATGCTCCTTCCGCGATCACGCTGACCTGCTGCTTCGGCTCCCCTTCGCTCCCCGCACCGGCCCGCTCCTGCAGCTTGCGTCGGTCGATCTTGCCCGTGGATGTGCGGGGAAAGGAAGCGAGGACCTCGACCTTGACCGGCACGGCATAGGAGGGCAGTTTCCCGCTCACATGATTCAGCACAGCCGGGCCTGTGGGGGCAGATCCTGCTTTTGCAGTCACGGCGGCCTCGATGAGGCAGCTTCCCTGACCGTCCGGAACGGGAAAAGCCGCAGCCTCCTCGACGCCCGGGAAGGAAAGCAGTGCGGCCTCGACCTCGTCCAGCTCGACCCGGTATCCCCGCGTCTTGATCTGCCGGTCTTTGCGCCCAAGATACTTGAGGTTCCCGTCAGGAATGAGCCGGACGAGGTCACCGGTCCGATAAAAGACGTCCTCGTACTGATCGTTGAAAACGCGCCGCCGGAAAAAGCCGCGCTCGTTGAGGTCCGGCCTGCCCCAATAGCCGCGCATGACCACGCCGCCGCGGATCAACAGTTCGCCTGTTTCGCCTGGTTTCACCGGAGCGTTCTCCCCATCCACGATGAGCGACTCCACATTGGCACACGGTTTCCCGATGGGGATCGCCTCTTCGAGACCCGGCGGGAGCGGCGGAACGTGATAGAAGGTGCATACGTTGGTTTCCGTCGGTCCGTACAGGTTGCTGAATCTCGCATGCGGAAGCGCGGCCATTACCCTGCGGAGGTGTTTTGTCGGAAACACCTCTCCTGCGAACAATACCCAGCGCAGAGAACTGAGATCACGATCCTGGAGGCCCCCGCGTTCCAGCAACTGCATCAAAGCAAAAGGGACGGAATACCAGACCGATATCCTTTCGCGTTCGATCCATCCGGAGAGACTGGCCGGCAGTTTCGAAATCGCCTCCGGGACGATGACCGTCGCTGCTGCCGCCACCGCTGCGGCGAAGAAATCGAACGTAGAGAGGTCAAAATGCAGGGGAGCGTGGTTGCTTATTCGGTCTTCGCAGCTCAAGCCGTACGTCTCGGCGGCCCAGACGGCGAAGCTCAGGCCGCTCCGATGGGTGTGCACGATCCCTTTGGGCGTTCCGGTGGACCCTGACGTATAAAGAATATATGCCAGGTCCTGTTCGGTCAGCTCGATGTCCGGAGGATCTGCAGCCGTCGCGCCGCGAACGTCGTCCCATGCCAGGCACTCGTACCCGTCCCGATTGGTCGCCCCGATCAGATGGGAAAGCTCTCCGGTGGCCTCGGCGAGGAGCGCGGTCTGGTCCAGCTTCAGGTCTGTGGTGACCAGGTGTCGTATGCCGCAGTCGCGAATCATGAAGGCGACACGCGATGTCGGCGCGAACGGGTCCAGGGGGACATAGGCCCCTCCCGCCTTCATGATCCCGTGCATGGCGACAGCGGAATCCAGGCTCTTGTTCATGAAAATGCCCACACGGTCCCCGCGCTTCAGGCCCTGGTATCTCAGGACCTGCGCCAGTCCGTTGGCCCGGCTTGCCAGCTCGGCATAAGTCAGAAATGCGCCGGAGCAACGGACCGCCTCGCGTTCCGGGAAGCGCCGGGCGGCGATGTCTACGGCACGGGGCAACAGATGGAGCACTACGGATTCCTCCTTGCCGGCCTCATGCCGCCAAGCCGGCGGAAGTACGGTCAGGTTTGGACTTCACTGCGGTGAGCGCCTCACAGTCCGAGAAAGCGCGCGATGATATTGCGCTGTATATCAGAGGTGCCGGAGTAGAAAATCCCGCCCAGCGCATCTCTCAGATCACGCTCGACCCCAAACTCGGTCGTATATCCCCAGCCGCCATAGGTTCGCATGGCATCCATGCCGGACTGCAGGAAGGCCTCGGAAAGGTAAAGCTTGGCGATGGCCGCATCCATCGGTGTGGACTTGCCCTGGCTCTTCAGCCAGGCGACCCTATAGAGCAGCAGCCGGGCCGTTTCCAAGCGCACCTTCATGTCGACGATGCGGTTGGCGACCGACTGAAAGCCGCCGATGGGTTGTCCGAACTGCCGCCGGTCCCTTGCGTAAGCCACGGCTCGTTCCAGCTGTCGCTCCATCGCTCCGACGTAACTGCCCAGGATACAGGCGCGTTCCCATTCCATGGAGTCCTTGAAGATATTGGCTCCGGCGCCTTCGGGCCCGAGGCGGTTCTCTTCAGGGATGAAGCAGTCTTCGAAGATCAGTTCGCCCATGGGGGAGGACTGCAAGCCCATCTTGTCGATATGGCGGCTGACGCTGAAGCCCGGTGTACCCATCTCCACTATAAACGCGCTGACGCCCCACATGCCCCGCTTTGGATCGACGGTTGCAAAGACTACAGCAACGTCGGCGACAGGGCCATTGGAAACGAAGGTCTTTGTACCGCTCAGGACATAGCCTCCCTCGACCTTCCGGGCACGCGTCCGAAGACTGTAAGCGTCCGAGCCCGAGTCCGGTTCGCTCATGCCATGGGCTCCGATGATCTCCCCGCGGATCAGAGCCGGCAGGTATTTCTGCCGGACCTCCTCCCTGGCGAACCTGAGCAGGGGCATCTGCACGCTCCACATCTGCGCGTTGATGGCGAAAATCAGGCCGTTGTCCGAGCAGCCGTATCCGAGCCCTTCCATGCTCAGCATCGTGGTCAGGATGTCCGAGTTCCCTCCTCCGTAAGCCTCCGGAAACGGAAGCCCATGGATGCCGAACCGTGCGCATTTGATCCAGTTCTCGCGCGGGAACTGCGCCTCCCGGTCCCGACCTGGAAGGGAGGAGTTCAATTCCTTCCGGGCGAAATCGATCACCGCGCGCCTGAACTGCAGCTGTTCCTCAGACCATGCGAAGTCCATTGCCTGTTCGTCTCCTCAGTCAGCGGCACCGGAAGCAGAGCCCTGCTCCACTGAATCGACACGGCAGAGCCGGGCCGCACCGCAGAATCTTGAGTCGTGAAGGGTGGGAACCCGATGTTGCCGGACGCGGCAATTCACTTGTTCTGTACCAACAGGGATGGGGTGCTGAACGACCCGGGTTTCTTGCCGCTGTTCATCGTTGTCACCAGGATCTTGATGCGGAAGGCGACAGGGAAGCGTTCCATGCCGAGGCATGTCTGCTTTCCAGCTCCAGGTCGTGTGCCACCATTTCCGAGACGAGTTCCTCGAAAGTCCGTTTGTATTCCCAGCCCAGAACCTCCCTTGCCTTCCTGGCGTCGCTCAACAGGACGTCCACCTCGGCCGGCCGGAACAGCCGTTCCTCCCTGACAACATAATCCCTGTAATCCAGCCCGGCAATTGCGAAAGCCTTTTCGCAGAACTCGCGCACGGAGTGCGTCTCGCCGGTACCGACCACGTAATCATCAGGTTGCTCCTGCTGCAGCATCATCCACATGGCCTTGACATACTCCCGGGCATCGCCCCAGTCGCGCCTGGCTTCCAGATTGCCCAGCGGGAGCTGACTCCTCAGTCCCAGCTTGATGCGCGCCACGCCGCGGCTGATCTTGCGCGTGACAAACTCATAGCCCCTGCGAGGCGACTCATGGTTGTAAAGGATGCCGGACGAGGCGTGAATACCATAGGCTTCCCTGTAGTTCCTGGTCAGTTCAAAACCGGCAACTTTGGAAATGCCGTAAGCCGACCGCGGGTGGAACGGCGTAAGTTCATTCTGCGGCGTCTGCCGGACCCTCCCAAACATCTCGCTGGAGGCTGCAAAGTAGAAACGGCAGCCGGGGACAATTTCGCGGAGGGCCGACAAGACGAAGTGCGTGCCGTTGATATTCGTGTTGAAGGTGGAATATTCATCCTCGAATGAGTAACTTACGAAACTCTGGGCCGCGAGGTGGTAGCATTCGTCCGGCCGGACCGTCTCGAACACTCGAAAGATGCTTGCGAAACTCTCCAGCGAGGCGGCGTGGATGTGAATCCGGTCGAGCAGGTGCTGGATACGCCACATCCGATGTTCCGGATCTTCGAGGGCGACTCTGCGGACGATCCCGTGTATTTCGTAGCCTTTGCCGAGCAGAAACTCGGCGAGATAGCTGCCGTCTTGACCCGTGATTCCCGTGATGAGAGCCTTCGTCATTTGAAACCATCCCTCCTATGCAAAGGATGCTGCATGCACGCTGGGAGCTGTCCGATCGCTCGAACGCCATGCTCGGGGCTCGCCCCGAAAGGCGGCAACCGCGGCGCGTGCTCCGGGACCCCATCCCGCCTCGTCCCCAAGGCGCCGCGCCCCTGCGGAGTCATGACCAACAAGCGGCGGAGGTATACCTACCCGGCAGCCTGGCTGACCGCCTCGGCATATACATCGGCAAGCCGTCTTGCGACTCGTACCCAGGCATAAGTCCCGACGACATACTCGCGTCCGGACCTGCCGATCATTTCGCGAAGGCTTGAGTGCTGCAATAGTCTGAGGACGGCCTCCGCAAAGTCGTCCGCTTTCTCGGCAACCACCAGGTGACGTCGTGGTTCGCCCTCCAGCGCTCTTATTGCCAGGGGGGTTGTGACAACCGGGGTGGCACATGCCATGGCCTCCAACAGCTTACTCTGCATCCCAGCACCATAGATCACGGGAGCGACAGCCAGGGTCGCAGACTGGAGGTAAGGCCGTACGTCCTTCACAGTCCCGGTGATGCATACTCGCCGATCACGGCCCAGGGCCGAGAGTTTCCGGGGCGGATCCTTGCCGACCACGACCACCCTCACGTCGTTCCGGCGGGCCCATATGCGCGGCATGATCTCCTCGATCAGGTAGGAGACCATGGCGACATTTGCGTGATAGCTCATTTTGCCGCTTATGACCAGGGTTGCCGGAAGCCTCGAGACCTCGGGGTTCGGCCGGAAGTATCCCGAATCGACCCCGATGGGTATGACCGAAACGGCTGGCGCCTGCAGATCTCCCGCCGGCAGAAGAGACAGAAGCAACTGTCGGTCGACGGGAGAGCTAATGAGCACATGTCTGAACTGCCTGAGCAGATAGGATTCATACTTCTCCGTCCGCCGGAGTTCGAATCGCGTGACGAGCCTTTTGGACCACTGGCGTCCGGAACGTGCCGCCTGGCGAAACAGAAAGCTTATGCAATCGACGCTGTCCCATACGACCGGCAGGCGGAGCCGCCGCTGAGCCGCCTGCGATTTCATGTGCAAGCCGTACCTCGATCCGCGCAAATGCTCGACATGCACGACATCATATGCGACCCGCCCATTTTCGAAGGCCAGTTCACTGCTCCGCCTGGCAAGCATCGGGCTCCAGCTG
>JACADW010000116.1 GCA_013388445.1 Acidobacteriota bacterium | reverse complement strand
GCTCATCGCATCCTGGAGCTGAAGAAGGTTCCAAGGGTTGGGCTGTTCGCCCATTAAAGCGGTACGTGAGCTGGGTTTAGAACGTCGCGAGACAGTTCGGTCCCTATCTGTGGTGGGCGTAGGAGATTTGAGGGGCGCTATCCTTAGTACGAGAGGACCGGGATGGACGAACCTCTGGTGCACCAGTTGTCGTGCCAACGGCATAGCTGGATAGCCAAGTTCGGATGGGATAAGCGCTGAAAGCATATAAGCGTGAAACCCACCCCAAGATAAGATCTCCCGACCCGTAAGGGTCCTAAAGACCCCTGGAAGACCACCAGGTGATAGGCTGGGTGTGGAAGCGCGGAGACGCGTGGAGCTTACCAGTACTAATCGGTCGTGAGGCTTGACCATAAAATTTACCCTGCCCGAAATTCAGGGCTCGACGTTATCTGATTGTAGGCCGCCGGCTGCCAACACCCCGCGGCTCGGCATCGTGGATTTCCGGTGACTCTAGCGGAGGGGAAACACCCGTTCCCATCCCGAACACGGCAGTTAAGCCCTCCAGCGCCGATGGTACTGCATTGGCAACGATGTGGGAGAGTAGGTCGTCGCCAGGATTAAGTCAAAAAGGCCTCGGATCCGTCCCGAGGCCTTTTCCATTGCAGATCGCAGATTGTTGGTTGAGGTTGATCGTCATTCTGCAATCTACAATCTGCAATCTTCTATCTTCCGCTCTGGCTCTCCTCCGAAAGTCGTCCGTATTCGCACAAGGAGTCCGTGCTCTACGGAAAAATCGGAGAACGTTCGATCCGCAGCCTGTCTCTTACTCGCTCTCCACGCAAGAGCCGTTCGTCGCACGGCTCCGAATCGTGAGCCAGTGGCGGTGATCAATCATCCCGCACGGCGCGAACCGCCGGTCCGCCAGACCCGGCAAGGATCCGGTGACGAGCCAGCCCGAGCCCGCTCGTCCGGGCCGGACTGCACGCCTTCCGGGATTCCGAGTCCTGCTTTGCGGCGCCGGCGGAGATTGTAGCCACAGAGAAGAGCTCCTCGATGGGGCGGCCTGCAAGCCCCGACATCCCTCGAGGGGGTTCCCGGCCGGCCAGTTTCAACACCGTCGGAACAAATCGGAGACTGTCGCACGGTTCCTCGATCACAAGTCCGCGCGGTACACCTGTTCCTTCCAGCATGAACACCGAGCGAGTTGAAGTCCGGAAAAAGGAGCCGTGATTCCCGCCCGGGTTGAATGCGCGCACGTTGAAATTCCAATGGTTGTTCGCGAGGACCAGCAGATCCGTTCGCACCATGCGCCGCAGCCGCCGTTCGAAGCGGCGGACCAGTCCCTCATCAGGGGTCGCCGAATCGGCTTCCGGCTCCGGCCCTGATCCCATGAAGTACTCGTGCAGCCCGATGACTGCGTTGGAATAGAGGCAGCGATGGGTGGCATGCATCCACTCCGCCTCGGAGTGCCAGCGGCTCAGCCACGTTTCCTTCTGCTCCGGCGGGACACCGAGATCTGGATCCTCCCAGAGTCTCAAGGGGAAACCCGGGCCCCATGCGCCGGTCCTGAACGAAATGCGCCCGGATCGATCCTGTCGAAATCCCGCGACCGGCACGTACCTCAGCTCCAGGCCTCCTCCGGTCGCACGCCGGTACAACAACAGGACCTGGTGGTCGTCGTCGCCGTACAGTAATACTCCGTCCTCATCCGGCCTTTCCTCCGGCGGCAAGTCCGGACGCAGGGACTCCAGCGGCACACGCGCTGCGACAAAATCGACAGGCCGGGCGCCGAGCTTCGCCTGAACGACGTTGCGCACCCTGACGCCGGTGAGCAGGGCAAAATAATCAATCCGTCGGAAGCTCCTCTTAAGATCGAGCTTTCCGTCCTGCCCCATCACCAGTCCGTCGGCCCCAGGACCCACCACATAATTCTGGAGATCATGGATCGTGTTGGCGTCACCCATGGTCCGCTTCGGTATCAATGCCTCCACCCTCACACGGTCCGATTCAAGTGCCGCACGGTCAAGCCCGAGCAGAGCAGCCAGTGCCTTGACCCATCGCGAATAGCCCTGCTGATTCTTACGGCACGAGTCCTCTCTGGCTCGCTGCCGGCGGGCCTGCTGATCCCGTCCGGCAAGCCGATCCTCCGCGCTCCATCGTTTCGGAAGATACAGGTTCTTTGCAGCGAGCAGGTCAGTCAGGCGGCGGAGTGCCGGCAACTCCTCTTCGAGTTCCTTGACCAGCGCGATCCACGCGGGCCGATGGCGGTCGATGATTTCCAGCACGGCTCCGGCCGCGGCCGCACGCAGATCTGCCGGGAGGTCCCGCCGTTCGAGTTGCTGAAACAGGATGTGAAGCGCGTTCCAGTCGCTGTTGCGCAGATGGATGGATGCCCTCTCGTTTCCGTCCAGGTCCATGCTCGCGGTCGGATATCGGTCGGCCTGTTTCCCGAGGTAGAAGGACTCCCGGCTCGGTGTAACGACTTCCGAAACGAAGGGGTCCAGGCCTCTCAGCTTGTATTTGCCCATGGGATGTCGATTCATCAGGACGTGGTGCCCGCCTCCCGCTCCTCCTCCGAACAGGTCAAGAAGGCTGTATCCCTGGCTAAAAGTGCTCTCTTCCGAGTTCATACCATGATCCGACACCATGACCAGAACCGTCTGTCCCGCCAGAGAGCTGTCCTGAATCGCGCTCCAGACTCTCCCCACCAGTGTGTCGAGCCGGAGCAGAGCCCGGAGCTGATCCCCGGCGCTGTTGCTCAGATGCGCCACGTGGTCGTAATCGCCATCAAAGTAGTCCAGGTACATGAGACGATCGTCTTTCAGCTTTTCCAGGAACTCCTGCTCCAACTGTTCAGAGAGCTTGCGGACCGCATCGAACCCGACCTGCCATTCACGGACGAGGGCCAGGGGACTCCTTAGTAGGAAACCCCTGTTAAAGCTGCGTCCCAGCGTAGACCATCGAACCCCCCGCTGGTATAGCTGGAAGCCCTGGTACCGCTCGCCGATGGAATAGCTGTCGAGCAGCAGGGAGAGGCCTGCCTCGTCCAGCACCTCCACCCCCGGCATGTCGGCACGCCTCGAACGCGCGTAGCTCACGTAGAACGGGAAGAAATTGACGTAATCGTAGACGCGGCCGGTCAAGCGGTCGAACTCGGCATTGGATCGGATGATGGCGTGGCCTCCGGTATCGAGCATGCACCAGGAGGGTGCCGACAGGCTGATTCCGCGGACATAGAAGTTGCGGATCCAAGTCCCGTTTCTGAGAAAGACGTGGTGTATCCACGGCAGCCTTGGCTTGCCTGTGTCCGGACGGATCTCGCCCAGGTGCCTCTCGATCAGGTTGCCCGGCAATCCGTCGACCTTGAGAATCACCAGACGCCGCGGCTGTGACAGCACCGGCGCAACATGGAACAGCACTGCGAACAGGAACCAGCAAGCCGATCTTATGCCGCTGCGGATCACTGGATCAAAGCCGAAGGCTCGGACGTTCGTGCCGAGGTGGATCCACTGCCCGATGAGGAATTGACGGACAACGCGATCACCCCGGATCGTGTGCCGACGTCCAGCTTCAGAAGGGTCTCGGCAATCTCCTGGCGGAGAGTCTCATCATTGGTCTTCTTAAGCAGGTGAGAAAGGAATCCATGCGCGTCAGGCCGCACTTTCCAGTCGGTTGAGGCGACTTCAAGCACCGCATCCAGGGGGCGGCGGACTTCCTCGACTCTCCACGTAATCCCGGGATGCAAGCCCGACTGAGCCACCCGGCCGAGATGCCTCTTGTGATAGGCAAAGCGCCGCTGCTGATCCAGTTCGTGATATCCCCAGTCGTCGACCGGCTTTCGGTGATTGTACAGCCCCAGTGTCGCGCCGGTTGCCAGCCTGAGCATGACGCGGGTGACCGGGGAGTGACGGCGGGTGAAGAGCTCGTCAGCGCGATCCCTTTCAAGGCGGCGGACCAGCCCCTGTGGCGAGGCCGCATAGCCGAGGAGTTCCGCATATTGCCTCTCTGCTGTTTTCACCTGGGTTTCAAGGTCGCAGTCCAGCGGATTGATACCCAGGTGCCGGACATGTCGCGTGAGTTCGTCGCGTAGTTCCGGATCCATCGCGTCATCCAGCTTGAGGAAGTGTTGCAGCTGTGCATAGGCGCGCAGGCGTGCCGACCGGTCCAGCGCAGAGCCATGGCGGCTCTTGACGAAGAATAGTGCGGACTTGGCGACCGTGAACTGCAAGTTGCCCAGCGTCGTCCAGCGGAGCAGGCCTGCGGTCGTATCCGTCGCTATCCGTCGCGCCCTCTCCACGAACCCCGGTTTCCATGGTCGCCGCAGGTCGATGAGCAGCAGCGGGACGTGCGGGTGATCCAGCGCATAGAGCGCAAGCGGGATCATCCTCGCCGAGCGCACCCAGGCCCCTCCATCTCGGATTCTGCAGCCCATCTCGTCGAAGTACCAGGTCTCACTGTACCCTCTCCACTCGCGCGTCCTCGCATCCTTGAAGGGATTCGAAATACCCAGGAACCTGCCGTCGTAACGGCTTGGGACAGCTGCACCGGCCGAAGGCTGTTCCATCCAGATCAGTGCAAAATCCGGAGGCTGGCCGCTGAGGGAGAGCGGTTCGAAATAAAGGCCGTTCTGCTCCGCCTTCTGCCGCAGCAGCTCCCAGTTACTTCCGCGGTTTTCGTTGGATTTGAACACCTCCTTGTGCCACGCGGACTGCAGATAACCCTCGCCCACCAGGCCGCCCAAAAGACGGGTAGCCAGTGCAAGCCGCGCTCCCAGCACTTCGACATCTCCACCAGTCAGATGTTCCTCAGGGTTCGGCATCATTTCGAGTTTCGAGAGGACAGACAGAGCCTGGTAGATCTGGATGTCCCGGTTATCGCTGGCGTTGTTTCGGTAACTGCGCGACGCCAGGCGCCACGGCGTGCCCCTGTCATTCAGAACGCCGGCCTGAAGGAGCTCCTCAACCAGGCCGCGCACCGTGCTGCGGCCCGGCCTGCCAAGGTCGACAACGGGACGTGGCAAGCCCTCCGGGGCCTTGCGCTCCGGTGAAGCCCGGCGATACGCGAAAGGAAGCGCAGCCACAAACCGCTGCCAGAATGAAGCGTCGGTGTAACCGTGGATCCAGACCTGGCGGAGGCGGTCGTTTTCGGGATCCGCATCATCGAGTGTATCCCGCAGCACGCTGAGCACGGGGATTCCACGGAGCTTCCGGCCCGGGGTCCCGCCCTGGGCTTGCGAGCAGAACAGCGTGATGATCTCGGCTCCCGACGGGATCAAGGTGCGTTCGAAGCGGATTGATGCTTGCCGGCTCTGGACGACCTCGCCGGCCGCAAACGAAGGGGCGGCGAGCACCAGCGAGAGCAACCAGCGCCACAGAATGACATGCCGGAGGATCATTGCTCCCTAACCCCACATAAGAGGAGCCCTGATTGATATGCTACCACATACAGATGATCCCCGGTTCCACAGGGATCAAGTTACCCGAGGTCCCGCTCTCTCCTTCGCAGCCAACGGACTCCATTGTCCTTATCGCTCGCGGGCGGTGAGCACGTTAACGAGCGAAACGGCTGTTTCAGGGTGCTCCGGATCTGCACCAAACTGTGAATATCCGCGCCCGGGAGTCACAAGCCGCGCAAGGCTCGCCCGATGCATGAACTTCACAGCCGCTGCGTCCTTGGCGTTTCAGGGGCAATCCTCGCCCTGGATGAGGTCGTGCCGCTCTGGGCTCGTGCTCTTGCTCTTGAGCGCGCGCCGCCTTGATTCCAGTCGTCTGAGTTTCTTGGTGCCTGCTGAGATTGGCTGTCGCTTGAGGCGTTTTGTCGGCTAGAATCGCACAGAGGAGGTGAACATGAAGAGGATCCGGGTGGCTGCAATACAAATGGAACACAGTCCCAATGACAAGACGTCCAACTTCGAGAAGATCGAAAAATTCGTCGACAAGGCGGCATCCGGCGGGGCCGAGATCATCGTCTTTCCCGAATGCTGCATCACCGGCTACTGGCATCTCCGGCACCTCAGCCGCCAAGAGCTGGAAGCAGTCGCAGAGCCAATCCCCGAGGGTCCTTCGTCAAGGCGACTGCTGGGGCTCGCTCTCGAGTCAGGCAAGACGATCGGCGCCGGGCTGATTGAGATCACGTCCGACGGTGCGCTTCATAACGCCTACGTCGTCGCTATGCCCGACGGTCAGTGGCGCCGCCACCGGAAACTGCACGCCTTCGTCAATGAACACCTGACGAGCGGTTCCGATTTCACCGTCTTCGACACGCCCCAGGGATGGCGCGTCGGGGTGCTGATCTGCTACGACTGCAACATCAACGAAAACGTGAGAATCACGGCGCTGCGAGGAGCGGAGATCCTCCTCGCCCCCCACCAGACCGGCGGGTGTGCGTCCATCAACAAGAACACCATGGGCCTCATCGATCGGGCGCTCTGGGACAACCGCCGGAAGGACCCAGACGCTATCGAACGGGAACTGCGCGGCCCCAAAGGGAGAGAGTGGCTGATGCGCTGGCTGCCGTCCCGTGCGCACGACAACGGGATGTTTCTGGTCTTCAGCAACGGCGTCGGGGTTGACGACGACGAGATCCGGACCGGAAACGCCATGATCCTCGATCCTTACGGGCGGATCCTTGCCGAGACCTGGCACGCAGGCGACGATATGGTCATGGCGGACCTTGACGCCGCGCTCATCGAGGAAAGCACCGGCAGGCGCTGGATTCGCACCAGGAGGCCGGAACTGTATGCGCCCCTGACCGTTCCGACGGGAATGGAGAGAGACACGAGGTCTGTGAGGTTTGATAAGAAAGGAGTCTGACGATTGACGAGTGACAGGTGACGAATGACGATTGATCGAGGGATGGTGGGAGGGGACGCGACGGGGGCCGAAGGGATTGACGATTGCAGATTGACGAATGATTGATGGATGACGGGAGGGTATGCGATGGGGCACGGGCACGGGAGGAGGAAGTTTCTGGCCGGCGGGGCCGGAGCGATTACGGGAGCCATCACCGCTTCCGTCGCATCGCACGAAGTGGGGCAGGGAGCGCCAACGCCGCCGGCAAAAGACAAGAACGCAGGACCGCGGCATGTTTTTGACGCGCACCTGCACTGCCCCGCGGAAAGCGGCGAACTCTGGCAGTGGTACCCGGTCACAAAGACCTTTGAGGAGTTCGTCGCCTACCTGGACCGGACGGGGGTGGATCGGGGGATCATCAATTCCCAGCGTTGTCAGCACAACGGTGTTCCCGCCGAGTTTGTCGCAGGAAACCGCGAGGTCGCGCGCTACGTCGAGCGCTACAAGGGACGCTTCGTCGGCGCCTGCGTTATCAACCCGCTCTTCATCGACGAAGCCCTGAGGGAGATGGAAGAGTGCCGGAAGAAGCTGGGCTTCGTGTGGGTGGGAGAACTGTGCAACTACATGAGGCCGTCCTACAAGTATACGATCAAGGAGTTCGAACTGCTGGTGGAGCAGGCGGTGAAGCTCGGTATGGTACTCGACGTCCACACCGAGCTCGACGAGATGGATTACATCATCGAAAAGTTCCCGCAGGCCACGATTGTCTTCCCGCATTTCGGCGACGACCGGGAGTACGCCAACATCTTTCGCCGCATCGATGCGGTGGCACGGCACAAGAACTGCTACCTGGACACGTCGGGATACGGTCACGACCGGGTGGGCATGCTCGAATACGCGGTGAAGACGATCGGTGAGGATCGGGTGCTCTACGGTTCCGATTTTTCAATCAACGATCCCAGCACCGTCATCGCCCGCATCGAGCACTCGTTTCTCACCGAGGGACAGAAGTCCAGGATCCTCTCCGGCAATCTGCTGGCCCTGCTCAAGAGATTCCAGCCGTGACGGGATCCGGGCGCCTGCGGACGGAATAACTGCCGGAATTCGTTGCGAGGGCCCGCCGGTCCCGGCGGGCCGCGAAGTGTCGTCATTGCCCGCGAAGCAGCGGATTGCTCACGCGAGTCGCTTCCGACAGCCGCATCTGAGATCCGTCTCCTACTGGCGCGGATTTATGGCTTCGAACATGGCGACGATGTTTTCCGGAGGCACGTTCGCCATGATATTGTGCACCTGCTGGAACACGAACCCGCTTCCGGGCGCGAGGATGGAAAGCCGTTCCTTCACGTGCCGTTTCACTTCTTCGGGCTTTCCGTTGGGG
>JACADW010000004.1 GCA_013388445.1 Acidobacteriota bacterium | reverse complement strand
GTCCTGAATGAAAGCCTCTTTCTGATCTTCAGGGAGGCGAATGTCGGCATACACGGCAAAGAGCTGGTCCGGATTCACGGCAAATTGCGCGAAAAAGTTCTTCGGATCCTTGTAGACCCCTCCGAACCACATCGACCCGATCACCGCCTCGACACCCTCGATCCGGGCGATCTTCTCGCGGTAGGACGAGGGAAGGATGTTCGCCAGAGAAACCCGGTGCCTGCAGAGCAGCCTGAGCGCCGACTCCGGCGTCTGAGGCGGGTTCTCGAATTCGGACAGGACAGTCAGGAGCGTCGCAATCAGAAAAAGCGAAACCGCGATGCTGGTTACGGTCAGCAGCGTCCTCCGGCGGTTGCGAAAGACATTGGTCAGAAGCAGACCGATGAATTTCATGCGTTCTATACTCCCAACCCGCACTCCCTATTCAACAGTCAGAATAACGTCCCCGCGTCAGTGTCTGTTGCAGAATTCCGGCAAATGGCGGAAAAGTAACCGCCAACGGCGACTTTTCCCCGACAAGCCCCTGAGGCCGGGCCGATCCCTGCACCTTCCGGGCATGCCGACCTCACAGCCGGATTGCAGCGCTGATCCGCGTGCCCGGGCCGTAACCAATTCGATCATCGGCTCCTTGACCTTGGTCTCATAGACATCCTTTCTGGAAACGAACCACTCGCGGTTGTTGTTCCTGGCAAGCTGGCGGAGGAACGCACGAGCCTCTGAGGGAAAGCCCTTGAACACACTGTTCATTCCATGCCTCCACCGTCCTTCGACCCGCGCTGAGACAAGTGATCGAGTCATCTCTCACGGCGGGCGGATCGATGCACCTTGCCGGCGGTCTGCTTGATTATTGGATCACTTGATTGCTTGATCACCGGGTTCAAGGCGGCACCCGGGAGAACGGGATGGCGGCGAGAGACTCCCCGTCATCCGTACCGAAATAGGCGAGCAGCGAGACGTTTCCCTGCGCCGAGAGCACGATCCGTCCGGTCGACACAGAAGGCAGCGATGGGATCCACTGAGAGACCAGTTGCGTCCGGCCTTGGCGGCCCTCCAGAGTCAGCGGCACCCTGGCAATCAGGGTCCCATCGGGCTTGTAGGCCGAAAACTCGATCGTGACGGGAGAATCTGTCGGGTTCAGGATAGCCAGGCCGGTCCAGTAGCCCGCATCCTCAACGAAAAACGGCATGGACCAGGTCCCCGCTCCCGCCTGCAGCAGCACTGAAGCTGCGGCGGCGCCGCTCAGCGGGTCCGCTGCCAAGGCGGTGACAAGCACCGGCCCTCCGATTCCTTCGACTTCCACCCACCCCGCGCCGGCGGGTGTGGGAGCTGCGATCCCGAAGATGGATTCGACGGTCCGGCTCTCGATGCCATATCCAGCGACCTTCAGCGACGCCTCCGGCACCACACTCGTACCTGAAGCCGAACGGAGCCGCAGGACGAGATCACGCGACTCCGACGAGGGGTTGACTAACAGCAGGAGGGTTCTGAAAACCCCGTTCCATTCCACGTGAGGCTGGATGTACTTCCCGGCGGCCGGAGCCGCGCGCGCTTCGATGCTCCAGGGGTCCCCTGATCCCGTGACCTCCAGACGGGCAGACACGGGTGCCGAGGCGCGGATATCCGCCAGGGCCGGTTCCTGAAGTCCCTGCCCTTGCGGCGGGACCAGATCCGCGCCCCCCAGCGCGGGAAGGTCGGCCGTCTGTGTCGAAACAACGGTTCCGGCTTTGTTTCTGAAGTCGACCGTGACGCCTGAAGCACCGCCGGCAGCGAAGATGCGGATCCTGCGCGCTCCGCCGGGGTCCTGCTCCCAGGCAAGCGGAAGCCACAGACGAGTGCCCGGCTCCGCGAGCGGTCCTATTTCCGACAGCTCAGCCGGCGCGACATTCCCGCGGAAGGCCAGCGAAGCGGCACGCACGCCACTCCATCCGAAGCGGAACGCCCCGTCCAACCGGCGGGCCCCCGCGCCCATCCACTCTTCGGCGAGGAAAATCCGCTGGCTCCGCGGAGCGAGATTCATGAACACGGGGTTGATCAGGCCATCGGCTGCTTTCAGCCTGCCGTCCGCACCTCTGGCTTCCATCCTCAACGTCATGACGCTGTCGTCAGGATTGGCCAGCGACATCCCCTGATAGGCGGCTCCGTCCGGGACGGGCACTGAGCTGGCGACAGTCGAAGCCGCATCCATCCGGGGCGGCGGCACAGGCACGACGACGCTGGAACCCTCGTAGGGATCGATGCCGGGGACAAAATCCGAAGACAGGTCAAGGATGCGCCCGGCCCTATAGACCAGAGAGGAAACAGGGAGCTGCCCCGCATCCGTGACGGTGGCGTAATAGATGACGTTGCCGGCACTGTAAGCGTCCCCGGTTGCGGGCCTGTCGCCCGAAGGGATCACCGTCACGAACTTGTCCCCCTGGAGATTGCACGTGTAGCGCCTGAAGTCCTGGATTGACGTGACGTTGGCGTCCACCCGGGTGGCCGCATGGAGCGACGCGCTCGCTCCCGCAAGGCGCGACGACGGTTCGCCGAGGGCGATTTCGAACCGCAGGCCGGCAGGATCCTGTGACATGGCCACTTGGGGTTCCGCCAGCGGTTTGTCTCTCTTGCCGAAGGAGTAGTCGAGCCACTGAAGCAGAGGTGTGACCAGTTGAAAAAGCTGCAACGGGTTGTCCAGGAGCCCGTGGCGCGCGTTGGGAAAGAGCCACAGCCGCTTCTCGAAATTATCATGTGTGCCCGCCGAAGCGATTCCGAGCGCCATCTGGTTGGCGCATGTGAGGGGGAAATATCCATCGTGCGTGCCGACAATCACCAGGACCGGCGCGTGCTGGCGCGGGGTGTAACGGATGGGGTCGAAATAGTTCATGAAGGTGATCGCTGTCGGATCGGTGTCGATATCCTCGACCGAGTTCGGGGGGTCCGCGCCGTTATAGGGCTGGTCGCGAGTTCCGGTATAGAGCCCATGGTAGAGCCATGATCCGGGGAACCGCATGGAGTGCTGCCACTGTCCAGCGGCCGCCAGCACGATGGCCGTCTTCACACGGTCGTCGATCCCGTTGATGATGCTCGTGAGAATCCCTCCCATGGAGGCTCCCAACACGCCCAGCCTGCTCGCATCTATCTTGTACGGATTTCCCGGGGCCTGCGACAGCTCCTCGAGAAGCGTCAGCGCGCGCATCCCCGCGTACGCATAATGATAGAGGTAGCCATACTCCGGCCCGTCATCCACGGAAATCCAGGCCTGATTGTGGTCTTTGGGACCGCCGGCGGACTGGCCCGCCATCGGCCCATCGATGGCGAGCGCCACATAGCCGAAACCCGCGACCTGGGAGGCAAGGCTCAGGTCCGCCTGTCCGCCGTGCCCATGTCCGATCACCAGTGCCGGGAACGGCCCTGCCGATGCCGGAACGGCAAGATAGGCATGGATGCGAATGCTGCCGTTCCTGTGGACGGCGTACGGCGGCTCCGCATCGTACCAGCCGGCGGACGGATTTGACGTGAAGAAGACATCCGCATAACCGGGACGTAAGGTAATTTCGTGGTTGAGGGTCGAGCGGTCGCGGATCTGCGCCAGGACTTCCGGAGTCCATAGATCGTATGGCGGGACCTTGTCCGCCGCGCAGAGATCGCCGACCGGCAGGCAGACGGAAATCAGAAGCAGCGAGAAGATGAGAGTTCTCATGCCCTTAAATGTAGCACAAGAACCTCGGACGGAGGCGACCGCCGGCGGCCGGCTCTTTTCAACCGGCGGCGGTCCGCATCACGAGCAGCCGCTGGTTTCGCCGCAGTTCATGCACTTATAGCAGGATCCGTTGCGCACCATGATGCTGCCGCACCCGGCGCATGTTGGAGCGTCGTCGAGTGCATACACCAATTTCACGTCCTTCATCGGGGCCGGGCCGAGCGGCTTGACGCTCAGGATTTCGACCGTGGATGAAACCGGTTTCTCCGCCACGTGGACTCCGACCTGCGCGGCCTCTTCCGGAGAAAGGAATTTC
Organism: Acidobacteriota bacterium; assembly: GCA_013388445.1. Taxonomy (GTDB): domain Bacteria; phylum Acidobacteriota; class UBA6911; order UBA6911; family UBA6911; genus JACADW01. Next base: position 6,972 of record JACADW010000004.1, on the reverse strand, counting down.
GACGCCAGCCAGCGGAAGATATAGTCGGCAATCGACTTCGCGTAAGGCACCTCCGGATTGCCCGTATGGCCCGACGGTTCGAAGCGGGTGTGGGAGAACTTGTCGATGAGAACCTTCAGCGGCACTCCATACTGCAACGCCAGGGAGATCGCCGTCGCGAAGGAGTCCATCAGCCCCGAAATGGCGCTTCCCTCCTTTGCCATCACGACGAAGATCTCGCCCGGCTGGCCGTCCTCGTACATTCCTACGGTGATGTAGCCCTCGTAGCCCCCGATGCTGAACTTGTGGGTGAGCGCCCTGCGTTCCGCGGGGAGCCTGCGCCTCACGGGACGGAAGGCGGTTGCCTCGGGACCCTGCTTCTCTCCGTCGGCCTTCCTGGTGAACTTGGCGGCGCTGAGCGGCTGGGTTTTCTTGGAGTTGTCCCGGTAAATCGCGATTGCCTTGAGCCCGAGCTTCCAGGACTGCATGTAGGCTTCAGTGATTTCATCGACGGTCACGTTCTCCGGCACGTTGACCGTTTTGGAGATGGCGCCGGAGATGAAGGGTTGTACCGCGCTCATCATGCGGATGTGCCCCATGTAGTGGATGGAGCGCGTCCCGTGCTGCGGCCTGAAGGCACAGTCGAATACGGACAGCTGTTCCGGATGGATGAACGGCGCCCCCTCGATAGTCCCGTTCTCATCGATATAGCGCGTGATGGCATGGACCTGCTGGTCGGTGTAGCCCAGCCTTGAGAGGGCGGACGGAACCGTATTGTTGACGATCTTCATCACTCCGCCGCCCACGAGTTTCTTGAACTTGACGAGTGCGAGATCGGGTTCCACTCCGGTGGTGTCGCAGTCCATCATGAACCCGATGGTCCCGGTCGGCGCGAGCACAGTCGCCTGAGCATTCCGATAGCCGTGCACGGTACCCTCCAGAACCGCCAGATCCCAGCACTCCTGGGCGGCCGACATCAGGTCTTTGGGCACATTGTCCGGGTTGATGCGCTGGATGGCGTTACGGTGCATGCGCATCACTTCGAGGAACGGTTCCCGGTTCTTCGAGTATTCGGGAAAAGGTCCGAGCCTGGCGGCGATGCGCGCCGACTGGAGGTAAGCCTCCCCCGTCATGATCGCCGTGATGGCCGCAGCGTAGTCCCGCCCGGCGTCGCTGTCATAAGCCAGGCCGTTGTACATCAGGAGCGCACCCAGGTTGGCGTACCCCATCCCAAGCGGCCGGAAGGCATGACTGTTGGCAGTGATCTTCTCGGTCGGATAGCTTGCGGCGTCTACAATGAATTCCTGGGCTGAGATAACGATATCGATGGCCTTGCGGAAGCTCGCCGCGTCGAAGTTCCCGTCCTCACCGACGAACTTCAGCAAGTTGAAGGAGGCCAGGTTGCACGCCGAATCGTCGAGGAACATGTACTCCGAGCATGGGTTGGAGGCATTGATCGAACCGCTGTTCTTGCACGTATTCCACCGATTGATGGTCGTGTCGAACTGGATGCCCGGGTCGCCACAGACGTAGACAGACTCGGCGATCTTCTTCATAAGTTCGCGCGCGCGGTATGTGTGAACCACCTCCCCGGTCGTCCGCTCCCTCGTCTGCCAGAAACCATCCTGCTCCACGGCGCGCATGAAATCGTCCGTGACGCGGACGCTGTTGTTGGCGTTCTGGAAGAAGATGCTGCCATAAGCCTCTCCATCCACGGAGCTGTCGTAGCCGGCCTCGATCAGAGCCCAGGCCTTCCTCTCCTCCTTCGCCTTGCACTCGATGAACTCGACGATGTCCGGGTGATCGATATTGAGGATCACCATCTTGGCCGCGCGCCGTGTCTTCCCGCCACTCTTGATGACCCCGGCGAAGGCGTCGAAGCCCTTCATGAAGCTGACCGGGCCGGAGGCCGTGCCGCCGCCGGAGAGCTTTGCGCGCGAGGAACGCAGCGGCGAGAGGTTGGTGCCAGTGCCGGATCCCCACTTGAAAAGAAGGCCCTCTGTGCGTGCGAGCTGGAGGATCGACTCCATCGTGTCCTCCACGGAGTTGATGAAACATGCCGAACACTGGGGTCTGGGCTCAATTCCACAATTGAACCAGACCGGCGAGTTGAATGAAACGTATTGGTTTAATAGCAGGTACGTCAGTTCATCGCGGAACACGAGGGCGTCTGCATCAGAGGCGAAATAGCCCCCCTTGATCCCCCAGTCTGTCATGGCCCGCACAACCCGGTCGATCAGCTGACGGACGCTGCGCTCGCGTTCGGGCTTCCCGACCTGGCCGTGGAAGTACTTCGAAACCACGATGTTGGTGGCAGTCTGAGACCATGACTTCGGGATCTCCACCCCTTCCTGCTCGAAAATGACCTCCCCTCTTTCGTTGGCGATGCTCGCCGTCCGGATCTCCCACTCGATCTCATCGTAGGGGGATACTCCCCTGCGCGTGAAATGCCGCGAAAACTCGATGCCGCCCTCCTTGGTGCCACCCTCAACCGGTGTCTGCGTCACGCGGGCGGCATCTTCCGTCGGCATGACCCTTTCGCTGCTCATTTAGTTCCTCCTTCCGTGCCAAGCGCCCCCGCTTCGCATGCAAGCTCAACCGCGGCAGGCAGCATAAGCTCTTGCGCAGCATAAAGCCATCACCGCAGTTTGGAGGGAATCTTCCCTCAGGGTGATTGTGTTGCTCCGGGCTGACAAATTTCACACGGGGCGGGAATTCCTGCCTCTCTCCTCCTCCCCGCTTTTCTTTAATCTGAGATTGCACGTTTCTACACGATGCCAAAAGCGGGTGTCAAGTAAAATACTCAATATATTGTACCTTATCGGCGCAAAAACACAACATGTTGCGCAAATAGGCGCAGGCCATTGAAAGTGAAAGAGTTCTGGTTGTATCTGTCTTCGACCTGCCGCGCGTCAGGGCAACAGAGAGCACGTTCTCGAAGGATCTTTGAGGCGCTTCCTCAAACACCGTTGCTCGGCCGGGCCGGTCCCCTTGAGTTTCCAAGTCTGGGATTCTGAATCCTGAGATGTCGAGACACCGCGCCCGCGAGCTCTCGGCTTGAGGAGCGGACGCGCCTGGATTTCAAGGGGGCGAGGCCCCGGCCAGATTTTCCTTGAGTCTGGGGATCGGATGTTGAATCGTAAGGTCGGCGTCGGAGGACTCGCGACCATGGTTCGCTATCTGGTGTTCGACATCGAAACCATCGTCGACAAGGAGCTCGTCAAAGCCGTCTATGATCCGGAGAACGCCCTGACACTCGAGCAGGCCTATGACCATGCGAGGGACACGCTCTTGGAGCGCAGCGGGCAGCAGAGCGATTTCTTCCCCATCCCTTTTCACATCCCGATCGCCGTGGCCACGCTCCAGGCCGATGAGGCCTATCGGATTCGTTCGCTGGGATGCATCGGTGCGGACCGGTATTCCGAGCCCGATCTCATTACGCGTTTCTGGCAGGTGTTCGAGGGAGCACAGACGCTCGTGACTTTCAACGGGCGCGGCTTCGACCTTCCGGTCCTGGAGATGCGTGCGATGAAGTACAAGCTCTCGCTCCCCCGCTACTTCGGCGCGGGCGAATCACGGTCCACCTACAGGGGCAGCCGCTACAGCGATGCCTATCATATAGACATCTGCGACTTCCTATCCAATTTCGGAACCGTCTATCGCCGGGGTTCGCTGGACATGCTGGCGAAGCTCATCGGCCTGCCTGGGAAATACACAATGGCGGGTGAGGATGTGGAATATCTGTATCGCCAGGGCCGGCAGAAGGAGATCAACCAGTACTGCATCACCGATGTCCTGCAGACATATTTCCTGTTCCTGAGGGTCGAATTGCTCCGAGCCAGGCTTGACTTCTCGGCTTATCAGTCCGCCGTCGGAGCGGCACGCGACTACCTCGAACAGAGCGCCGCAAGCGCTGGTGCAGAGAATTTCCTGGCCGACTTCCTCCAGCGCTGGCAGATGCCCTGAGAAGAGCGCGCTTTCAAAGGGAGCAGTCCAATCGCGCTACGGATCCCGGCAGTCTGCAATCTACAATCTACAGAGTTGACCGCGCTTCAGATCTGCGGAACGTGCCGCCCTTGGCAGGACGGCCGGGACATGGGCGTCAGAGTCTCCAGATCATGGGAACGAGGGACAACACCACAACCATCACCAGGAGTGTCAATGGGCCGCCGACGCGGACGAAGTCGAAGAACCGATAGCGCCCTGCCGGATAGACGATGACACATGAGGGCTCGAGGGGGGTCAGGAAGGAGGCCGACGCCGCCAGCGTCACGACCACGGCGAATGCCCGCGGATCGGCATGCATGCTCTCCGCCGTGGCGACCGCGATTGGCAGTACCGCGAGCGCTGCGGCAGCGTTCGAAAGCGGCTGCGTGAGTCCGACAGTGAGTACGAAAAAGCCCGCGAGGATGGCGCGCACCCCAAAGGGACGTGTAGCTTCCAGGATCAGGTCGGCGAGAAACCGGTCGGCTCCTGTGTTGACCATGGCCTGTCCGAAGGCGGTCATGGCGCCTATCAGCATGAGAAGGCGCCAGTCCACGAGCCGGTAGGCCTCTTCGCTAGGTAGAGCCCGGACAAGCACGCTCATCACCGCCGCAGCAAGGATCGCAGGTCCGGGAGGAGAGATCCCGAGGGCGATCAGGCCGATGGCCACCAGAAAAAACGTGCCCACGAGGGCGCCTTTTTTGCGGTCAAACAGAAAATGAGAGAAATCGCTGAGAATCAACACGTTGCCGGCCGCCCGCAGGTTGTTCAGCCTCCCTTCCGGTCCCTGCACGAGAAGGATATCCCCAACCGCAAGCGGGATCTTCCCGACCCTCTCGACCAGTTCCTCGCCCTGCCGATGGATGGCAAGCGCGGTCAGACCGTACCGGCGCCGGAAATCGATCTCCTTCAGGGTACGCCCAAGGAAACGTGATGCCGGCCCGATCATGACCTCAACGAGCCTCACGTTGTCCGAGACCAGATTGGCGTCTCTCAGCACAACATCGGCTTTGGCCTCCACACCCGGCGTCTGGCGGAGTTTCTGGATGCCCTCGACACCTGCCTTGAGCAGAAGAACGTCATGGGTCAGGAGGATCTCATGTCCCTCGGGCGCAAGGCGCCGCTCTCTGTCCCTCATGATGCCGAGCACTGTCACTTCGGCCCTCTCCTGCATGCCCGCCTCGTCGATTCTCCTTCCGATAAACGGACAGCCGGGCCTCAGGGCTACTTCTGTCAGAAACTCTTTGACGTGGTAGTCCTTGGTCAAGTCACCCATGCCCCGTTCCGGCAGCAATCTTCGGCCAAAAAGCACGAAGAAGACGAAGCCGACACCCACGAGTGCCAACCCTACCGGCAACAGCTCGAACATCCCGAAGGGGGGCATTCCGCGCCGCACCAGGAAGTTGCTCGAGGCCATGTTTGTGGACGTGCCGATGAGAGTGCAACACCCTCCAAGCATCGAGGCATAGGCAACCGGCATGAGCAGCTTTGAAGACGGCATCCCGAACCTCCGTGCTACGGCCAGGACAACAGGGACAAACACGGCCGTCACCACGGTGTTGTTCATGAAGGCCGACACGATGCTGACAACAAGGGTGATACTGGCCAGGAGCGTCTTGTAGCTCCCTCCGCAATGGCGGTAGAGAAGCACCCCTATCGTGTCGAGCACACCGGTCCGGAGGAGAGCGCCGGCTATGATGAATATCGACGCCAGGAGCACCATCATCTCGGTGCCGAAACTGGCAAACGCCTGCTGAGGAGATATGACCCCCGCTACGATCAGAACAAGCACTGCCGTCAGGGCCGCAACGTCGACGGAGACGATCTCAAGCGGAAGGACTACAAGCGTGACAGTCAGCAGTGTCAGTACGACGGCAACTTGCATGTCAGATACGGATTGGACCCGGGCCGCAGGAACATCACGGTGGGCCCATCCATTCTCCCCTCACCTCTTCACTCTATTTTGCGCAGCATCATTCGGTCAATCTCGAACAGCGCGGAGCCCGCTTGCGCCCGCCGGCTTCCGTCTCGCCGCCGGCAAGATGCTGCCGGAGCACCCGGACAGCTTTCGGGAGATCCTGCTTGGGCACCAGGATATGATCGCTGCGAAACGAGGAAAGCGGGACAGCCCCAATCCCCGCTCCGGTGAGAATCCGACCAACCGATGGGAGGTTCTTTCTGACTTCATCGCGCCTGGCCGCCTCGAGCGTGATGATCCTCATGGTCGCCGCTATTTCAAATTCCCTAAACAGGTTCTGCATCCGCAGCCATTTCCGGCGCGCCACCACGAGCGTAACCGTCTTCGGCTCCCGGATAAACACGGCGAACTGCGTCGTTGCCGGACGATACCACTCTCCCGGGATCGGGGCGGCATCGGGTGGAAGGTGGACCACTATATAATCGAGCGGAAGTACCTTGATACGGACGCGACTGAGACGTTTCCTCAGCCCCTCTGTGAGTTCAGGCATGGACCACCTCTTCGCTGATGACCGATATCGTTGCCGCCTATGTATCACGGCTTGGCGCGGGGAACAAGCGCGCACGATCACGGAATTGAAGAATTGAGGTTTCCAGCCGGTGGAATCACTGCAGGGACACGCAGTGCCGCATCGGATCAATCAGTATCCGGATCCCATCCCGGATTCCTATTCGTCAATCGGTTGACTGGATTGTCTCGCGCCGGGTTGATTGCAGGTGTCTCTTTGCCTGAAAGGAGTGAGACAATGAAGCAATATCTATCTGCGGTCGCCCTCGCCCTGGTGCTCATCGCCGCCCCAGCCGCCGTCCCGGCGCAACAGTCATCGCCGCCGCAGACACACCTCAAGCCCGGCGACCCAGCTCCGGATTTCTCTCTCCCGGACCAGAACGGGCAGACCGTCCAGCTTTCGGAATATCAGGGCAAGCAGAAGGTCGCTCTCGCATTCTACGCCCTGGCCTTCACCGGCGGCTGGACCCGCGAAGTGCAGAAACACCGGAACAGCCTTCAGAAGTTCCGGGACTGCAATATCC
>JACADW010000278.1 GCA_013388445.1 Acidobacteriota bacterium | reverse complement strand
GGGGCGGCCTGGGAATTTCACCGCAGCAGCGCGTTGAACGCCAGAAACTTCTTCGAGCAGGCCAAAGCCAAGCAGTACCAGAACCAGTTCGGAATCTCGGCCGGCGGGCCGATCGTGAAGAACAAGCTATTCATTTTCGGCGCCTACGAAGGAGTCCGTGACCGCCGGGCGGCATCCACGACTTCGTCCAGGCCGCCCACTGCTGCGGAAGCAGCGGGAGATTTTTCGCATCTTTCCAAACAACTGAAGAACCCCTTCGACGGCTCCCCCATACCGGGAAACAAGATCCCGGCAAGCCTGATTGATCCGGCCGCGAAGAACCTGCTCCAGTACCTTCCGACTCCGGGATCGAACGGGCGTTACTACGGGGTTGCGCCTAACCCTCGAGACGCCAGCCTGGTCATGCTGCGGAGCGATTGGACCGTAAATAAAAAGCACAATGTGCTCGGGCATTACTATTTCAACCAGAGCGAGCGCCAGAGTCCGAACATCTATCCCAAATGGATCAGCTCGGTAGGGAGCACGCGCCAGCAGAACGTCGGCATCAACTGGACCTATGTGATCAGTCCGACGCTGCTCAACCAGGTGACCCTCGGTTACACCCGAGCCTACGATCCGGTGACTGTCTCCGACACCCTGACAAACAGCCAACTCGGTTTGAAAGGGATGCCGAATTACCTGCCCTCGGGGGCGAATGTGTTCAGCGTGTCCGGACGGTTTAGCCTGACCCACTCGACCACCCAAAAGTTCGTCAGCAACAACTACGACATCAACGAAGGCTTGACGTGGATCAAGGGCGCACACACGCTGAAGTTCGGTTTCCAGTACCTGGATCTCGCGTTTTTTCAGACCTGGTACCCGAAACCTTCTTTCAGCTTTAACGGCACGCGCACGGGTGACGCGATGGCCGACTTCATGACGGGCGCGTATCGGAGTCTGAGCATCGCGTTCGGACAGCGCCTGAACGACGGCCTGAGCAGCTTCACGGTGGGTTACGCCCAGGATGACTGGAAGGTCAGCTCGCGCCTCGCGCTGAATTTTGGCTTGCGGTACGAGTTACCCAAGCCTTGGGTGGACAAACAGGATCGGATCAACACCCTGGATACACGTCCCGGGGTGAAATCGAATGTTGTTCCGACGGCTCCGCCGGCAATGCTGTTCGTCGGAGATCTTCCGCGGGGACTGGTGGAAACCGACAAGAACAACTTCGCACCCCGGCTTGGCTTCGCCTGGGACGTATTCGGCGACGGCAAGTTCGCGGTGCGTGGAGCATGGGGCCTGTTCTATGACACGGTGAACACGGACTCCATTGCCCAAGAAAATCCTCCCTTCGCCGGCAGCGCTACGCTTTACAACGGCCTGTTGTCCGACCCCGGTGCGGGGAAGACCTTCCCGCCGGTGCTTCCCAACGCAGCCCAATTCGAGTGGATATATCCGATCAACCTGTTTTTCACGGACCTGACTACTCGAACGCCCTACTCTCAACAGTGGAACCTGACTTTGGAGCGCCAGTTCGAGAGCGACGTCCTGGTTCAGGTCGCCTACGTCGGGAAGGACACCAAGAAGCTGCATGCTTTCCGCCCGTGGAACGTGGCCGAGTGGAGGCCCGGCGCTTCCTTCGATGACATTAGCGAGCGCGTGCCCTTCATGCCCGGAGTCTACGGCTCAGAAAGTATCGTGATGTCGAGCGCCTTCAACCAGCATTACGAGAGTGCCCAGTTCAAGGTGGAAAAGCGTTACTCGCGCGGCTTCTCGGTGCTGGGGGTCTACACCTTCGGCAAATCCATTGACTTCAATTCCGAGAACTCGCTTGGCGGTTGTGTTGCCTGTCCCCACGACCTTGATTCCGAGCGGGGCCTGTCGGACTTCGACGCGCGGCACACGTTCGCCGCCTCCTGGCTATGGACTCCGGTCAAGCCGAGCGGGACCACGATGGGGCGGATCCTGGGCGGATGGAACCTCTCCGGGATTCACCGTGTTCGAACAGGGTACCCGATCACCTTCTATATCGGTGACGACGTCGCACTCAGCGGCGACATCTGCGGCGGCGGCCAGCAGCACCCGGACATCCTCGCAAGTCCCACCCTCGAGCACTCGTCGCGCCAGGCGATGATCGAGAGATTCTTCAATACGGAGGTCTTCCGGTACCCCGCGGAGGGCACCTACGGCACCGGCGGCCGCAACATCCTGAGAGGGCCGGCGTTCGTAACCTCGGAATTTGCCGTGCTGAAGGATTTCAGCATCACCGAGCAGGCAAGGATCCAGTTCCGTGCCGAGTTCTCGAATGCCTTCAATCAGGTAAACTTCAGCAGCCCGGAAAACTACATGACGTCCGGGGATGACTTCGGTCGCATCCTCGGGGCCGGTTCGGGCAGGGCGATCCAATTTGGTCTTAAGGTCATCTGGTAGGTGACGTCGGCCTGAAGTCCGCGGGCGGTTGCAGATGACAGGTCGATCTGCCGCCGGATCACTCGGCCGGCGGGAACCGCGGCGGAGGAATCCGAACCGACCGCGGTCCCGTCACGGTACGGGATTCGGTCGCGGGGCTTTTCTCTGTTCCTTGATCCGGGAGCACAACCTGCTG
>JACADW010000245.1 GCA_013388445.1 Acidobacteriota bacterium | reverse complement strand
CTGGCGCAAACGATCCGGATTCTGAACACCTCGAAACCCGTGCCCATTCCGGTGGATGACGATGGGTATCGAACCGATGAATCACTCCGCCTGAAGTATCGTTACCTCGACCTGCGCCGGCGGCGGATGCAGAAGAACATGATTCTGCGGCACCGGACGATCAAGTTCATCCGGGATTACCTGGACGGGCGGGGCTTTCTGGAGATCGAGACGCCGATGATGATCAAATCGACGCCTGAGGGAGCGCGGGACTATGTCGTCCCGAGCCGGGTCCAGCCCGGAAAGTTCTTCGCCCTCCCCCAGAGTCCTCAGCAGCTCAAACAGCTGCTCATGGTCGCCGGCTTCGAGAAATACTTCCAGATCGCGCGCTGCATGAGGGACGAGGACCTGCGCGGTGACCGGCAGCCTGAGTTCACCCAGCTCGATCTGGAGATGTCTTTCGTCGAGCGCGACGACGTACTCGCGGTTGTCGAGGGCCTGGTGACCGAACTCGTGCCTGCCGTCGCTCCTCACAAGCGGATCCTCAGCCCGTTCCCGAAGCTCAGCTATGCAGAGGCGATGGCGCGCTATGGGACGGACAAGCCGGACCTGCGCTTTGGCATGGAAATTGAGGACCTTACGGAAATCCTCATCAATTCGGATTTCAACGTCTTTGCCGATGCGGCGCATGGCGGCGGTGCCATCAGGGCGATCCTGGCTCCGGGATGCGCCTCCTATTCGCGCAAGGACATGGAGGGGCTCGCTGAGATCGTGAAGCCTTCGGGTTCGCGCGGTGTGGCCACGCTGGCCTGGGCATCCGAGGGGTTGAAGGGAAGCGTCGCAAAGTTCATGACGGAGAAAGAGGCGGCTGATGTGGCGAACCGGCTGAAGGCCCGAGCAGGTGACCTGGCCTGCATCGTCGCAGACAAACCCGCCGTGGCAAGCAAGGCCCTCGGCATGCTGCGCCTGGAGTTCCGCGATCGTCTGGGCCTGGCCCCCCGGGACCTGCTGGCCTTCTCCTGGATCGTGGACTTTCCGATGTTCGAGTGGAACGATGAGGAGCAGAAGTGGACGTTCGCGCACCACCCCTTTACGATGCCGAACGTGGATCATCTCGACAGACTCGACAGCGACCCGAGCTCCGTGCTCTGCAACGCGTACGACCTGGTCTGCAATGGCTACGAACTCTCGAGCGGCAGCATCCGGATCCACAACCGCGAGGTTCAGGCGAAAATCTTCAGGAGCCTCGGCTACAGCGACGAAGAGGCTCAGCGGCGCTTCGGCCACATGCTCGAGGCTTTCGAGTACGGCGCGCCTCCCCATGGCGGCATGGCGCCGGGAATCGACCGCCTGGTGATGCTGCTGGCTGACGAGCCCAATATCCGCGAAGTGATCGCATTCCCGAAGACTGCAAGTGCGAGCGACCTGATGTTCGATGCACCGTCTGAGCTCGGTGCCAGGCACCTCGCCGAACTTCACCTGAAGCTCGTGGAATAGGCAGGCGGCTCGAAAGCAAGACCGGGGTCGCCAAGCTCACCGGAGGCCGTCGGACGTGCGATGCGGCTCCGAGTGCTCCCGCCGCTCGAGCACAGACGGCAATCCGGGCAGTTCGCCCGGCGATCAGTTGGGGGAAGCGGAACCGCGTCCGGATGCTCCGAGGCCGCTGAAGCGAGCGCTGCGGATGAGCCGCCGCACGGCTTCAATATCCTTTGCAGCGGGGCGGTCGCCGCTGAGAGCCGAAACGGCGCTGCGGACGATATCGTACGCCTGGCCTGTACCGCTCCCCGGCCTGAGCGGCCGGCGATACTCCATGGCCTGGCAGGCGGCCAGCAACTCGCCGGCGAGTACAGTCTCGAGATGATCGACGATGGTCCTGAGCTTCAGCGCCGCAGTCAAGCCCATGCTGACGTGATCCTCCTTGCCGCCGGAAGTGGGGATGCTGTCTACGGACGCCGGGTGGGACAGCAACTTGCACTCGGAGACAAGCGCGGCCGCGGTTACCTGGAGCATCATGTACCCGGAGGTCAGTCCCGGCTCCGGCGCAAGGAAGGCGGGCAATCCGCTGAGGTCGGGATTCACGAGACGCTCGATGCGCCGCTCGGAAATCCCGGCCAGGTCGGCAAGCACGATCGCTGCATAATCGAGTGCGTGGGCGAGCGGCGCGCCGTGGAAATTCCCTCCCGAGAGGACCAATCCGTCCTGTGCGAACACGAGGGGATTGTCGGTCGCGCTGTTGAACTCGCGCGTGAGAATCTCGCAGATGTGTTCCAGGGCATCGTGCGCCGCTCCGTGCACCTGCGGGATGCAACGAAGGGAGTATGCGTCCTGGACGCGGCCGCAGTCACGGTGGGACGCGACGATTTCACTGTCTGCAAGGAGGCGGCGGATCGTTTCCGCGACTCGCCCCTGGCCCGGATGAGGCCGGACTTCTTGGATTCTGCTGTCGCTGGCGGCGGGCGTGCCCAGCAGTACCTCGGTGGAGAGCGCGCCGGCGACGTCTGCGGTCTCGGCCAGAACCAGCGCGCGGGCTACGGCCAGGCCTCCGACAGCCGCGATGAATTGGGTTCCATTGAGCAATGAGAGACCTTCTTTGGCCTCGAGGTCGAGCGGAGCGATGCCGGCGCGGCGCAGCGCCTCCGCCCCTGCCAGAGGATCCCCGTGGAGCATGGCCTCGCCCTCTCCGATCATGACGAGCGCCATGTGGGCGGAGGGTGCCAGGTCCCCACTCGCGCCGACAGATCCGCGTGAGGGAACGATGGGATGAACCCTGCGGTTGAGCAACTGCACCAGGGTCTCGACCACAGCCGTCCGGACTCCGGAGAATCCCTTCGCCAGAGAGTTGGCCCTGAGCAGCATCGCGCCCCGTACCTCCGTTTCCGGAAGCGGCTCTCCGGCGCCGCTGGCGTGACTGCGCAGCAGATTGACCTGGAGCTCGCGGATCTTCTCACGCGGAATGCGGACTTCACTGAGCTTCCCAAATCCCGTCGTGACCCCGTATATCACCGCGTCACCTGCGAGTGCCCTCTCAATGACTCCTCTCGCTGTTTCGATCCGGGTCCTGGCGTCGGATGAAAGCTCAAGCGTCTCGCCGCCGACGGCAACACGCACCAGCTGGTCGAGGGACAGGGAATTGCCGTCAATGGTGATCACACTCTGCTCCTCTGCACTCGCATGGTTCCATTGAATCCGAGAGATGCAATGCGGGGAAGCGCCGCGCCTGCCGATCGCAGTGCGAAGTGCGATACGCCTGCATGTTCATCCCGTGCGTGCCTGTCATGGTTCGGGCTTGGATTCCAGCCGCACATCCCCGCGCATCGTCATCAGCCTCACGGGTGCTCCTCCCTCGCTGACGGTCGCGCTCAAAGAACGGGCCTTCTTCTTGGCAACGGCCGCAAGAGGGATCGCCTCGCCTTCGACCAGTTGTTCTGGATAGTCGATCGATATCGCCCCCTCTTCCGTCTGGAGCTGGAGTGCAGCCGAATACTGCGCGGGGAGCCTCAGCAGCACCTTGCCGTTATGCGTGACTGCCGTGAAGCCGAAGCCTTCCCACCGCTTTCCGGAAAGATCCGCTTCGATGTCGCCAAGCCTGGTAATTCCCGAAAAATAACCGGAGACCGACCTGATTTCCATTGAACCCTCTGGAAGTGTGGCCTCAATCCAACCGTTTATCTCCTGAAGCCTCAGATCCCCTTTCCTCAGTGTCAGCTTGAGGTCTGTTCGCTGTTTCGGCACCCGGACGGTCAGGTTCACCTCGATATTGGCGGGCACCATGGCGGGTGCGGCAACGCGCACCGTTGCGAGCGTCTGGGTATGCCTGACCTGGAGTGGATGCCGGCTCGCCAAGGACCGGGCCTCATCTTCAGGGAGGCGGTAGATGATCTTCTCCATCTCTACAAGGACAACCGGACGGTCCCACCCGCTTATCATGACGTCGCCCGGCAGGGCCAGTGTCAGCTCCAGTTTGCCGCCAGGATAGAACGCGACCTCTCTCCGGCTTTTTTCAATGTAGGGCAAGCCGGCATGCGGAACCTGCTGGTACTGCAACGGACCTCCGAGCCCCAGGAGGACCGGCAATGCAGACATGGAGATGCTCAAGAGCATGACCGCTAGCTCCCGAAAGACCCGGTGGCGTAGCGCAACACGGTGTGACGGTCGACCTGGTAAAAGATCACGAGGCTGGCTGCAGCAATGGCAGCCCACATCCAGGCCGCAGCCGGTCCCAGTCTGCGCGACAGCCCGGCGAACAGATGGTAGAGGATCCAGCACTCGAGCGCGAAGGGTGGGAATCCCAGGAATCCCAAGAG
>JACADW010000152.1 GCA_013388445.1 Acidobacteriota bacterium | reverse complement strand
GGTGACAGAGTGGCGCGCCCGAACCGCGCAATCCGCCGGCTGCGGCTCACGGTCCCCCAAATAATGGTCACTGGTCACCGGAGGGTGGCGTCCGTATAATAGGAATCGCAAACCATGAATCGAGCTTCGGATGTTTGAAAGGTACACAGAAAAAGCGCGGCGCGTCATCTTCTTCGCACGTTATGAGGCCAGCCAGTTCGGGAGCCCGCTTATCGAGACCGAGCACCTCCTCCTCGGCCTGATCCGGGAGGACAAGAACCTCACCCAGAGGTTCCTGCCCAAGGCGAACTCCTCTATTGAGAGCATCCGCAAGGAGATCGAGGGGCGGACCGTGATCCGAGAGAAGGTGTCGACCTCAGTCGATCTGCCCTTTTCGGACGAGTGCAAGCGTGTCTTGAATGCGGCCGCGGAGGAATCGGACCGCCTCGGGCACAAGCATATCGGAACTGAGCATATGCTGATGGGGCTTCTGCGCGAGGAGAGATCGGTGGCCGCTGAAATCCTGCGCGAGCGGGGCCTGAGGCTCAATGCCATCCGCGAGGAGCTGGGCCGCGGCTCCTCCGACCGGCATGCGCAGGGCCGGGCAAAGGAGGCGCTGAGCCTCGTCGAATTCTCGCGTGACCTGACCGAGGCGGCTCTGAACGGCATGCTCGACCCGCTGATCGGAAGGGAGACAGAGATCGAGCGGATGATTCAGATTCTCAGCCGCCGGACCAAGAACAACCCGGTGCTGATAGGAGAACCCGGCGTCGGGAAGACCGCCATCGTCGAGGGCCTGGCACAGAGGATCGTCGACGGGCGGGTCCCGCCTGCACTCATGGATAAGCGCATCCTTGCGCTCGACATCTCGCTGATCGTTGCCGGGACAAAATACCGCGGCCAGTTTGAGGAGCGGCTGAAGACCATCATGAAGGAGCTCGTCGAGAACCGCAACCTCATCGTCTTCATCGATGAACTCCATACTTTGGTGGGGGCTGGTTCGGCGGAAGGGTCGCTCGATGCCGCCAATATCCTGAAACCGGCTCTCTCGCGCGGCGAGATCCAGTGCATCGGCTCGACAACCCCTTACGAGTACCGGAGATCCATCGAGAAGGACAGGTCGCTGGAACGTCGTTTCCAGGCCATCAAGGTTTCCCCGCCCTCGGAGAGGGAGACGATCACGATCCTATACGGCATCAAGGAAAAGTACGAGAGCTTTCACCACCTCAAGTACACCGACGAGGCGCTGGAAGCCTCCGTCTACCTCTCCCACCGGTACATTTCTGACCGGTTCCTGCCCGACAAGGCCATTGATCTTATCGACGAGGCAGGGGCCAGGGTCAAGCTCCGCGCGACTTCGATCCCTGAGGACATGATCAACATCCAGCGCCGGATCCGGGTGATCGACGGACGCATCGAAAACGCCATCTCAGCCCAGGAGTTCGAAAAGGCCGCCAGGTATCGCCTCGAAGAGGAGATGGAGCAGGAGAACCTGCAGGTCGTGCGCGAGCGCTGGAAGTTGAAGACCAACGCCCCGCTCAGAGTCACGAGAGAGGACATCGAGGAGGTGATCGCCAAGTGGACCGGCATACCGATCACCTCTATCCACGAGGAGGAGATGTCCAAGCTCCTGAGAATGGAGGAGGAGCTCCACAAACGAGTGATCAGCCAGGATCGCGCGATAAGTGCGCTCAGCAAAGCCATCCGGCGCTCGCGCGCGGGCCTCAAATCGCCGAAACGCCCGGTGGGATCCTTCCTCTTCCTCGGACCGACAGGCGTCGGCAAGACCGAACTGGCACGCTCGCTGGCAGCTTTCCTCTTCGGGACCGAGAGCGCAATGATCCGTCTCGATATGTCCGAATACATGGAGAAGCATTCGGTCTCCAAACTCATCGGATCACCGCCCGGCTACGTGGGTCATGAGGAGGGCGGACAGCTGACGGAAAAGATCAAGCGAAGCCCGTATTCCGTCCTTCTGCTCGATGAGATCGAGAAGGCGCATCCCGATGTCTACAATATCCTGCTGCAGGTCTTCGAGGACGGCCAGCTGACGGATTCGCTCGGGAATACGGTCGACTGCAAGAATTGCATCATCATCATGACTTCAAACATAGGAGCGCGCTTCCTTGAAAAACGAGGTCATCTGGGCTTCCGCACCACGAGTGAGGCGGACCAGAAGAAGACCGAGGAGATGATTCAGGAGGAAGTGAAGCGGACGTTCAATCCCGAGTTCCTCAACCGGCTGGATGAGATCATCCTCTTCGACTCTCTCACGGACGCGGACCTTGAACAGATCGTCGATCTACTGATTGTCCAGGTGAATGACGTCCTGCGGCAGAAGAAGATCTCCGTGGCGCTCCGCCCGGAAGTACGGAAATGGATTGTCGAGAAGACCTGCAGGGACCGTTCCTACGGAGCCCGCCCGCTGCGCCGGGCGATCCAAAAGTACATCGAAGATCCGCTTTCGGAGGCTCTCATCCAGAGCCATTTCGAGCCCGACACCTGCCTGGAGATTTACCTCGACGGAGACAGTCTTGCCTACGTGCCTGCCGGACACCCCGTCGGGAATGGAGTCAGGCTCGAGGCTCCAAGTCCCGTTCCGCACAGCAAATAAATATGAACACTCACCTCTGTGCGGGCGTCTAGAACGAGCAGGCGGCTGGATTTGCCTGCCGGATTCGTTTAGCATATGCTCTTTTCGCGCTTCGGGCGCCGGGGCTATATCCAGCGCCGGACGGAACATAGGGTGTCTCACTTGATCCCATCGGCATCGTCGATCCTTATAGCGTTTGTGCTGTCCGGCCTGCCCGTCCCCGCCCAGCAGGATCAGCGGCCCATGATCGAGAGAATCGACATTCGCGGCAACCGGCGCATACCGGAGGACACCATCCGCTTCTACATCCAGTCGAGACCCGGCGACGTCTTCGATGAGAATCGCCTCGAACTGGACCTGCGCGCGCTCTACAAAGCCAATTTCTTCGAAAATATCGAGATCTCGGAGCGTGACGGCGACACCGGCAAGATTGTCACCTTTGTCGTGAAGGAAAAACCCCTGATCCGGGACATCAAATACGAAGGGAACAAGTCCTTCACGGAGTCCAACATCCTCGAGCAGTTCAAAGAACGTAAGGTCGGCCTGACGGTCGACAGCCAGTACGATCCTGCCAAGATCAGGGCCGCCGAGCGCACGCTGAAAAACCTGATGGAGCTCAACGGCAAGCCGCTCGGAACGGTGAGAACCGAAATCGAGAACATTCCGCCCTCGGCCGTGCGGGTCCGCTTCATAATGGAAGAGGGGCCGAAGGTCCGCATCGGCCAGATCCGCTTCGCCGGAAACAAGATATTCAAGGATGGCGACTTGCAGGGTGCGCTCAAGCTAACCAAGGAGCGCGGCCTGATCTCGATGTTCAAGGGGACAGACAAGTATCACAAGGGGAAGCTGGAAGCCGACATCGAAATGAATCTGAAGGCCTTTTACAAGCAGCACGGATACCTGAAGGTCCAGGTGGGCGAGCCGGTCGTCCGCATCTTCGAGGGCTCCCGAGGATTGATCCCGATGTTCCGGAAGACAAAGGACCAGTTCCTGGTCGAGATCCCGATCGACGCCGGCGACCTGTACAAAGTAGGGGAGATCTCGATCGAAAACTGCGGTGTCTTCAAGTGCGAGGCCCTGGCGCAGGCGTTCGGCCTCAATCCCGGCGACACCTTCAACTTCAAGAAGGTCAAGGACACACTCGAAGAGTTCAAGAAGCTCTACGGGAACTTCGGCTATATCAACTGGTCTTACCTGCCGGAGCAGGTTTTTGACGATCAGAAGAAGACCGCCAGCCTCAAATTGAGGTTCGAGCCCGGCACCCAGTTCACCGTACACCGCATCAATTTCACGGGGAACACCAAGACGCGGGACAAGGTCATCCGCCGCGAGTTCATCCTCGAGGAAGGGCGGACGTTCAGCACGGCGGCGCTCGACACGTCAGTTCTCCGACTCAACCAGCTCAGTTTCTTCGACAAGATAGAGGAGAAGGACTACGAAGTGAAACCCGACGAAAAGACCGGACAGGTGGACATCGCGGTCAAGCTCAAGGAGAAGAGCCAACAGTCGATCGGAGTCACAGGGGGCGCCAGCGGGATCTCGGGCAGCTTCATCGGGTTCAACTACACCACCAACAACTTCATGGGCAAGGGTGAAAGTCTGGAACTGAGCGTTCTTGCGGGGACACGGACCACCGACTTCGTCGCGGCCTTTACGGAACCTTACCTGTTGGATACCCGCTGGACATTCGGCGCCTCGGTCTACAACCAGCGCTATCGTTTCGATACTTACAGTATCTTCGGGCTGGCAAGTCTCGCCGGAGGCGACCCGCTCGAACTGTTCACCCGGCGGACCACCGGGGCGACACTTACATTCTCACGGCCGTTCCGCCTCTCTTTCTGGCGTTTCGGCGGCAGCTACACGCTCCAGAAGATCGGCATCGGCAGAGTCGCCGAGGGATTCAAGGACTTCGCGTACGGACAGCTGGTGGGATTCGTGCCGGGCGGCGATGCCGAGGCGGCTGCCCGCGGTATCATCCGAAGTGAAGTGACCCCGATGCTGTCCTATAACACGACCAACCACTACTTCAATCCGACCCGCGGCTCAAGCGTGACGCTGTCGGTCTCCATCGCCGGCGGTGTTTTCGGCGGTGATTTCAGCATGATCCGGCCCGTTGTCGAATACCGGAAGTTCTTCGCCGACAAATGGATCAGCAAGGGGCGAAACACGTTTGGGTTCAGGCTCCTGGGCGAATATGTCCAGGCCTACAACAACTCCGCAGTCCCGTTCTTTGACCGGTTTTTCATCGGCGGCGAAACCACGATACGCGGCTTCGACATCCGGTCGATCAGCCCCCTGGCCATCTCGTCCGCGCCACTTGTAGACGACCAGGGAAGGGCCATCGTCGATCTCAACACGGGATTGCCCAAGATCAACAGGAACGTTATCTCCGTCGGGGGAGACACGATGGGGCTGGTCAACTTCGAATACCGCATCCCCATCGCCGGACCGCTCTCCATGGCAGCCTTCTACGATGTGGGCATCAACCGCGTATCCAGGCTGGGCGGGCTCGGCAGCATGGGTATTGGTTCGGTCGAGCTGATCAAGTCCACCAACAATGTGGCTCGGGGTTCCACAGGCGTGGAGATCCAGTTCATGCTCCCGGTGATCAGCGCTCCCTTCCGGCTGATCTTCGCCTACAATCCGCAGATATTCTCAGGCACAGTGAATGTCGGCACCACGGCCATCACCGCCCATGAAGCACGCAGAGACGTCAAGTTCACCATTGGGCGCAGCTTCTGATTCCCCTTGGCCTTTCGGCGCAACATATAGTAGCATTTTTGATTTTGAACCTGACCGCAGGCACCGTGGGACCGTTGCAGCTGTGCGGGGGCTCGCCGGTGCGGGCTCCACCCCTCCGACCTTACGACCCCGGAGCGGGATCCGAGTCAGACCGCAAGGACCCGGTTTCACGGATACCGCAGCACCGGTCCAGCACAGGACTCGAAGCCGGATCCTGCGTCCGGCCGCGAAGGTAATAAAAGGAGAAGATGCCCGATGCATCAGAGAATTCTGTTGGGTTTGCTCGTCACCTCTCTGCTGATCCCGGTGGCCCTGTGGGCCCAGGCTCCCGCCGCGAGCCAGGCTCAGCCGTCTCAAATCCAGCCCGCGGCGCCGGCCATCATCGGTCCTGCCAGGATAGCCTGGCTGAACCTCGAGCAGGCCATGCTGAGCTGCGAGGATGGCAAACAGGCGTTCGGCGAGGTCCAGAAGTTCGTCGACAAGAAGAACAGTGAACTCGAGCAGCTGCGAAAGGAAGTGGAGACCCTCAGGAACCAGCTCAACGTGCAGGGCCCGAAGCTCACCGATGAAGCCCGGGCTGACCTGGAGGACCAGATCGAGGGCAAGGACACCCTTCTGCAGAGATTTCAGCAGGATACTCAGAAGGAAATCGACAGCCGCCGCGTGCGCGCAACCAACGCGATCGGCAGGAAGATGCTGCCGATAATTGAGAAGATGGCAAGGGAGAAGGGACTCAGCGCGATCCTTTATATCAATCCCTCACGCGATGCTTACATTGAACCCGGCCTTGTGATCACGGATGAAGTGATCAGGGCATACAATGCGGCCTATCCGGCCACGGCCGCAAAGCCCCCTGCCGCGGCTCCGGCGAAGACACCCTGAGCGGCGAGCGGGGGTTGGACGGGGGACGTTTTCCTCTGCCGTTTCCTGCTTCTCACTGGAACGTCCTGTCGGGGACACGCGATGGAGAAAGGCGCATCGATCAGCGGAATCCAGGAGGTCCTCGGGGCAATTCCACACCGGTATCCTTTCCTGCTGGTCGACAGGATCCTCGAAACTGACGGTTGGACCAGAGCAGTGGCGCTGAAAAATGTCACGATAAACGAGCACTTTTTTCAGGGTCATTTCCCGGAACACCCGGTCATGCCGGGAGTCCTGATCGTCGAAGCGCTGGCGCAGGTGGGCGTCATACTGCTCTTCCTGCGCGACGAGGACCGGCATTCAAAGCTGGTCTACTTCTCCGGCATCGACAACTGCAGGTTCCGCCAGCCGGTAGTCCCCGGCGACCAGCTCCGGCTGGAGGTCGGCGTGCTCAGGCGCCGGGGTCGATACTTCAAGATGAGGGGCAAAGCTTTCGTGGGCAGCACCCTGGTCGCAGAGGCCGATCTCTCCTGCGCCGTGGTCGACCGGACCTGAGGATTCATCCTCCGCCGCCGGCACCGGCTGCACAACAAGACCATGGGAATCCATCCAACTGCCATCATCGATCCTCGGGCGGAAATCGCCGCCGACGTAGAGGTGGGCCCCTATTGCATCATCGGACCGGATGTCCGGATCGAGCCGGAAACGGTTCTCGAGGCTTACGTGCACATCCACCGCGACACCATCGTCGGACGCGGCTGTCGCTTCTCGAGCTACTGCTCGGTCGGCAGCGACCCACAGGACCTGAAATACCGCGGCGAGCAGGCCCGCTTGCGCATCGGCGAGAGAAACGTGTTCCGGGAGTTCGTGACCCTGAACAGGGGCACCGTGGGCGGAGGCGGCGAGACCACAGTAGGGGACGGCAGCTTCTTCATGACTTACAGCCACGTCGCGCACGACTCCCATGTGGGCAACGGCGTCATCATGGCGAACGCCGCGACACTGGCCGGCCACGTTACCGTCGCGGACTGCGCAACAGTCGGAGCCTTTTCCGCCGTACACCAGTTCTGCAGGGTCGGGCCGCATGCATTCATCGGAGGTTTCTCGGTCATCACGCGGGATGCGCTTCCCTATATCAAGACTGTCGGAGACCGAAACGAGGCGAAGATCTACGGCATCAATACCGTCGGATTGCAGCGGCGAGGTCTTCCCGAAACCTCCATCGAAGAGCTGAAGCAGGCGTACCGGATCCTGTTTCGGTCCGGGCTCAATACCAGCGATGCGCTTGCCAAGGCGCGCGAGCGCGACTGGACGGCGCCCGAAGTCGGAATCCTGATCGGTTTCATTGAGACGTCACAGCGTGGGTTCATCCGCTGACGCACGGTCCTGCCTGATGACCACCTCCGAGAAGTACGGTCTGATCGCCGGCAACGGCAGGTTCCCTTTCCTGGTTCTGGAATCGGCCCGCGAACAGAATGTCGAGTTCGTCGTCGCAGCCATAAAGGAAGAGACTTTCCCGGAAATCGAATCCTGCGGCTTCCCGGTGCACTGGTTGGGGCTCGGCCAGCTGGGCAGCCTCATCCGCCTCTTCCGCAAGGAGGGCGTCCGCAAGGCCATCATGGCCGGACAGGTGCGGCATGTCCAGATCTTCGGGCCCGCCCCGCCGGACCTGAGGATGCTGCGCATGCTCGCCGGCCTGAAGCAGAAAAACACCGATGCGCTGATCGGCGGCGTCGCCGAGGCACTGGCGCAGGAGGGCATCGAGCTCGTCGACTCAACATGCCTGATCCGCAGGCACATGGCCCCTGAAGGGCAGCTGACCCGGCGGGGATTGAACAGCAGAGAACAGGCCGACGTCGACTACGGCCGTCCCATTGCCTTGAAGATCGCCTTGATGGATATCGGACAGACCATCGTGGTCAGGGACAAAGCCGTGGTCGCGGTCGAAGCCATGGAGGGGACGGACGCCGTCATTCGCCGGGCCGGCGAACTGGTGAGCCGGAGGAACCTGACGGTGATCAAAGTGAGCAAGCCCAACCAGGACATGCGGTTCGACGTCCCCGTCGTCGGTGTGCCCACTATTCGGCTCATGATCGATGCCGGAGCGACGGCACTTGTTCTGGATGCACACCGGACGCTCGTAGTGGACAAGGATGAGTTCGTGCGCCTCGCTGACGAGCACGGTATCGCCGTCGTGGGAGTGGCGCCGGGGGAGTGATCTCAGGCTTGACGGAAAACGCGCGGGGAAAACCTTGGACAGGATACGAGTAGGCGTCGTCGGCGTCGGGGCGCTTGGCCAGCATCACGCGCGTGTGTACGCATCCCTCCCGCAGGTCGAGCTGGTGGGCGTCGTGGACAGCATGCCCGGGCGTGCCGCCGAGATCGGCGTGCCCCTGGGAGCAACGATATTCACGGATCACCGCGAGCTCTTCGGCAAGGTGGACGCCGTCAGTATCGCGACGCCTACCACGACGCACGCGCCAATCGGCGAGAGCTTCCTGAACGAGGGTGTCCATGTCCTGGTGGAAAAACCGATCAGCGGTTCGATCGATGCCGCGCAGAGCCTCGTCGCCGCAGCGAAGCGCAACGACCGCGTGCTCCAGGTCGGGCACCTGGAACGCTTCAACCCGGCCGTCCGTGCGCTTCGGGGCATCGTCAACGACCCGCGCTTCTTTGAAGCCCATCGGCTGGGTCTCTTCGCTCCCCGCAGCCTGGATATCGACGTCATCCTGGACCTGATGATTCATGATCTCGACATAATCTCCCTGCTGGTGCCCTTCCCCGTCACATACGTGGACGCGGTCGGGATAGCGATTCTCTCCCGGCGCATAGACATCGCCAATGCCAGGATCCGCTTCAGCAACGGCTGCGTCGCCAATGTGACGGCGAGCCGGGTCTCCATGGAGAAGATCCGGAAGCTGAGACTCTTCCAGAGCCAACACTACATATCGCTGGATTACACACGCCAGGATGTCTCGGTTTTCAGCCTCGGCGAGGCGGTGGGACAAAGCACGCCGAAGATCAGCAGCTACAGGATCACCCCTCCGCACCAGGAACCTCTGCGCCTGGAACTCGAGGCTTTCGTCGCGGCTGTGCAGGGGCGCGGTCCGGTGGAATGTCCGGGAGAGGAAGCCATCCGCGCGCTCGACCTTGCTCTTCAGATACACGAACACGCCGAGAGGGCTCAGGCACGCGAGTTTGACAGGCGTTAGAGCCGTTCCCTATACTTCGAGTGTAACAGGACGGCAGGGGCAAGGATGTTCGAATTCGCCATTTCGCAGCAGCAGCGGCGGCCTCCGACGAAGCGGTATTTTGTCTCTCTGGCCGCGAGCTGTCTGGCTCACCTCGCCGCTGTGCAGGTCCTGATCGCCTATCCCTGGCTTCTCGGTCCTGGCATCGCGCACTGGTTTCGTACCCCTGCCGCGCAGTCAGGGGACCAGATTGACAAGCGCGCGTGGCGAACGGTGGCCGTTCTAAGCAGCCCCTCCGCCATGCGTGCGCCATCGGCCGCCACGCTCCGGGCAAACACCTATGATTGGGAGAAAGCCGCAAGGGCTGCATCAGGACCGAAGGTCTACCCCAGGATCCCCGTTCGCTGGAGTGAGGAGCCGAAGAAGTCCGCCCAGGATGTGACACCCGCTGTGCCGCCCGTCCGTCCCGTGCCGGGCGCCGGCGAACCGGTCCAACCGTCTCCGGCCGCCCCGGGCGCGGCTGCTGCCGCAGGTGACACACAGGTCGTCTATCTCCCGCCCTCCCAGCCGATTGTCGAACCTCGCCAGATCCCGAGGAAATTGCCGGAGACGACGAGCCTGCCACCGACGGCACCTCTCCCGCCCGCCCCCCCTGCCAGCACCCCTAGACCCGCCGCTGACGGCACGCAGC
>JACADW010000260.1 GCA_013388445.1 Acidobacteriota bacterium | reverse complement strand
TCGTACTTGGAGGCGCATTTCGCCTCGATATGACGCGCCAACAGCACGCCGTCGTCCGAAACGGTTCCTTCCACTACAGCCTTCGCGCCTCCCTTGAACGTGTCGGGTACCACGGCTCTGCCGACATAACGCACCTTCAGATCCTGTCCATGGTGCGAAATGACGAACTCCATCTGGGGCTTGCTGCGGTCGATGGAGCCTTCAACAACGTCGCCTGCGATCTTGAGGGACTTCCCCTGCAGGTCGTTCTTCATCGCCGCGTACTCGTCGACCGTTATGTAGTAAGACTTGCTTTCCTGAAACCCGACGAAACCCAGCCATCCGAGCGCAACCAGAACGATGATTCCGCCGAGGATGAATTTCAGATGCGCGCTACCCATACCATACCCCACAGCCGGCACCAACGGTCGGAAAACCGCTCGAGTCCGGCATAACCCCTGACCAGAGAAAAATTAGGCACACCCGCCCGTCCCGAAGCAGCCATCAGTATACCAGCGACGCACCGACCTTGACCAGTGGGCGGGCATGGTGAGGCGCCGGGCAGGCGCCGGTTGTGCTTTCCGGCCATCCCGCCCGGCGGGGCAGAAAACCGGCACCAGGACGTCAGGCCCGGCTGTACGCGATCGGGCCCGGCAACGAGCCCTTAAAATCGTGCGATAAGCGGCCCGTTGGTCGAGAGCAAACGTGGCTGCCCGACCAGTGCCCCACGCCCGGAGGGCGGCTGAAGAGCGCCACGGGCCCACGATGCCCGGCGACGCCGGCCGGGGCCCCGTTCGCCCCGGTCACCGGAGCGCCTATCGGATGGCGAAAGCGCCCGGCTCCAGTTCCCGGCTGTGGAGGATACGGTCGGCGTGAAAATCCCATTCTGTGATCGAAGATCCGCCCTGCCCTTCGATCGTGAGAACCAGTTTGTAGGAAAATGGAAGTGTCAACCCATCGACCGGCGCGAAGTCGGAGAATCCTTCCCGGAGACTCACGATCGTGCGCTGCTGCCCCGCGGACGCCTCGGGACGGGCCGCCATGCTCTCGGGAATGACCAGCCGGTAGGTCGTATAGATGTGGCGGAAAGTCTCCGGTTCGAAATACAGGGCGATCTGAAAGTCTCCTGCCCCTTTCCTGGCCCTGTATCGGAGCTCGTGAAGCTGCCTGCCCTCCATCTTCTTGAGCCCCGCGTAATTCAATTTGGGTTGCCGGCCGGCGACATCGAGCAAGGCCCAGGCTGTCGTCATGGCGCCGCCCAGAAGCCCTTCTTTGAGGAAGAAGTCGTTCTGATAGACGATCATGCCGATCTGTGAGCGGCGTCCCGGCGCCAGCTGGCTGACTTCGACCTTACTCCCGTCAAAAGAAAACTGGTCAGAACGGTAATCCAGGGCGGCGAACATCATGCCCAGGTATATCTTGCGGCCCTCCGAGACAATGCGGGTCGGCCCTTTCAGCTGTCCGTGGCCGCCGAGGCGGAAGATCAGCTGGGTGGTGCCCGTGATGGACCGATTCGCAGCCGCAGAGAGCGCGGCCGCCGACCCGATGGAGGCAACATGTTTCGCGACAAGCTCCTCGGGCTTCATCTTCTCTTCCTTGGCGAGCGCGGGAACGGATAGAGAAATGCCGGCCGCGGCCGTCCATAACAGACGAGTGATTCTCATGAGAAAGTCCCCCTGGCTTGTGATCCATACCGCAGAGTCCGCCATCCTGCAAGCCGGAAATTGGGAAAATGGTGACGCTTCCCTATTTCCGGGCCGGATAGCAGTTCCCGATGAAATGCTGTCCGAAAAATAGGAAAGCGTCCCCAATATTGGTGCGGGGATTTTGTGCTAGAATAAGGTTTAGACTTGGCCTGGCTTCCATGAGCAACATGACGGTGATACCGCCTGTGGAGAGCAGTGCGTTTGCAGAAGCGATGGAGCCGCTGCGCCGGCAGATCGTCGAGCTGCAGACGCTGATGCTGCACCCGGCAGGCGAGCTTGCTGCGCAGGCGGAATCCCTTGCAGTGCCGGTCTCGGAGGAAGCGCGGCCGCCGGGCGCCGACCATCTTGTACGGCAGCTGATGGACGCCAGCCTCGATGGGATCGCGCTGACGGACAGGGGCTTGATCGTCACCGGGTGGAACGCGGCGATGACGCGGATCTTCGGTATTGATGAGAAAGCCGCGCTCGGACTGAATCTGGTCGATCTTCTGCCTTTTTTGAGAGAGACCGGGGATGACATTCACCTCTTCGAGGCCTTGCAGGGCCGCACGACCACCACGGAAGCCCGGCCTTTCCATTCTGCGCTGACAGGGAGACAGGGTCGCTTCGACGGCCGATACTCTCCTCTGAGGGACGGCTCCGGCGCCGTCGCCGGCTGCATCGCAATCCTGCGCGACGCGTCGGAGAGGCACCGCTCCGAGGAATTGCGGCGCGCGATGGAAGAGCGGTACCGCGAACTTTTCGAAACCCCGCATGAGATAGTCTTCACTTCCGACCTGGAAGGCAACATTACCGCCTTGAACAAGGCTGGAGAGCGCATCACGGGTTACTC
>JACADW010000259.1 GCA_013388445.1 Acidobacteriota bacterium | reverse complement strand
GCTCCGGGTTGTGGCCAGTTTCAAGCACGCCTTTCGGGTTGTCGGACTGAGCGGAGGAAAGAACATAGCGTTGCTGGCCGACCAGGTTGAAGCCGTCTGTCCGGAAGTAGTCTCCTGTGGCAGCGACAGGGGGTCCCGCGAGTTGCAGTCGCTGCTGCGCGGGCGCGGCTATCCGCTGGGCCGGACCCGATTCGTTCACGGCGGCGAAGGCATCATCGAAGTCTCGTGCCACCCGCAGGCCGACCTGGTCCTGTCTGCGATCACCGGGGCCGCCGGACTGCTCCCGACCTACAGGGCCTTGGAAAGCGGCAAGAGCGTAGCCCTGGCCAACAAAGAAACGCTGGTCATGGCCGGACAGGTCATGATGGCGAAAGCAAGGGAAAGGCGGGTGGAGATACTCCCCGTGGACAGCGAGCACAACGCGATCCACCAATGCCTCCGCGGCGGCAGGAGGGATGAAGTGCGCAGGCTGATTCTGACCGCCTCCGGCGGCCCGTTTCGTGAGACACCGCCGGAAGACCTCGCAGCGGTGACGCCGGAGCAGGCGCTCGCACACCCGACCTGGAGAATGGGCAGGAAGATCACGATTGACTCTGCCACCATGATGAACAAGGGACTGGAAGTCATCGAAGCCGCATGGCTCTTCGGCATCCCCGCCGACTCGATCCGGGTCGCCGTGCATCCGCAGAGCATCGTCCATTCCATGGTGGAATTCGTGGATGGCTCGGTCCTGGCCCAACTCGGCCCCACGGACATGCGCATTTCTATCCAGTATGCGCTCACCTATCCCGAACGCTGGATCTCCCCGCTCCCGTCCCTGGACATCCGGCAGATGGCCCGCCTCGAGTTTCACGAGCCGGACCTGGAGAAGTTCAGGAGTCTGGGGCTGTGCTACAGGGCGCTCAGGACCGGAGGTACTGCTCCGGCAGCGCTGAACGCAGCGAATGAGGTGGCCGTCGAGGCATTCCTCGCACGGCAGATCCCCCTCCCCGAAATCCCCGCCATCATAGAAGCGGTCCTTGAAGCTCACCGGGTGGTAGACGCCTCATCTCTGGAGGCGGTCCTGAAGGCTGATGCCTGGGCAAGGGAGGCAGCAGCTGCATTGACCCATGGAAAGAGCTGCGCAGCAGCGCGCACCTAGCCCGAGCCCATCGAGGCTTATCTTCCGCCCGCGGCGCAGACCTCGCAGGACACAAGCCGCTGCCGGATGCTGCGCCGAGCCCCGTGGCCAGTCCCTTAGAGGTCAGCCCATCGCCGTTTCAAGCAAGAAGTGCATTATCAGATGCAACCGGTTTGCGCGAGCGCTGCGAGCCATCGGCATTCAATCCTCGGCTCCAAAGCGAGCTGCAGTCCCACTTGCTTCCTGCCTGGGATCTGGAATTACCGGCCAAGGCGGATTACGAACGACTGGAGGGAGGCGTAACGAAGGTCAAGCGCATGCCGGCATCGCTGATCGCGAAGCCGATGACTGACGGCACTCACATACTATAACAACATTAACGGAAGGCAGAACCTGCTTCGGTTCCGGCTCGCCCGGGTTGGGGGACTGAATAGCACTTGGACTTGCGGGGAATCTGAGCGATCATTACCGGCGTCTGAGAGGGGGAGAGGAAGAGCGACACATGATGCTGACAATCCTGGCGTTCATCATAGTGCTGGGAATAACGATCACAGTACACGAATTCGGCCACTTCGCGATGGCCAAGCTGCTGAAGATCCGGGTCCTCGTCTTCTCCATCGGATTCGGCCCCAGACTGGTCGGCGTCACACGCGGCGGGACTGAATACCGCATCAGCCCCATCCCCATCGGCGGATATGTCAAGATGGCGGGTGAGGCATTCGACGAAGAGCGCAAGGGAGCACCGGATGAGTTCCTCTCCCACTCCAAGTGGCATCGCTTCCTCGTGGCGATCGCCGGACCCGCGATGAACATCGCGCTGGCCGTAGCACTTGTCACCGCATCCTACATCGAGGGCATCCGCGTTCCCAGGTATCTCAAGGAACCGGCGATCGTGGGCCCGATTGCGGCCAACTCCATCGCGCGTCGCGCCGGCCTGCAGTCCGGCGACCGCATCCTGTCGGTGCGGGGGACGCGAGTCGGTACGTGGGAGGAGATGGAAATCGCCCTGGCCACGGCTCCGAGAGATGCCCTTGAGATACTGGTTCAGCGGGGTTCCCAGGAACTGCAGCTGAGAATGGGACCTCCGCCGAGCGGCCCGGTGACACCGCAGGCCGTGGGACTCAAGTTCAGGCTGCCCAGGACCGTGGTGGCGGTGGTAAGCCCCAATTCGCCGGCTCAGGCTGCCGGGCTCAAGGCCGGCGACGAGATCCTGTCCGTGGAGGGTAACGGGCGGAGGGCGGAAGGCTATGACGAGATACTCACCCTGATCTCGGAGAGCACGGGTATCCCTCTCATGTTCGAGGTGAGGCGCTCGAAGGGCTCAGGCTCGACGGGTCAGGCCGCCGCCGGACCGCCGGGTGAGGACGCCGAGTTGCACCGGCTCAGGATAACTCCGGCTGAGGAGGACGGCAGAGGACTGATCGGCTTCATCCCCGACGTCCCCATGGATCTGGAAAAGTACGGCGTGCTGGGTGCGCTGCGCGAGTCGCTGCAGCGCAACCTCCAGATGGCAGCGCTCACCTTCAAGATCATTGGCAGGATTTTTACAGGGTCGGCTTCCGTGAAAACGATCTCGGGACCACTCGAGATCGCGAGGATCTCAGGGGACGCTGCCCGGACAGGCAGCGTCCGCGTCTTCCTCAGCTTCCTGGCGTTGATCACCTTGCAGCTGGGCGTGTTCAATCTGCTGCCGATCCCGATTCTGGACGGCGGCGTGATCGCACTCCTCGCTGTCGAGGCCCTGATCCGCAGGGATCTGAGCATGGCTCTGAAGGAGAGAATCGTTCAGGTCGGATTCGTCTTCCTGATCCTCCTGATGGGCTTTGTCGTGGTCAACGACCTCTCCAAGATCGTCCCTCTCGACAGGTTCTTCCGTTAGAAGCTGGCAACAGCAGCCCGTTCGTCGTCGTAGACGGAGAAAACCGTCAGGAGCTTGGTAATCTGGAGGAGCTCCTGGATCTTCTTGGTCAGGTTCAGCAGCTTCAGCTTCCCACCCTGGTTCGTCACGGTGGTGAAGGAGCTGACGAGCTCACCGATCCCGGAACTGTCGATGTAGTTCACATCCGCCAGGTTGAGGATGATCTTTCTTCCGCCGCTCTTGAGAATATCCCGGACGGTGTTGCGGATGGCCATCGTACCCTCGCCGAGGGTGATCTTGCCACTGCAATCCAGAATGTAAACATCCCCAACGGTGCGAGTCTCGATCTTCATATCAGTCTCCTTGGTTTGAAGGTATTTTCTTGACCATGTGGACCTCCGTGCCTCCACCGGCGAGCTGCCGGAATTCCACCAGATCCATGAACGACCGGATGTAAAAGATACCACGTCCGCTCGGCTTCAGCAGGTTTTCCGGATCGAGAGGGCTGGGCAGGTCATCAAAGTTAAAGCCTCCCCCTTGATCTCCGACATAGACGTCCAGCTGCTCAAGGGACACTTCGAATCTTATATCCACCTTCTTGTTCAGATCCAGCTTGTTTCCGTGCTGGATCGCGTTCGTCACTGATTCGCGCACGGACATGCCGATCCAGTGGGCGGCGTCCTCGTCGAAGCCCATGAAGCCGGTGATGCAATCCGAGACCGTCTGTACGAGGTCCAGATATTCGAGCGCACTCCCTATGCTGATCTCGATGGTGTTCGATTTCTTGGTCATCCGGTGGCTTCGGGAAGAACGGCCTGCCGTACTTCGCGGGCGCTCCAGCGGGCGCCGCGCGAAATCTTAATCGTCCGTCTTCTGGACTGTCAAGCGAAACTCCCCCAATGGGATATCGGACAGGCGGAGCCGTTTTCCGGTGCGGTTCGCGCGGGCCTTCGGGAGCCGAAGCGCGCAACACGGGCCGGAGAGAAGCGACGGATCCGGGCGGCCGACCGACCCGTGCGGTCTGGCCTCCGCACTGCAGCGGGGATCCGCGACACAAGGAATTCCGGGATGCGCTGCAACAACAGAAAAGGGCAGCCTCGAAGGAGGACCCCGGCGGCAGGCTCCCCTCACAAAACCAGCCAGCCGAAGCGTTCTCGACTGCCCACCTGCTTTATCGGCGGCAAGCCGGAAAAACTGAAGGTCTCTCAGCACCGTTCCTGCTGCGTACGCTCCAAAACCCTCCGTTGCATGGCCCAGCACCGCCAGACCGGCGGCCCCCGCCATTCGGCTCCACGGGATAGCATGATCGGCCTGCGAACCTCCGCCCGGCTCGCCGCCTGGGCGGCATGTTCCTGTCTCAAACCGTGTAAGTCGAGGCGGAGACGCTGCCGCCGGTGCCGGTCCAGTTGGTGTGGAAAAACTGGCCGCGCGGTCGGTCAACGCGCTCGTAGGTGTGCGCCCCGAAGTAGTCCCGCTGCGCCTGAAGCAGATTCGCAGGCAACCGCTCGCTGCGGTAGCCATCGTAGAAAGCCAGCGCCGTCGCAAAAGCCGGAACCGGGACTCCAAGCTCGACCGCCAGGGCCACGACGCGCCGCCATGCAGGCTGGCAGGATTCCATCACGCCCTTGAAATAGTCGTCCAGCAGCAGATTGAGCAAGGCGGGATTCTTGTCGAAGGCCTGCTTGATCTTCCCAAGAAACGCCGACCGGATTATGCACCCGCCGCGCCACATCAGAGCGATTCCGCCGTAGTTCAGATTCCACTTGTACTCGCCGGCGGCCTCTCTCATCAGCATGAAGCCCTGCGCGTAGGAGACGATCTTGGAGGCCAGCAGGGCCCGGCGTATGTCCTCCACCATGGCCTGCTTGTCCCCTTTGAATCTCGTGGCGGGGCCCGTAAGAATCTTTGACGCGACCACGCGTTCGTCCTTCAGAGCCGAAAGGCAGCGCGCATACACGGCCTCGCCGATCAGAGTCACCGGCACGCCCAGCTCGAACGAATTGATGCCGGTCCATTTGCCGGTTCCTTTCTGGCCCGCGGTGTCGAGAACCTTGTCGACGACGTAGCCGCCGTTCTCATACTTGAAGCCCAAAATGTCGGCGGTGATTTCTATCAGGTAACTGTTCAGCTCACCCTTGTTCCACTCCGAAAAGACCTCGTGCATCTCCGCGTTGCTGAGCCCCAGGCCCTCCCGCATGAGCTGGTAGGCCTCGCAGATGAGCTGCATGTCGCCGTATTCGATCCCGTTGTGCGTCATCTTCACGTAGTGGCCGGCCCCGTCTTCGCCCACCCAGTCGCAACACGGATCGCCGTCCGCGGTTCTTGCCGCAATGGACTGGAAGATGTCCTTCACCAGCGGCCAGGCCTGGGGATTCCCTCCGGGCATGATCGACGGCCCGTGGCGCGCACCCTCCTCGCCTCCGGAAACCCCCGTGCCTATGTACAGGATTCCCTTGCCGGCGAGGTACTTCGTGCGGCGGATAGTGTCCGGGAAATGCGAGTTCCCGCCATCGATGATCAGATCACCCTGCTCCAGGTGCGGCAGCAGCAGCTCGATGAACTCATCCACCGCCTTCCCCGCTTTTACCATCAACATGATCTTGCGCGGCTTCTTCAGCAGACCGATCATCTCTTCGACAGAGTGCGCACCGAGAATCGTGGCTCTCCCTCTTGCCGCGCCGGCCAGGAAATCGTCCACCTTGGAAACCGTCCGGTTAAAGGCCACGACGGCATAACCGTGGTCGTTCATGTTGAGGATGAGGTTCTGCCCCATCACGGCAAGCCCTATGAGTGCGATGTCGCCTTTCTGCTCCATGACTGATCTCCTTTCACGCGTCGAAGTTATAGACGTTTATCCTGCGTTGGGCAACCGGAAAGCCTGGCTTGGGCACCCGCTGGCAAAACCAGAGGAATGGGTCTACTGCGTGAGGCGGGCCGTCAGCCATTCTTCGTACCCATCGAGGTCCTTCCAGCGAAGCGCGGCCCGTACGCGGCTTCCACCGTCTTTTCTGCGAGTGAACCCGTCATCGGTCACCTCGAGGCCGA
Organism: Acidobacteriota bacterium; assembly: GCA_013388445.1. GTDB lineage: Bacteria > Acidobacteriota > UBA6911 > UBA6911 > UBA6911 > JACADW01. The sequence continues at coordinate 787 of JACADW010000259.1, read as the reverse complement.
CTGTTTCCATCGCGCAATAGGACGGCCTTTGGACAAGGGCGACTGCGAGAGTGTCGAAGAGGACCGAGCTCATCTCCTCGGGGTTGACCTTGGTCCAGTTCACACGGCCGGCCCAGATCCGGTAGTTCTCTATCAGCGCCCGGACCGACGGCTTCCGGCACGCAAGGATACGCTTGTATCGCTCGTCGACGAGCCGTATCGTGCCGGCAGTGTCGAGCGGTGCGATGGTGACTTCCCAACCGGCCCCATACATCGCTCTCGTTGCCGCAGGATCTTCCTTCACATTGTATTCCGCCGCCGGCTTGGCGCTGCCGTCGTAGCCGACGTCCACGCTGCCGCTCATCGCAAAAACCCTGGCCTTCTTGACAATCCGCGGCTCGCGAGCGAGCGCCTCCCGGATGTTCGGGGCGGGCCCGAGTACAATCAGCGTGATCGTCTCCCTGCTCTTCATGATCATGTCGATCAGCGCTCCGACACCGTCTTCGTGCACACCCCCGGGGTAAGAGCGCAGGTCGTAGCCCTGAGTCCACTCACTCTGCGGCACGGGTGAGGCCTTGGTACGCTTGCCTATTCCGACCGGGACGTCGGCCCGGCCTGAAACCTGCAGGAACTTGGCCGCCACCCTGGCACGCGCCTCGGTATTGCCGTGATCGGTCACCACCAGCTTCAGATCCAGTTCCGGCAGCGCCAGCAGGAGCGCAAGAGCCCAGGTGTCGTCGATGTCGGTCCCGATGTCCGTATCCAGGACGACCGGAATGCGACCGGCACTGCCTGCACGGGCCGGTCG
>JACADW010000234.1 GCA_013388445.1 Acidobacteriota bacterium | reverse complement strand
TCCGGCAACTGTTTCTTGCCCTGCCTGGAGTGCCCTTTCCCTACTTATATCGCGCTGCCATTTCTTGGAGCGAAACAGGAGCATAGTCTCCGGCATGCCCGGCCTGGCCGAACTGGGTCATGCGTTGCGCCACGACCTTCTTCATAGCCTCACGGGCCGGCTTCAGGTAACTGCGCGGATCGAACTCCTCGGGCTTCTCGGCGAAGACCTTGCGGATGGCCCCGGTGATGGCGAGGCGGTTATCGGTGTCGACGTTGATCTTGCGCACGCCGTTCTTGATCCCGAGCTGGATCTCCTCGATCGGGACGCCCCAGGTCGGCCGGAGCTTGCCGCCGTACTGATTGATGATGTCCTGCAGTTCCTTGGGCACGCTGGAAGAGCCGTGCATGACAAGATGGGTCGTGGGAAGGCGCTTGTGGATTTCGATGAGCACGTCCATCTTGAGGATGTCGCCTGTGGGCTTGCGGGTAAACTTGTAGGCCCCGTGGCTGGTGCCGATCGCTATCGCGAGCGCATCTACCCCCGTCAGACGTGCGAATTCTTCCGCCTGCGCGGGGTTCGTAACGTGAGCGAGCGCGTCGACGCCGGCACCGTGGCCGTCCTCGATTCCTCCCAGAACACCAATCTCGCCCTCCACCGTCACGCCTCTGGCATGCGCCGTCTCGACAACCTCGCGGGTGGTCTTCACGTTGTAATCGTACGTTGCGGGGGTCTTGCCATCCGGCATCAGGGAACCGTCCATCATGACGCTGGTGAAGCCCATTTCGATGGCCGACTTGCACGTCTCGGGGCTGTTTCCGTGGTCCAGATGCAGCGCCACCGGGATCTCCGGATAAAGCTCTGTGGCCGCGAGCATCAGGTGATAGAGAAACCTGTCCTGCGAGTAGGAGCGCGCGCCCCGGCTGGCTTGGATTATAACGGGCGACTTGGTCTCGCGGGCCGCCTCCATTATGGCCTGGATCTGCTCCATGTTGTTGACGTTGAACGCACCGACGCCATAGCCGCCCTTGGCGGCCTCGTCGAGCAACTGTCGCATCGTTACTAAGGGCATCGTTCTCTCCTTTTGCAGGGATCAGTTAATAGAAGATATAGCTGGGCATTCTGACTCTGATGTGCTCAGGCATGTCGGACGTGAGGCGACACGCGTTCCTTCAGCAGACGCGTCAGTTCCGGATCTCCTCGATAAAAATAGTCCGGTATCTCAAGCACGACGATCTTCTCGGCAACGCCCGGGAATCGTTCCTCGAGGACATTGAGGTGGTACTGTTCCATCACGAATATGACGTCCGCCCAGGCGACCAGCTCCTGCGTGACGGGCTGTTCATCCGGCTCCAGCTCGTCCACGTCGGTGCCGGCCGAGCGCACTTCGTAGCGCGGGTCACGACGGTAGAGATCTTCAGCGGTCCGGCTGCGATGTTGGTTGGCCGTGCAGACAAATAACAAGCGCCTCAGGTCATTCCTCCCTGTTTCCGAAAGATGTGCAGATTAGCGCATATGGGCTGCGATTGCCAGTCCCCGTTCGGCCTTGCCATTCAGGCCCGTCAGATGGCGAGTCCGATCCGGCTGCCCGACAGCGCTCTCTCCTGCCTCAAGAGCGGCTTCCACATTGTTAGAAGGGGCCGCAGTGCGGCGAAACCGGCGATCGGTGGCTACTCGCCCGACCGTGCGGCGCGGTTCCCCAGCATACTTGGCATGGCAGGGGAATCGTCGGGCCACCAGGAAAGATGAGCTGCTGTGGTGCCGATGACACCAGGAAGCCCAGGAATCTGTTGGCGACAAGCCATAGTTCCGGAGATCGTCATGCGCGCCTACGATGGTCCGGCCGGATCTGACTGGTCAAGATAAATTGGATTTTGCATCCGGGATCGATCAATCTAAATGGGGAGGGAGCTATGGCTGGTACGGAAATCAAACAGGCAATAAAGCAAAAATACGGCGCGGCCGCACTGAGAGTTTCGCCCCAGGGGGGCTCTTGCTGCGGCGGGACTCCGGCGCCGAACTGCGATCCGATAACCTCGGATCTTTACTCAATCGCCGAATCTGCCGACCTGCCGCCGGAGGCGCTGGCGGCCTCCCTTGGATGCGGAAATCCGACAGCCCTGGCAGAGCTGCATCCGGGCGAGGTCGTCCTGGATCTAGGCTCGGGCGGGGGCATCGACGTACTGCTCTCTGCCAGGCGTGTCGGGCCTTCCGGTAAAGCCTATGGGCTGGACATGACCGACGAGATGCTCGCTCTGGCTCGCGACAACCAAAGAGAAGCGGGCATCTCAAACGTAGAGTTTCTCAAAGGCGAAATGGAAGACATCCCCCTCCCCGACGCTTCAGTCGACGTGATCATCTCCAACTGTGTGATCAATCTCTCTCCTGACAAGGACAGGGTGCTCGCCGAAGCTTTCCGTGTGCTTCGCCCCGGAGGACGAATCGCGGTATCCGACGTAGTCGTGCGTGGTGGAGTTCCTGAAGACATACGGCGCAACGTCGAGCTCTGGATCGGGTGCGTGGCCGGAGCGCTCGAGGAAGACGAATACCGGGCCAAACTGACGCAAGCCGGATTCAAGGGAGTCCGGATCGAACCGACGCGGATCTACAAGGTGGAGGATTTCCGGCCTTACCTCGCCGGCGCAGGCGTGGATGTCGACCGGATCGCCCCTTCGCTGGAAGGCAGGTTCATAAGCGCCTTCGTCCGTGCCAGAAAACCTCAGGATTGACCGCAAGGCGGCAATACGGGTCGCGAGGTGCGGCAGGCGGTCGGTTTGAAGAGGATGCGGATTCGCGCAGCGCCTCGCCGATTCAGTCCTGCACGCAGGATCTGCACGACTTTGGTGAACCGATTTTCTGCTGCTGCCGGCTGGCCCCTGTTCGGCGAGGACTCGCGGGGTGTCTTTGCGGAGGTCAAGGCGGATTGGCATTTTGAGGGTCATCTTGCAGTCCCGCCGGTCGGTGCTATATCTTTCGGGTCGGTTGATTGCCTGGTGATCACCGTGGTTTGCCGGCCGAGGCGGCGAACCTGTCGGGATTTCGAAGGTCAACGCTCCTGGCAAGGATTTCGGATTCAGGGATGCTGCATGGGAACCCATGGCAGGCCGTCGTGCGAGTTTGATGCCGACAAGCTGATCGTGCGATTTGACTTCACCATCCGCGCGCACGTTCGAGAGATTACCCCTCTGGTGGAACGTGTCGTGGAAATGGTGAAGGGATTCGGCTGTGCACGCGGTAAAGAGTTCGAAGTCGAGCTCTCTCTGCATGAGGCGCTCGTCAATGCCGTGGTTCATGGCTCGAGGTCTGATCCGGGCAAGGACGTTCAGGTCTCAGTGGCGTGCGACGAGTCGCGCGGAATTCTCATTGTCGTCCGTGATTCGGGGCCCGGTTTCAGCCCGGATCAGATTCCAAGCCCAATCCTGGCTCAGAATATCTTCTCGACACACGGCCGCGGGATCTACCTGATCAACCAGTTGATGGATGAAGTATCTTACGAACGCGGGGGGACAGAGATCCGCATGCGCAAGGGTGCAGTGAAGAGCGAATGATTGCCCGGAGCCCCGGATGGGCAGTGGGGTCGAGGGAGGGCCCCAGGATCGATGCAGTCCCACAGCCGAAGGAGGACTCCGATGGTCTGGTCTCTCGGATTGGTTTTTGTAGTTTTTGCGGCGGCAATGAGCACGAGCACGGACCAGGCGGCCGGCCAGATGCAGGCGCCTTTGGAGCCCGGGCTTTATATTACATTTGAGACGTCGATGGGGGACATCCAATGCCGACTGTTTGAGCGGGAAGCGCCCGTCACTGTAAGAACCATCGTGGGTCTCGCGATCGGCAGGCATTCCTACGTAGATCCAAAGACGAAAAAGAAAGTCTCGGGCAAGCATTTTTACGACGGCCTGACCTTCCACCGTGTCATTCCCAGATTCATGATCCAGGGGGGTGATCCCCTCGGCACCGGTGAGGGGGGACCCGAGGGCCCGGGATTTCCTTTCGACGACGAGTTCGTCCCGACGCTGAAGTTCGAGGTTCCCGGACGCCTTGCCATGGCGAATGCCGGGCCCAAGACCAACGGCAGCCAGTTCTTCATTACCGAGGTCCCCACTCCCTTCCTCGACAACCGCCACACGATCTTCGGTCAGTGTGCAAACCTCGATGTGGTGAAGGCGATCGCGAGAGTCCCGGCAAAATCGGATCAACCCGTGAAGCCCGTCATCATCAAGAGAGCCGCCGTGCAGAGGGTCGGG
>JACADW010000197.1 GCA_013388445.1 Acidobacteriota bacterium | reverse complement strand
TCATGGGGGCGGGCGAAAGGGGCGGGACCAGGCGTTGGAGGAAGATCCGGTATCCCATCGTTTCGTTGACGTCGGCGTCGTAGACGCGGATCGTGTAGGTGCCGGTCCCGGTCAGCTGGACTTCGAGTGCGGAGATCGCGTCCCACCGGTTGCCCCTTTCGGCGATTTTGACGTTACCAGGATCGTAAAGCTCGAAATAAGGGGTACCGGGCCCTGTCTTTTGTGTCGCCTGAATGCGGACCGTTTCACCGGAGGCGCCGGAGAATCTGTAGAGATCCACGTCGCCCACCGGATTGATGTCGCACTCCACCAAGTCCCCAAACGCAATGGTCATGTCTGTCGGTTCCGGGACGCAGGGTTTGACCGTCTGGGAGTGTGCAGTTGTCGGAAGTAACATCTGGATGCATGCCACGAGCAAGATAACAGTTGCAGGGGCCGTTGCGGAGCCACGACTCATATCGCGTGCCTTTCTGTGACACCGGCGTATTTGCCGCCGACAGAGGTCGTGAGGGTGTACGAGTCCATTTCCCCTGTGGCAGAAACACTCCCTGTTAAAGCCTGACTGCCGCTATTCGCACCCGTCTGTGCGGGCGCGTGTGGGTGAAAAGCACCACGCATGCTGCTGACAGTATCGGACTGAGTTTCTTCATGATCGGGCCCATCGATTGGATCAGGTCCTGACTGGCAGGATCTACCAGAACTTCGTAGAAACCGATGGGCCGGCTTCCCCTTCAGCTCCCAAATATGAGGTCGCCAGCTGTTTTAGACCGCCGTCTCCGACCAGGAGGGAATTTGGGCGAATTCCTGAGCGAACCTCCTGCACAGGACACTCGGATTCGCCCTGGTCAAGACCGCATGTACCGCTTTTTCTCCCATATTAACAGATTGCGCGTGGGAGTGACACGACAATTCTCGGAAAGCCCTATTCGACCCTTCGAGCTCCGGCACTCCTGGCGCCAACGCCGGATCCTCTTTCCGGATACGCTGTGGCAAGCAGTCGCAGTACAACCGCTTGCGCTTCCAACCTATCGCTGCACATCGCCTACCAGAAAAGCCCGCCCGCCATCATGACGGAAATCCTGCAAGCCATCAGCAAGGTCAGAATCCCATGTGCATTCGTCTGATGCTTCAGGGTTCAGCCCGGGCGTAAATCGCCCAGGCTCATCGACTTGCAGACGCTGGCGCTACAAGCTGAGAAGGGAAATCTTTGAGTCCTCCGCCAGCCTTGCCCAAGACGAAAGCCTAGTGGAAGTCCGGAACCCTTCCTTGTCCCGATTCTCCCGCTAACTCTTACACACGAAGTCTGCGACCGGCCGTACCGGGCTCAATTATAATGGGTGATATTCCCACGACGATCATAGAACGCTCGCTGATGAAAGCGGCTGGTGTTCTCCCGTTCCTGAGAGAGGGCGACGATGCGGGGCAACGGCGGGAAGGCAAACTCGGGAATCGCGGCCGCGGCCCTTTTTATTGTAGGAACACTCAACCATGCGGCCCCCCTCCTGGCACAGAACAGCGTCAGCGGGTCGTTGAGAGGATTCGTGAGGGACATCGCCGATGGCGCCCCGGTTCCCAAGGCAGTGGTCGAGGCGAGGAACAACACCACAGGCGCCAGGTGGTCGACTGTCACCTTCAAGGACGGCTCCTACACGATCCCCCTCCTGTCCTCTGGGGAGTACACAATTCGATGCAGGCATCGCGATTACGAAGAGGACGCCTACGGTCCCGTCTACGTCAGTCTGGTCAGGACTACCACCATCAAGGTGCCCCCATTCCTGCTGCATCGAATCAGAGCTGCAAGGCCGCCTGGAGCCGCACGACTGGTCATGCCTCTTTGGCAGCGGCCGGGCGGGGATCTGCATTCCGGCCTGGTACCGTTTTCCCTGGCAGCAATGCCGAGGATTCCCGGCAGGTACGGCGGCGGAATGCCGGCGCCCCAAGCGAATACCACTTCCGTGCCTCAGATGTCTTCCCATCGATCCGGCTCCGATGTGGCGCAGATCGTCAACACGGAGAATGCGCTTCGAGGAGGTGATTTTGACGAGCGGTACCTGTCTTCCCTGCCGCTTCCGGGCATCAGAACGTTCGACAGCCTTGCATTTCTGGTCGCCGGAGTCGAGGATGCGCCTCAGGCGACCAGCGATGTGACAGGGCCTGGCATAGGTGCCGGCGTCGGCACTCCGGGGCAATTCTCTGTGAACGGAATGCGCGCCCGCGCGAACAACTTCACTCTCGACGGATCCGACAATAATGATCAGGATGTCGCCGTTCGCAGGCAGGGGTTTCTCTCCTTGCTCCCCCAATCCGTCGACTCCGTGCAGGAATTCCACATCTCGACGCTGCTGTGGGATGCCGAATTGGGACGCAACCTGGGAGCTCAGGTCAACGCCATCACGAAAAGCGGCACCAACCGGTTCTACGGCCAGGTTTATGGATTCCTTACCGATTCGCGATTCAATGCCCGCAATTTTTTCGACTGCGCGGGAGGCGCCGCTGCGGGCAAGGAGCCGTATACGAGGACACAGGCCGGCTTGATTTTTGGCGGCCCCCTCGCTCGAGACCGCGCACAGCTGCTCGGCAGTTTCGAATACCAGAGTATCCATGCGTCTCAGGAGCAACACTTCGCCTCGCCCGCAGCCGCGGAACGGCGGTTCATGGGTCTGCCCAAGTTCAAGGTCATTACCTCGCCGATTTCCCTCAACAACCATTTCGACTACGAGACAGCCGCGGGCGCCACTCCGCTGGGCCTGAACCTGCTCTCGATCTATCCGCTGCCGAACAATGCGACCGGCCCCTATGGAGCCAATACCTACTCACAAATTCAGCCGGCCGGCGGCCGGGGCTACGTCGGATCCGTAAAGCTGAGTCATCAGATCGTGGCCAGGCACGCGCTTGATTCACGATACAACTTTGCGGACGATAGCCGCGATCTGCCGGGTGTCCGGAAGGCCATCAACTCGGCCATTCAATCGGCGACACGCTCTCAGAACCTGTCCCTCATCCTGAATTCCGGGGTGACCGATACACTCTTCAACCAGGCACGGATTTCTTTCGGGCGAACCCGGCTGAGATTCGCCGAACTCCCGGGAAATCCGCTCTCACTGGCGAGGGAAGACAAGACGCTTGGCGGAAAGATCGTTCCCTTCACCAAAGAGGGTGAGCCTATCCCGGGTTCGCTGATCGTCAATTCATCCACGGGACCGCTCGGGGAGTTGACCATCAGGCCTTACAGCCCCGTCGGGCTCGATGCGTCCCTATTCCCGCAGGGACGCATTAACAACACAATGCAATACGCCGACACCATTTCCAGGACGTGGCTTGGACACACTCTCAGATTTGGGGGCGACATCCGCTTTGTCCAGTTCAACAGCCGGCAGGATCGCAACTATCGAACGCTGATCGATGTCAACAACGGAATCCTGGAGGTACGCAACCTCGATGATCCTTTCGCCTCTGGAACTCGTTTCCTTCCAGGCATTCAGTTTGCCGATATCGGGCAAGTCTCTTCTATCTTCCAGACAATTACTGCAGGAGCCCCGAACTCTTACATTGGCCTTCGTTTCAGAGAATTCAACTTGTTCGTGAACGAAAACTGGCGCCTCCGGCCCAATCTCAACATCGATTTTGGTTTGCGCTTCGAGAACAACACTGTCCCGCGCGAGGTGAACGGGCGCATCGAATCCGCAATAGGACTGGAAGACCTTCCCGCGCCCGGCGGATCGCAATTTGACGATCCCAGGGCGGCCGCAGCCTTTGACAACGCCGTTGATGCGTATCGTGCCGTTCTCGACGGTAGAAGCAGAATCTATGACCCCGATCACAACAATTTCAGTCCGCACGCCGGTTTCGCATGGGATCCGTTCAATAACGGCAGGATGTCCGTTCGGGGAGGTTACGGGCTCTACTACGACACGATCCTGGGAGCCGTCGTCAGCCAGGCGCGCAATGTATTTCCCACCGAAATCCCGTTCCTGTCGGAGGCGACTTTCTTCGGGCATGACGGCCTGAATGCCAACAACCCCGGCTTCTTTGGAATCAGAAATGCGGAAGGGGATGTCCCGCCGTTTTTTGTTGAGGGCACAAACCAACTCGCCGGCACCGCGGATGATTTTGTCGCGCTGGTCGGCACCCTCCTCGATGCCACCAAGGAAGCAGGCGGCCTCACGTTCACCCTGCCGGACAAGAGACTGCGAACGCCCTATGTTCAGCAGTGGCATCTGACGCTGGAGCGTGAAATGTTCACAGACTACCTGGTGGCCGCGTCCTACGTCGGTACGAAGGGAACAAAGCTGACGCGCCCGGTTACGCCGAACGGCGGACCGGCTGTGACTCCAAAGCAGATTCTGACTCTGAAAGCGGGCGCCGCCCCGACCGTGACCTTCGACAATCTCGACGCGGGCATTGTGAACCAGCTTCCGATCCACCGGCAAGACGGCGCTCTTGGTGCTTATCGTATCTTCGAGAATTCAGCCCGTTCGAACTACCATGCGTTTCAGCTCGAGACATGCAAGCGGTATTCGCACGGCCTGACTTTCACAGGTGCGTACACCTGGTCCCATGCGATCGACGATGTGTCGGACATCATCGAAGGTGCGGGCGCCCCATCCATCGCGCAGGATTCCGTGAACCTCGGCGCGGAGCGAGGACATGCCGGCTTCGATGTCCGTCATCGTGTGGCTGCTTCCGCGATTGTGGATCTGCCGCGGTTTCGGGGGAAGCCGGCGGTGCTGCTCGCGGGATGGCAAATCGCCTCGATCTTCCAGGCGCGCACAGGCCAGCCGTTTACGCTCGCCGTCCCGTTCGACGCCAATCTGGATGGTAATCTGACGGACCGGCCGTCGACCACGGAGGGGCTGATTTTCTCGAACAGGCATAGTGTGCGCCGGGTGGCCATGATGCCGGGTTACGAGGTTACGGACTTCTATAGCCTGGGACGGAATGGTTCTGTCGGGCGCAACACGGTTCGCGGCGATGGTCTTGTCAACCTGGATCTTGCGCTCAACAAGAAGTTCCGTTTTGCGGATACCCGGAACCTCGACCTGCGCGTCGAGGTGTTTAATGTATTCAACCGGGCGAATTTCGGCCTCCCGGTTCGGACGATCGGCGATCCGGGTTTTGGCTCATCCACCAACACTGTGACCCCGGCGCGAATTATCCAGTTCGCCGTTAAGCTGAGATTTTGATCTGCTTGTCACAGCGAATCGGACAACCGGTGGATGTCCCGAGGGTGAATTCACGCTTGAGGAGCGCCATTCGCGGAATGGCCATGATGGGTTCGTCGAGATACGGAAGAGCCCCTCATGCGCTGGGCGCGCACCCAATGACGCATGAAAATGTGCCCGGGCGGAGTAGGCCGCGGCGGCCCGACGCGGCCGTTCCCGAGACGGTCCTGATTCCGCCCCTTTGGCACCGTCGGGCCGCCGGGGCCCACTTGGCGCTGCATTTTGTAACAGTTTCAGCTGGTGCAGTTAGTCGGAAGAGGGGGATTTCCTGAGAGGGACGACTTTGAAAGCGCGCACGCTGAACTCCTCGTCGTCCATCGTGCCAAATCCAATCGTTCCTCCGGGAAATGTCGCATCGATCATCTGGCCCAGCGAGCGAGGTCCCTCCAGAGGTTCGCTGACCAGCTCGATCTGGTGCTCTATCTTGTCGCCTTCGGCCTTGACCGTTATGTTGTACTGATCGTCTTTCTTGCTGAGGTCGGCGCCGACTAATACCGGCCCACTGACGGTCTCTTTCTTCCCGTTGATACATTTGAGGCAGGAAAAGGAATTGGGAGGCTTTCCAGCGGCGCCTGTGAGCTGGAAGATATAGTAATGGCTTAAGTTGCCGGTAGCGCGCAAGATCCAGACTGCCCCCCTCGGGCTTAGAAAGCTTATGTTGAAGGTTGCCGTGAAGTCCTCATAGTACTTTCCCTTGAGAACACCCAATCCCGGCCCTTGCACAATCAGTCTTCCACGATCCGCCCGCCATGCTTTCGGGGCGTTCCAGAAATCGAGTCCTCCGAGGAATTCGTCCTGGAATGCCGGCGAGAAGATCGCGTCCAGCCTGGCCCTGCGACTTGCGGTGTTCGGATCCGACTGATTCAGCGCCTCTGCGCGCACGAGAGCATCCCGGGCCCTGGTGTACTCACCCCATTTGATGCCCAATTCGTAGTCCCTCAGGCTCTTGAGCACCTCGACAGTCTGGCTTCGGAGATCCTGTGCCTCCTTGTTCTCCTGATCACCAGCCGAACCGAGATTCAGCGTCTTTATGGCCTCCTCGTAGGCCCCGCGGTGGAACAACCCTCTCGCTTCCGATATATACGGTTTGCGAAACAGCCACAAAGCCGAGAACGTAAGAACCACGACAAGGGTCAGGACTGCACCGCAAACCCAGACTGGTTTGACGCGGATCCCCTGCAGATCCCGGATCAAGCGAGCAACGTCCTGGGAATAGTGAGTGTCCGTCAACTCCTGCGCATGGAACCGAACAAGGTCCTGCAGAGTGGGAGGCAGCAACTGCGGCTCCGGCATAGCCGCGCCCTCGACGAGGACGGGAACCAACCTTACGCCGCTCGCCAGCGCTTCTTCGATTTCCCTGCGGACCGGATCGTTTGGATCATCGAGACGCCGGCGACCGTATTTTTCGGTCCCCAGCCAGTTCGGCCCGATCACGACAATTACCGCGTCGCAGGCGGCAATGCGGCGCTTGGTTTCCTCTGGCCACTTTTCACCTACATGCAGCCCGTGAATATCCCTGAAAACTCTCTTTTCTCCGAACTTACGCACCAGACTGTCATACAGGCGTCCCGTCTCTGCCCTGTCCTCCCGTCTGTAACAGATGAAAAACAACCTGTGGGAGCCTTTCATGATCGACGGGGCAACTTTGATCGACAGCATTTTGATCGATTATAGGGTGGGATGCTCGATGCCGGCAACTCAAACGCTGAGGCAATCAGGTCGTATGATGGGAGCGCCGGTGTAATGCGTCCCTGCGTGTCGATTTAAGACGCCCCCGTTGCCTGAAGGCAACGAACTGGAGAACAAGCTGCGTTTAATGCATTAAAAAGGGCTTGCAGGTGAACGTCGTCTCCAGCAGGAAGGCACATTGACCGGCGAGGGGGAGATTCACCGGCGGAAAGCGGGGCGAGTTCCAGCGCCGGTGCCGGAGGAAATCAGAAGTGCGAATCGTTCGGTGACTGTACTTTCTGCGACGGGCAATTCTGCTTGCTGGATTCTGGATGGCGGATTTGGCTGAACAAGAGTACATTTTGGCGGCCGGCTCGCAACAGACTGGATGGAGACACCTGTGACGCAGCAGTGGCGCACAGTCAAGGTATTCGTCAGCTCCACTTTTCGCGACATGCAGGCGGAACGGGACCAACTCGTGCGCTTCGTCTTCCCGCGACTGCGCGACGAGCTCCTGAAAAGACGCACCCATATGGTGGACGTGGACCTGCGCTGGGGCGTGACCTCGGATCAGAACGTACTTGATGTCTGCCGGGAGATCATTGACGAATGCCGGCCCCGCTTCATATGCCTGCTTGGTGGGCGTTATGGCTGGATTCCACCGGGTTGTTCGCAGTCGATCACTGCGGCCGAGATTCGTTATGCGGCGCTGGACCAGCCGCGCACTCCGCGCCACTCGTTCTTCTACTTGCGTGACCAGGCATGGACGAGCACGATGCCAGATGCGTTCCGTGAGCCTGCCGGCAGCAGGAACGAAGGCATGCTCGCAGCGCTAAAGAAAGAAATTATCGATGCAGGACTGAATCACTACACATACTCTTCCTTGGAGGACCTGAGCCGGAAGGTCTATACGGATCTCCTGGCAAGCGTCAACGATGAATTCGAAACGGTGGAACCGCCACGTCTCGATGAATTTGCCCAGGAAAACATGTGGATGGAGGCCCTTGTCGAAAGCGCTGTCGGCCGCTATGTAACTGGAAGCAGGAAAGGGCTCCTCGAGGAGCTGGATATCTTCGCCGCGGGAACGGGGAGACCGAACATATTTATCCTCACGGGCCGTTCCGGTATAGGGAAAACCGCGCTGCTTGCGAATTTCTTCCGGGATTACAGAGCCGCCCATCCACAAGAGCGGGTCATAGGACATTTCATCGGGTCAAGCCCTGGGTCGTCCAACTTGCGTGGGGCTTTGCGGTTTTATTGCCATGAGCTGGATGACGGAGGGCAAATACCGCTGGATGTCCGGCCGCTGGTGCAGTTCTTTCGGCAGCTATTGCAGCGAAGCGCCAGGCGCCTGGTGCTCATCATTGACGGTCTGAACCTGCTTGATGCCGCCGATCACGCCCACCGCATGGACTGGATTCCTTTGGATCTGAAGCCTGAGGTGCGAATCATTGTCTCATCACTAGACCACCCAGCATTGGAGGCGATTCGCCGCCGGGGTGATTGCGCGGTCGAGCGAGAGCTCCAACCGTTGTTGGAGAACGACAAGAAAGAAATCATCAGAGGATTCCTGAGACGCTATCGGAAACGGATGACTCCGGAGCAGATCAACGGTCTTCTCTCAAAGACAGACGGCGGAATTCCGCTGTATCTGCTCGCGGCCTTGGAGGAGCTGCGAACGATGGGCAAACACCACGAACTCACCAATCGCATCCATGAGCTGCCCGAAGATGTAGGCAGCCTGTTCTCATGGATTCTGAGGCGGCTGGGCGCGGAAGTGGGTGAGGACCTCGTCCGTGGCTTCACGGCTTACCTGGGGGCTAGCAGGTACGGGCTTTCACACGCAGAACTGGCGGACCTCGTCGATCCTGGTGATCCAACGGGCCAGGTTGCTGGACTGGAAAGGCTGTTGCGGCCTTACCTGATGTTCCGCGGCGATTTGCTGGATGCCTACCACATCCAGTTCCGCGAGGCGATGGAAGCCTATTCGCTTGCGTCCGAAGCCCGGCGCAAAGAGGTCAACCGCCGACTCGCCGAGTATTTCTGTGCGAACCGTATGTTTTACAGGTCACTTTCTGAACTCCCTTACCACCAGACCGTCGCTGGTATGTGGCGAGAACTAGAGACCATTCTGACAGATCTCACCTTTGTCGATGCCAAGTGTGCAGCCGGTCTGACCTACGAGCTGGTTAACGATTACGCGGCGGCTCTGGCTGCCCTGCCCGAAGCGCAAGAAGAAAGCAGGATGCGACGGGAGCGGGAAGCGAGAGTCCAAAGTTACGCGCGAAGCTTGATTGATTATTGCCGAAGTAACGGAAGCATCCCATTACCTGATCCTCCTCCATCGGTCCGGCCATGGACCGACGGTGAAATCGACGCTGATTCCCGCGGTGTCGTGGAGAACCTGACTCCCGTTGACCGGCTTCGTCTGTTTGCAGCGTTTGTCCTTGCGGACGCCCGCCATCTTGCGAACTACGCGTCACGCCGTGGATTCTGCGCACAGCAGGCTTTCAACCTTGCCGGGGGTGGCCCCTTGGCCCAGTGTGCGAGACAAATCGTCGCCTCGCAGGGCGCACCGGTACTGCTCCGCAGCAGTTCCGCATCTCCGAGATTCAACCCTCATCCTGCTTGCCTGTTTACTCTCGAAGGAGGATTGCGGAACCAGGCAGTTGCTGTCAGCTTTGACGGCAGGCTTGCGGTCGCGGCGACCGATACTGCACTCCGGGTCTGGGATCTCGTGACGGGCCGGCCTCTCTGCCGGCTGGATGGACACACGAGCAGAGTGAGAGATGTCTGCCTTACACCGGACGGCCGTACCGCTGTCTCGGGAGGCGACGATGAGACGGTGCGTATCTGGGACATCGAGACGGCACGATGTGTCAAATTCCTGCACGGCCATGCAGGACCAGTAAATGCCGTCCATGTTTCGCCGGATGGCCGTTTGGTGGCATCGATGAACAAAGATCATACGGTCCGTGTCTGGGAGACAAAGACGGGCTCTTGCCTGCGGATACCTGGAAAGGGCAGGGATCACCCCCGCCGCTCCATGCGGATCACTCCGGGTGCACGTTCGGTTGTTTGGATTGAGAAGGACCGGCTCATCGCTTGCGATGTGGAAACTGGACAATCCTGCTTCGAGATCGACACTTGCGGGCACGCGGCTATCAGTGCGGACGGACGCGTGGCCGTCCTGGAAAACCCAAGTTTGCGGCTGAATCTATGGGATCTGGAGAGTCGCCGCTGTGTGCAGTCCATGGATCGGTGCTCCGCCTGGGGCCCGGTGTATCCAGTACTGAGTGATGACACCGCCCTAAGCGCTGACGGCCGGCTTGCAGTAACAGGCAGCAGGGAGGGGAGAAGCCTGCTTATCTGGACACTGCCAAGAGGATTGGTAAGGGTTTTCAAGAGGTATCCTGGAGAAGTCAAAGCCATTAGCCTCAGTGCGGATGGCGGCCTGCTGGTCTCGGCGGCGGAAGACAACCTGCTGCGCGTCTGGAATATCGAACACGTATACATTCCTCCCGAGGATGCAGGACATGTGGCAGATGTTCTGGCCGTTTCTCTGAGCCAGGACGGACGACTGGCCGCATCCGGGGGAAAAGACCGGGATGTGCGGTTGTGGGATCTTGAGACCGGCAGGTGCGTCCGCACGATCGCCAGCTGGCCTGAGGGTCCGGATTGGGCAACGGCCGTGGATATCAGCCCGGACGGTTCGGCGATCGCCGTAGGCAGAGGTGATGGCAAGATCGAGATTTACCACCGGGAAAAAGGTCCTCCATTTCGGACGTTCGAAACCCACCGTGCCAACGATGTGCAAGAGCCCGTCAGAGCTATATGTTTCACGGCTGACGGGAGGTTCGCTTTGTCTGGCTGCGGTCATGTCGGGGTTCACGCATGGGACCTGGGGCCCGGTCGTCTCATGGATTCCCTTTCCGATGTTTACGATTGGGTTTTCCCGAGGCAGGTTTTTCGCTATAATAAAAGGATAGTATCACTTGCCGTTGCTCCTGACGGGAGATTATGCGTTGCCGGTTTTATTGACGGCACTCTGCATCTCTGGGACATCGCGGCCAGCAGGTGTATCCGGGTCATTCAGGCGGATGAATTTCTCACAGCTCTGGGCATCAGCTTTGATGGCCGGCGCGCGGTGACGGGAACCCTGGGAGGCTCCTTGCAGGTCTGGCAACTCGACTCCGGGGCCTGCCTGGCGACCATAAAGGGACACTGCCAGGCGGTCAGAGCGGCGAGCCTACTCGACGAGCACCTACTGGCGTCTGCAAGTGCCGATGAGACGGTGCGACTGTGGGACCTCGAGACTGGGGAATGTGTCGCCACTGCAGCCCAAACCGCCGAGATCGTCATCGGGTGCGCAAGAGGGAGAATCGCCGCGTTCGGCGACGCGCTGGGTAACCTGTCTTTTTATGATCTCAGTTCCCATGCAAGAACTTCTCTCCAATGTGTCACACCGGTCCGACTTTGGCGTGTTGGGGCGAAGGAGACCGCCGGTTGCTGGGCTGCGGACATTACGGCATTGTGCAGGTGGTGCGGCAGGCGATTCCCCGTATCCAGGCGTGTCCTGCGAACCATAGAGCGGATGACAGGACGGCCGCCACAGGATCAGCCGCCCTGCCTTTCCATGCCTGTCGAGGCTTGGAACGAATCGCTGCTGGTGTCAGAGTGCCGAGTCTGCGGCCAGTCGGTCAGGTTTAATCCCTATCTCGTAGACAACAGAGGCTACTGAATCAAGGGGCGCATCTGTCCATCGTGCGTCAGGATGAAAATCTCCTTCATCGCTCTGTGGCGATAACCCCCCGCGTCAGTATATATCGGGAGGTTGAAACCGGCTGATATCCAGATCGTCGAGCCGCATCCCGCAGATCATCCTAGCCTTTCCGGGACCATGACTCAATGCCTGCTCAACCGTGAGCCGCTCAGGTACATGACAACTCAACCCTGCAACTCGTCACGATTCCAGAATGCAGCTCTCAGACGGATCTTCCCTCCGCGTTTGAGTGGAAGAAGGGCTGTAATTCCTTTCTTGCTTTGTGGTTATGGAGGGATGATTGACGAACGTATTCTGCCTACTTCTCCGGCAGCGCCAT
>JACADW010000363.1 GCA_013388445.1 Acidobacteriota bacterium | reverse complement strand
TCACTTAGGTGGGGCCAAAATAAACTTCCGGAAAGGGACCGATTATAGTTGCCGAAACCAGCATGGTGGCGTGATATTTCTAGACGAGATCGCCAATCTTTCCCTAGCTCAGCAGGCCAAACTGCTGCGTGTGCTTCAGGAGCGCGAAGTAAGACGGGTGGGTGAGGAGGCAGTGAGAAGGCTCGATATTCAGGTTATAGCCGCTACCAATCGTGATCTAAGAAGCGAAATCAGAAATGGCAGGTTTCGGCGTGATCTGTATTACAGGTTGAAGGCGATTGAAATGAGAGTGCCGCCTCTCAGAGAACGCCGCGAGGATATTATCTTGTTGGCTGAATGGTTTCTAGCCAAGAGGGTTGAATCTGAGGGATTGTCCAAGATGCTAACGGCTGCTGCAAGACAATGCTTGCTAGAGTATACCTATCCGGGAAACGTGCGCGAACTGAAAAACGCTATTGAGAGTGCATATTACTTGGCAAAGGATCGGTGGATCGATGTCTCAGACTTGCCAGCGGAGTTTCAAGCGTCGGTTGGCTACCAAGGTGATGTAGACGACCCCCAGACCTTATTTGAGTTGGTAAAGGAAGGTAAGGGCACGTTTGAAGAACTGATAAAGAGACCGTTTCTCGAGCGTAGGATAACCTCGAGCACGGTCAAACAGATAATAAAGAGTGCGCTGCGTGAAAGTTGTGGTCGGTACAAGGCGGCCTTTAAGAAATTACAGATTTGCGAGAGAGATTATGGCGTAACCATGGTCTTTCTAAAGCGCCACAACTGCTATCTCGACTTCCGACCTTTCAGGAGGCGAGTGCTATCCTCCTAAGGATGTACTGGTGATGGGAGATCAGACATCCGGGCAACTAGAGCCTGGGTGGAAACTCAAGTATGTTTCGGTCTTTCTGCTCGGTACTGATAGGACTGGTATCCTGTTGATCGAGAAGGCGTTGGGCCCTCTCTAATAGAGCATAGATTGTGCTCCCGTCACCTGGATAACCTGCTACTACAGCATGACAGTCTATCGGAAGAGCGTGCCTGGAGCCAATTAGCGGGCTGATGCTTGAGCGGATAGCCTTGGTCAGCCGTACGGACAATCGATTTGCCTGCTCGAAACGAACGCCTGGAAGAAGGGCGACAAAACTGTGAGCACCATAGCGAACTAGTATGTCTATCTCGCGCAGTTCGGTCTTGAGAACTTCGGCAGTCTTGTGCAGAACAGCGTTGCATACGGGGGCTCCATAGAGTTGAATTGTCTGTGAGAGCCCACTTATTTGGAACAAAAGCAGGGAGAGGGGCGACTGCTCCTTTTCTGCGGCCGAAAGCAGCTGAGAACCGGTGGCAGCCAAATAGACTATCCTGTGTGTCCCCGTGACCGGGTCTGTAAAGAACCTTGCGTCAGAGGTTACAAGCCTCTGTTGTGCATCGTGTATGACCATAGTGATGTGAGTAGCGACATTCTGCATCACATCTAAATGTTCAGGCGTAAATGAATTCAGTCTGTCTGAGTAAAGCGCAATAGCACCCAGGCACGCCTCTTCAGAGTTCATAGGAACTACAAGGGCATCAGTGAGTGTTTCGCAGTTCTCTATTCTTGCCTCCTGAAAATCAAGCCTGGGATTGCTGTTGAGAATTGGTTTTCGATAAGCTGCCACCCAACCGCTTATGCCCTTTCCCAGACCGATTGCTGCGCCTCGGAAAGCGTCTGCGCTTTGCCCAGCAGCGTAAAGTGCCTCCACCTTGCCATCACCACTATCCAAGAAGAAAACGCACGTGGAGGCAGGTATGATCTGTAGCAATCGGGTGGCCAGTATCGGTAGCGCATCCCCAAGGTCCAAAAGACGGGCAGCAGAACTGCAGAATTCGATGAGCAGCACCAACGCCTCTGAGGTAGAGGAAATCATGCCTAGTGTCTTAATATGTGGGTGCGTTTGGCTTGTGTCCGTGCCATCCCTCTCAAAGTACTTTCTGAAGGAAAGTTCAGGCACGTCTTTAACTGCTTCTTGAGCGGCTCTCTCTAGTTCTCCTATGTTCCGAGCGAAAAGATCTACAAGCTTTGGATCATACTGCGTACCGGCTTGGGACCTGAGCAGGTTTATAGACTCCTCCAGGCTGTATGATAGTTTGTATGGCCTAGATGAACGAATTGCGTCAAATGCATCTGCTATGGCCAGTATCCGTGCGCCGATAGGAATTGCCTCGCCTCTTAGGCCGTCAGGGTATCCCAGTCCGTCCCACCGTTCGTGATGGGAACGGACGTACTCTGCCACTGGAAAAGGAAACTGAATCTGTCTGAGTATTTCGTCTCCTGCAGCTGCGTGCACCTTCATCTTCTCGAATTCCCGGTGACTGAGGCGCCCAGGCTTGTTAAGGATGTAATCATCTATTGCGAGTTTACCGATATCGTGCAGCAGCGATCCGGTTTCAATTGCCATCAATTCATTGGAGTCGGTGATACCGCACAACTTCGCTAGGCCCATCGAATATGCTCGAACCCGGCGGATGTGCCCGTACGTTGTCGGGTCTTTGGCGTCAACGGCCAGTGCCAGTGACTCAACGGTCCTGAGATAGAGCTGTTCTTGGTCTCGAAGGTGCCGCTCAGCTTCAAGAGCCTTTGCCCGGTTCACCTTATTTATACCCCATATTGCGGCAACGAACGGGGCAACGAGCAGGGGCGCAATCACATGAAAGTTACTGAAGTAAACAATTAAGGCGCCTGCTGAAGCAGAAACCAGAAAGTCCAGAGACAGCCCTAGATAGTTCTTAGACCATACATGCAGGATCTTTAACTGTGAGGTGAGAGCGATTGCGGTGGCGACGAGGAAGGAATTAGTGAGGAAGTATGCAATTGCTATCACGAAGGTCGGAATGACAATGTCCTCTAGGGAAAGAGATCGGTTCGGATTTAGGAAGTCGTAAAGCGAGCCATAGATCCCAACAGTTAGGACGGCTACTGCAATGTTGAAAACGACGCGGTGTGCCGAAGTTTGATGTTTCCCCCGCAGCAAGAGCGTGAGTAGCGTGAAATAAAGCGCGTTGGCCAGTATGGCGGGGGCTTTGCCATACAGCATGCAGATACTGATGACAAAGGCATCGCCGATGGTAACTAGCGACCGAACGCTTGGCAGAAAGACGAAAATGGGTACGGTAATTAGTGTGATGGCAGTCAGTAGAATCCACTTTCCGCCATAGTCATTTCGTGCAACCTCAAGGAGTGCCAGGAGGAAGATGGGTACTGCCGTACCCACCACACAGATGAGGTAGATTTTTGCCCGTAAAGGGAGGGAAGGCCGTGAGGACATTTGAAACTCTGTATTTTAGCCCATGCTGAACTCTTCAGATCAACTATCGGCTAAAAATGCCCTCAGCCTAAGCAGTTTTGGGCGGGCTTGGTTCCCAATCGCTGAGGAAAGCCCAGCTGATCAACACCACGCTATCACCCGAGCTTCGCGATCTTCAAGGGCTTTAAGGCAAGCGCACCCTCCTTGGCTATTCGAAAACTTAAGAGCCTGAACAGCCCCAAAAGGCTAGTACCAAACGATCATCGGGGCTTCGCGGGACTCGAGGATTTCGATTTCGGTTTGCATTTCCAAACTCCGTTTTTTGACTGAAAGGAAGACTGTGCTTTCGGATGGAACCGAAGCGTTCATAGCCAGAGAATCGCACCAAACTTCTGCATGGCGTCCTCCCACTCTAATGCTCAATCGGCCGGTGCCTCGTCTCCTCAGTGAATAAACTCACTTCGTCCGCGAGCGCGTCCCCGGCCCCCGTCAGCGGCAACACCCTCTGCCCTGGCAACCTCAGATAATCAAGACGCCACCGCTCGATGGGTACGTTAAACCATTGCCTCAAAAAGCAAAAGGCATGTTCGCTCCATGCACAATCCGGTCGGGGGACTTTACGGACCGGCGGCCATCAACGCTCCCGCACAGCCGAACCGCCCCCCGGCGATTCAACGTCTTCTGCCTTCTGCCGGTCGACGGCACTCATACACTTAATGAAGCTTGTCGCCAATGTCAACAAAAATCTTTAGGATTTTTCCGGATATCTCACGTTCTGTCTTGAGGTTGGCCGATTGGATGGCTCAGGACGGCTGATTACAGCCGCTCAGATGCGGGCAACGGAACATGCTCCGATCCAACATTCAGCCACTGAATAGACGGCGCCGGCATACCGAGAGGCGCCTCTGAGACCGCCCCTTGTCCCACTCAGGAACCGGCGTGTGCCACGCTCCAGCGGACAGACCTCACGGCAGGTACTCCCAGAACTCCGTACGCAGCCACCGGATCGCTCTCCGTGTCAGCAGATTGCCGATCATCCTCTTCCCGCAGAGGATCTTCCCGACGCCCGTCATCCCGGCCCGAAGGATTCCCTCGGGATTGTCCAATTCTCCCTGGACGACGACCTTCCGCTCGAGCCCTCTGTCAACCGCAACCGGCGAGATCGACCTGACCTTGGCGCCGAAGGTGAGCTGCGGAAACCCCCTGACCTTCAGGACGATCGGATATCCCAACTTGACGTCTGCGATCTCCTTCTCTGGGACCGGCATGTCCACGATTACAGAACTAGAGCTGACGATCTCACAGAGCACGCCACCCGCTCGCAGATATTCCCCAATCCGGTTTCGCAGGTACGGGGTGGCAACAATCCCATCCATCGGACTGCGAATCGTCAACTGTTCAACCTGGCGAGCAAGGATCCTAAACTTCTCCTGAAGCTTGGCAACCTCCGCCTCCACAGCCTGGATGGCCTCCTTCCTCGACCCCGCCTTCAGTATCTTGAGCTCAGACTCCGCTTCCGCCAGTTCCTTTCGCTTGACGTCGCGCGTGCGCTCGATCCTTTCATCCAGGACTTTCAGCTGGCCCAGGGCCTCAGAAAGCTCTTTCTGTCTCACGGCATAGATGGTCTGGTCCCGCTCGACCTCGTTACGGGCAATCAGGCCGTCCGCAAGCAGCCGCCTGCTGCGCTCGTAGTTCTTGTAAGCATTGTCCAGCTCGGCCTCCTTACGGGCCACCGCCTCCTGCAGCACCGCGCGCTCCTGCTGCACCCGCGTGACATTCGCCAGCTCGGCACGCTTCGTCTCAACCAGTCGCACCGCGCGCTCTATTTCCTCGGGGCGGGATCCGGCTCTGAGCAACTCGAGTGAGGCGGCCTTGGAAGCGAGTTCCCCCTTCGTTTCCTCATAGCTGTTCTGGAGCTCAAGGTTCCTCATCTCGGCCAGCACGTCGCCGGCTTTGACTCTGTTGCCTTCGTCAACGTGGATCGCTTTCAAGGTCCCCTCAATCTCGGGATTGATCGTGACCTTGTTCTTCGGGAGGATCGTAAAATCACCCGAGACCTTGAGCTCCCAGGGCAGGAAGGCACTCGCCACGAGGATCAGCAGCAGAATCACGAGGAGAGGAGTCTTCTGAATCCGCACCACCACCTTGCCGGCAAAGCGTCCGCCGGATTTCACCTCCTCCTTGCCCGGCGCCGGAACGACCATCAGTATTATCGCGAGCGTGAGTACCAGTCCCCAGGCCTGGTACTCGCGCACCAGCCACCCTCCCAGGCGGTCGATCATGAACCATGCCAGCCCGGCTGAGAACAAGAGAGATGCAATGCCATAGAGTACATAGATCCGTCTATGGCGTGCCGGCTCAACCCGCGCCGCAGCGCCCTCTCCGAGGATCCACCGGGACACATTCGCTCTTAGGAACCCGAAGGACCGGGCACGCAGGTTCGGCACCTCCAGCCAGTCGCTCAACAGATAATATCCGTCGAGCCTGATCAAGGGCATGAAGTTGAACAACGTCTGGACTCCACTGAAGGCAATCGTGACCGCGAACAGGCTGCTCAGAAACGTCTCCGGCGCCAGCAGCCTCCATGCAACCGTCGCCCAAGCCCAGACGCACAGCTGCGCATATCCGCCCGCCAGCGTCACCAGAATTCGCTGCCTCTTGGGAAGCATCCAGGCGTCACTCACATTGCAGTAGAAGGCGGGTATGAAATATAGAAGCATGAAGCCCATCTCCTCTACCTTCCCGCCAAAATGCTTCAGCGTGAGCCCGTGGGCAAACTCGTGGATAGTCATGACCGCCAAGATGACGGCCAGAACCAGAGGTATCGAATAAAACGAGATCAGTGACCTGATCGAGACGGACAAGGCTTCCCAGTTCAGGATCGTCAGGCACAGGGCTAAGCACATGGATGCTGAGGCAAACAGCCCGAAGCCTGAACTATAGAAAAAGCGGAAGCTGTTCTCCAGGTGGGTCAGCAGAGCATCCGGGTTGAACGCGTGGAGCCTGATCTGAAGGAGCGACCGGAAGAGTCCGCGCTTCGGCCTGAACTCAAGCTGCAGCTTCGCCCAACACGACGGGTCGTCCAGAAGCAGAAGGCCTCTCAACTTCTCAGCGAAATCCTCGACCTGGGTTGTCTCCACGGAGGTCTGATAGTGATCCGACACATGCCGGGCTGCGGACTCTGCGCTGCGGGTCCCGTCCAACGCGCGCAGCACCGCCGCCTGAATCTGAGTGAAGCGGTAAAACTTGCGTCTGATGGGATCTTTGACGATGACCGCGGAGGCGGGATCGTCAGATTCGGGACGCATTTCCAGATCGGATCGAATCCTTAGATCAGCAGTTGCCATGCCGCGGCCTCGCTGAGGGTACGGGCCTGTGCCAGCTCCCACTTGCCGGATCGATGATACTGGCATACCGGCGCCGTTTGCAATAGCACAACTGCTTTCACTTCAAGGAGGTAAGAGCCGATACAGGTGCGGCGACACTTCCCGATCTGCATTTGACTGGCCCGGCCGGCATGGATATAATCGGGCCGCCTTTTTGACGAGCTAAGCAATTGGAACCTGAAGGAGATCCCATGTACACCAAAGCTCTATCTGCTCTGACATGTCTGCTCCTCTTGGCGCTCATCGGGGGATGCGCCAAGAAAGAGGAAGCTGTATCCACCGAGACCGCTGCAGAGCCCGCGGCTGCGAAGATCACCCCCGGCGAAATGGTGCTGATCCCCGCGGGCGAGTTCACCCTGGGCTCAACCGACAAAGACAAGTCCTCATGGCCAGAGCAGAAAGTCAATCTACCCGCCTTCTGGATCGATAAGTACGAAGTCACGAACAAGGAATTCCTTGATTTTTCGGTAAATT
>JACADW010000196.1 GCA_013388445.1 Acidobacteriota bacterium | reverse complement strand
GGCCAAGCTGGAGGGGGATTACCTGCTGATTCTCGCCAGGATCAGGTCCGCCTCGAGGCGGCTTGGCGATCTGTTGGCGCGCAGCTACGCTGGGCTGCTGATGAAGATCGGCTGGGCCGCGCCGTCCACCGCCGCACGCGAGCCGGTCCAGAAGCGCGACTACCTCGGGGAGGTTCTTAGACTCCAGGCGGGCGCACGCGAGTTGCCGCCGATCTATCGAAGACTGTTCCGGCTCGACCCGGTGGAGGATCCGCGGTTTCTGGTCGGCCGCGATGCCGAAATGGCCGCCCTTTCGGAAGCGCGGCAGCTATGGGAAGACGGCCGTGCCGTTTCCGTCGTGGTCATAGGGGCCAGGGGGAGCGGAAAGACCAGCCTCTTGAACTGCGCCGTTTCCGGCGTCCTGCGCGAGGTTCCCATCGTTTCAGGGAGCTTCTATGAGAGGATTCGCAATCCGGAAGAGATGGATTCGTTCCTCGGCGGGCTCCTGGGGCGCGATCCCGCAGATCCGGCAGGCGCCTCTGCCTCGAACAAGCAGGTTATCGTGCTCGAAGAGGTCGAGCGGACTTTTATCCGCACGGTCGGCGGTTTTGACGGTCTGCGACGTCTTCTGGACCTCATCTCGCAGACGTCGCGAAGCACGATGTGGATACTGAGCCTGAACGAGACGGCGTACCGCTATCTGGACGCGGTCGCCGGCATGGGCAGGGTCTTTTCGCACAAGATCAACGCGATGTCAGTGCTGCCCGAACACCTGCGCAAGGCGATTCTCCTCCGGCACAACCTCTCGGGGCTGCGGCTGCAGTTTGCGTCTTCGCCGGAAGCACACTTTGGGTTTCAGCGCTTGCGCCCGATTCTCGGCCTTGAGAAGGATCCCGAACAGGCGTTTTTTGACTCGCTCTACCGCCAGTCCGAGGGCATCTTCCGTTCGGCTTTTGAGCTTTGGCAACAGTCGGTGGATCGAGTGGAGGCCGGGGTGCTGCACCTGCGGGATCCCAAGGAACCGAAATATGGATCGATGATAGCCGATCTCACTCTCCAGGACTCATTCACTCTCCAGGCGATCCTCCAGCACGGGGGACTTACGCCTGAGGAGCATTCGGAGGTTTTCAGCTGCGATATCAACCAGAGTCTTTCGGTGTTGGACAGGCTGCAGGCGTGGGAAATCATCGAGCCGGATCCGCGCAGTCCCGGACGGCGAGTCCGGCCGGAGGCGGGAAGGCTGGTCCGCCAGGCGCTCCACCGCCAGAACCTTTTGTGAGGAAGTGAACGATGGGCAGGATTTCATCGCACATGCCGCTCGCGCTCGAGGCCACCCCGTTCTCCCTGCTGGAGCACGTCACGTTCTGGAGGGTGATGACGGGACTGCTTGTCCTGCTTGCGGCCTGGGTGCTTGTACGCTACATCTCACGATTGTTCGCCTTGCTCGGCAGTCGCGTCCCGCGCAGCCGTTTTCTGGTAAGGCTTCTGGAACCGGCCGTGCGGATCGGCGTGTGGTTCGCAGTCCTCTTCATCGTTTTCAGCCTCCTGGCGCCCACCCAGGAGACTTTCCTGGCTGCCGTCGCTTCCCTCGGCCTGGCTCTCGGGCTGGGAGCCCAGGACCTCGTAAAGAACATTGTGGGCGGCCTCGTTGTGCTGGCGGACCGCCCCTACCAGTTGGGCGACCGGGTGAAAATCGGCGACGCCTACGGCGAGATCGATCACATCGGGTTGCGCAGCACGAAATTGACCACCCCCGATGACACCCGGGTGACGATCCCGAACCTGGACATCCTCAATCACCAGGTTTTCAACGCCAACTCCGGTGTGCCCGACTGCCAGGTTGTGACGGACCTTTACCTGCCTCCCGATACGGATCCGGGCACCGCCCTGAAGATCGGTCATGAAGCGGCATACTGCTCGCCGTATCTGTTGGCGCGGAAGCCCATCGTAGCCCGGGTAGCTCAGGGCTTCGACCGGATTCCGTACTTGCGGCTCCGGATCAAGGCTTACGTCTATGATCACCGTTTCGAGCCGGCGATGCAGAGCGACATCACCGCGCGGGCAAGCGCCGAATTTCTGCGGCTCGGAATACTCCAGGCATGGCGCAACGGGGCGGCTACCCCGATGCGGCCGCAGCCCGGGGATTAGAGAGTGCGACATGCTCGGACGCATACCTGTATTTCAGCGTGTGATCCACGGGGGATTGTACGGTGTGGCAGGAGAGCGTCCGTCTCTTGTGGAGGGACCATGCGTGGAAACGATACGATCGGCATCTTTTTTCTCGCGGTTTTCATCATGACGTTCGCCGCCTGCCGGGGCGTTTCCGATAAAGGCTCAGCCGGCAAGACCGCGTCGCCCGGGACTATTCGGGTCGCTCAGTCAGGCGAGGCCGATGTCATCGGCACGGACAACGTCGCTTTGCAGAAAGCGGCCGACATGCTGCGCCCGGGTGATACGCTCGAGATAGGTCCAGGAACCTACGAAATGCACAACAGCCTCTTTGTCCCCTCCCGCGTCACGGTGCGCGGAGTGCGGGGAGAGACCATCCTCAAGAAGAGCAAGGGCGTCGAGAGCTTTCTGACTGACGACGGCGATTACGGCGAAAGCCAGCTGACCGTGGCCGACCCGGTAAAGTTCAGTGCCGGCATGGGACTGTCCGTGCTGGACGACACGCTCAACAGCGGGTGGGACATCAGCGTCACCACCATCCGGGCTGTGGAGGGAAATGTGCTCCGCGTCCAGCCCATGACCTTGAGGGACTACAACGTTGAGGAACAACACGCGCGGGTTCGCAACACCTTCCCCATCCTGTGCGCGATCCAGACCGAAGGTGTCGTTTTTGAGGACCTTATCGTAGACGGGAACAAGGACGAGAATGCATACATCGACGGTTGCCGGGGCGGGGCGATTTACCTCTATATCTCGCGAGATGCCACGATCCGGAATTGCGTGGCGCGGAACCACAACGGCGACGGCATCTCCTTCCAGATCACTGAGAACATCCAGGTGCTAGACTCCGAGTCCCATGGCCATACGGGATACGGCATCCATCCCGGAACCGGGAGCGACCGGCCGACGGTAAAGGGCTGTCGGATCCATGACAACGGGCAGGTGGGGCTGTTCCTCTGCTGGCGCGTCCGGCACGGCAGCTTCCTCGACAACCTGATAGAAAACAACGGCCGCTACGGGATCTCCATCGGGCACAAAGATACCGACAACACCTTTGTGAACAACACCATTTCCGGAAGCGGGCACTCCGGTGTCTACTTTCGTAAAGAGACCCTGAAAAACAGCGGCCACCGGAACACCTTCCGCCAGAACCGTGTCCTGAACAACGGAAATCCTGAGCTCGGGTACGGCTTCTACCTCGAGCCCCATGCCCGGGATATAGTGATCGTTGGGAACCGGATTGCCGAGACCCGCAGCGGCGAGCAGCGCACGCAGCGGTACGGAATCTATCTGGCCGCAGGCGCGGCGCCCGTGCAGGCCGCGGACAACCTCATGGAGGGACACACTGCAAGAGACTACTTCGAGGCAAAGTAGAGTGCCTGTTGAAACGCGCCGTTAGTTCTGCTCCCGATGGACACGCGTCCGGTCTCCTCCGCCACGCCGCAGGTTTGGCTCCCGGAGCGCCGTAGCGGTGGATGATCACGATCGCCCGTGGGACCGCGGCCGGGCACACAAGGCTCTGGGCTCTCGAAACCAGAGAGCGACCGGGCGTCGCGCCTCAAATCCACCTTCAGGTCCGTCAGCGGTCGACGCGCGCCGTGCCGCCCTTCATCACCTTTTCAACCTCGGCGAGCGTCGCCATGGTCGTATCTCCCGGCGTTGTCATGGCCAGAGCCCCGTGCGCCGCCCCGCACTCCACGGCGTACTGGGGTCCCTTGCCTGCCAGGAAGCCATAGATCAGCCCTGAGGCAAAAGAATCTCCTCCGCCCACGCGGTCGAATATCTCGAGGCCTTCCCGTGCCGCAGCCTGGTAGAACTCGCCGTTGTAGTAGCAGACCGCCCCCCAGTCGTTGATGCTCGCGGTTCGGGCGTTGCGAAGCGTGGTCGCCACGATCTTGA
This sequence comes from Acidobacteriota bacterium, assembly GCA_013388445.1. GTDB lineage: Bacteria > Acidobacteriota > UBA6911 > UBA6911 > UBA6911 > JACADW01. The sequence continues at coordinate 2,428 of JACADW010000196.1, read as the reverse complement.
AATTGGGATACTCCTTCAGCACCTGCCCGATCATCCGGCAGAAATTGGCCGGGTCGAGTTTGGAAAGGTGCTTGTCGACGCCCTCGACCGCAAAGCCGAGCGCCGCCGTGAAGTCTTCTTCATTGCCCAGCATCACGTCGACGTAGGGGGCGAGTTCACGGTTCACCTGCTGCGCTCGGGCCTGCCCGCCGACCGCTTTCCACAAGGAGGGGCGGTAGTTGAGGTCGTAGGAAATGATGGTGCCATGTTTGCGTGCGCACTCCATCGCTTCCCTGGCGACCTGCGGAGTCGTTTCCGACAACGCGCAGAAAATCCCGCCCGTGTGGAACCACCTCGCTCCTTCCCTTCCGAAGATCTCCTCCCAATCTACCTGGCCGGGCTTCAACTGCGAAATCGCGGTATGGCCGCGATCGGAGCAGCCGACGCCGGCCCGCACGCCGAAGCCCCTTTCCGTGAAGTTCAGCCCGTTGCGGACCGCTCGGCCGACGCCGTCATAAGGAACCCATATCAGGTGCGACTGGTCCACTCCCCCCTGATAGATCAGATCCTGGACCAGTCGGCCGACCGGATTGTCGGCGAGCGCCGTGACGACCGCGGTCCGCATGCCGAAGCAGCGTTTCAGTCCCCGCGCCACGTTGTACTCGCCGCCGCCCTCCCACACCCGGAAGGTGCGCGTCGTGGCGATCCTGCCCTCCCCGGGATCGAGCCGGAGCATCACTTCGCCCAGCGCCAGCAGGTCCCACTTGCACTCTGATGATGGCTTGATGTTCATGGCAATCCTCCCCCAACCCGGACGAGCCGGAACCAGAGTAGATTCTACCGTCGGGTAAATTGTTGAAGTATGTAAGTGCTGTCAGTCATGAGCATCCAACTGCCGGGTCGGCAACGTCCGCATGCGCTTGACCTCCGTTGGATCTTCGTGCGGCCGTCCGCATTCCGTCTTGGCCAGCGCCTTCACGCGCCGAACCAGGAGCAAGCGATGCTTCAAGCCAGACAGAGTACCGGCTTTGACAGTCTAGCGGGAACGTCGCCGTATCTCAACGGCCTCAATCAGACCGTTCCGAAAACAGGATATCGGGCGAGCTGCGGCGGAGTGTCGGAATCAGATCGGCCCGCAAGACAACCTCTACGGGTTGCAGCGGCCTGCTCCGCGCGGGCGCGCCGCAGGCCCATAAGCGTGCGAGGGGGGCTTCAGCACGCCGGCGGGGATTTTGGGCCAATCGACCGCCGGCTGTTTTCCCGGGCGAGGAAAGCGGGGGAAGTGGTACGATTCCGGGAGAAGGAGGAGAGCATGCTTGAGCCATTGCGCAAACTGTTGCTCGCAGGGCTGGGCACCGTCGACCTGACGGAGGAGAAGCTCAAGGCGGTCTTCGACGACCTTGTCGCCCGCGGCGAGGTGGGAGAGAAGGAAGCGCGGGAGCTGATCTCCGGCTGGGCCAAGAAGGCCGGCGAGCAGAAGACGAAAATCCAGCAGCAGGTCGAGGAGGCGGTGCACCGGACTCTGGAGAGAATCGGTGTCCCTCACCGCTCGGACCTCGAGAGGCTCGAGGCACGCATCGCGGATCTCGAGCGCCGGGTGCCTCGCGCCCCCGACGCCGGCTAGGCGAATGAAATGCGGACGACAACCGGGCCGGCACCCAGGCAGATCCGCCGCCTTCGCGAGATCGTCACCATCTTCGTCAGGTACGGTTTCGCGGACGTGGTCGGGCGCCTGCGCCTGGCTTCCTATCTGACTCTTGGACGCCGACTGCTGTTTCCGGGGCGGGGGCTTGAGGGGGAAGAGGGCACGCTGACGTCCCCGCATAGGTTGAGGCTTGCGCTGCAGGATCTCGGTCCGACCTTTATAAAGTTCGGCCAGGCGCTCAGTTTGAGGGCCGACATACTTGCGCCGGAGTATGTCGCCGAACTCGCGCGCCTCCAGGATGAGGTTCCGCCGCTCGGGGCCGGCCAGGCCGAGGCGGCTATAGAGGCCGAACTTGGAGCACCTCTGAAGCATTTCTTCACCCGCTTCGACCAGGTGCCGCTGGCTGCCGCCTCGATCGCTCAGGTGCACCGCGCGGCGCTTGTCGGCGGGGAGGAAGTGGCGGTCAAGGTCCGCAGACCGGACATCGCCGCCATCATCGAGAGCGACCTGGCCATTCTTGGCCAGATCGCACGACTTGCCGAGCGTTACCTCAGCGATGCGGAACTGTACCGTCCATCCGGCCTTGTCGAGGAGTTTGCGCGGTCCATCCGCCGGGAGCTGGACCTGGCCCGGGAGGGTCGGACGATCGACCGTTTCCGGCAGAACTTCGCGGCGGATCCGACAGTGCGCTTGCCGAAAGTCTATTGGAGCCACACGACGTCCGGCGTGCTGACGCTCGAGTACATGCCCGGCATCAAGGTCTCGGACGCGATGTCGGCAGGCCCTGGATTCGATCCGCCTCTC
>JACADW010000195.1 GCA_013388445.1 Acidobacteriota bacterium | reverse complement strand
GGATCGAGATCGAGGACAGCCAGAATCCCGTTCCGACGGCGAAAACGCCCGGGATCGTGGCCGGCTTCAGCTCCCGCGGGCCGAGTTCCGACTTCGAGTTGAAACCCGACCTTGTGGCTGTTGGCACGGCTGTCTATTCCGCAGCGCAGAGCTACTACCCCAACGGCGAGCTTTACAGCTCCACCCGGTATGCTTCCGCCCAGGGGACAAGCTTTTCGGCGCCGATGGTGGCGGGTGCGGCAGCCGCCCTGAAAGCGCTCAAACCGGCTTTGAACCCCGCGGGCATCAAGTCCATCCTGGTGAATACGGCAAACCGCGAAGCTGCCATCGACGCCGGAGCAACCGCCGATCTACTGGCGGCCGGCGCCGGCTTGCTGGATATGGGGCGCGCGGCTACTGCCGGCGCGGTCTTCACACCCTCCAGCCTGAGCTTCGGCGTCAGTTCTTACGACAACAGGATCACCCTGACAAAGGCCCTGACCATCTCCAACATTTCAGGCGTGAGCGACGAGTATGCGCTCCAGGTCAGGCAGACGATTCCCGGACCTTCCGTCCAGCTGAGCTCGTCGACCACGGGCACCGTGCTCCCAGGAGGCAGCACCTCGGTGGACGTGACGATTTCGGCCGATGCTCCGCTGACGGGCGGCTTTCAGGGGTTTTTGAGCGTAACGAGCCAGCGGACTTCTGCAGCCTACCAGGTTCCCTATTGGGCAGGAATCTACGTCTTGGACAACCAGCGCATCCTTACGGTGGCGGAATGGGGATCAGGAAACGGCACCTATTCTTCACTCCCCGACGCCCTGCGCGCCGCCCAGCCGGGCAATGTCATCGAAATCGCAGATGATGCCAGCTACGCCGGCGGCATCTTGATCAGCACCAACGCCCAGGGGCTGCCCCTGCAGGGACTCACAATCCGAGCAAGAAACGGCAGATCGCCCGCCATCGTCGCGCCTTCGGCGGCAGCCCCCAACATCCGGATCATCGGCCTGCGCAACGTGCTGATCCAGGGATTGCACATCTCCGGGGGAGAATCGGGGATCGATCTGGAGCAGCCTGCGGGCTCGCAGACGCTTTCGGCCGCCATCGATCGTTGCCTTGTCATCAACACCGCCGCAAGCGGCAACTCGGCCGGGGGCGTGACTGTCGGGGACGGCGCGACGGCTTTCGTCACCCGAACCACGATCAACGCACCCGGAGGACTCGGAATCCTGGTCTCGACGGGCGCTCACCTTACCATGGCGGATTCGACCATTAATTCGAGCGGCGAAGACGGAATCGACGCCTTCTCTGCCGACGTCCAGATCCTGCGAAGCAGCGTCACGAACGCCGGCGGTGCCGGCGCGTACCTTGAAAGATGCAGCGGCACCATCGAGGGCAGCGCCTTCTCAAGGTGCAGGGGCAGCCTCGGAGACGGCATCCGGATCTACGACGGGGCCCTGACGGTTTCTAATTGCACGCTGGAATCCAACGAGCAGGCGGGCATCTATCTGTCGGCGCCATCAGGCGGCAGCGGGGGAAGCGGCCGGATCCTTCACAACAGGATCCTGGCGAACCTCTTCGGGCTTTACTTCAACCCGGGGCGCGAAGTGCACGTCGAGGGCAACTTCATCAAGGGCAACGGCCGCGGCGCCCGGCTCACGAGCACCACGACGGCCACGTTGGTCGACAATATCATCGTCGGATCGACCGACGGCACAAACGGCGATGGGATCCAGCTCGCCGCGATGGCCGCCGCGACCCTCGTGAACAACACGGTTCATGGAAACTCCAACCGAGGCGTGTCGCTGTCGGACACGGCCTCCGTCTCCATCGCCAATTGCATCATCGCCGGCAACATCGGCGGGGATCTCGGCAACGTCCCCGGCGGCAGTGTGACTTACTCGCTCATCGGAGACGGGAGCCAGACTTCCGGGAACAACCTTTCCGGAGACCCGAGGTTGACCAACCCGGCGAGCGACGACTACTCGCTCTCCGCAGCCTCCCCCGCCGTGCATGCGGGATCCAACTCGGCTTCCTCGCTGCCCTTCTTGGACTACCGCGGCATGCTGAGGGTCGCCTCGGCGGGCGCGGGTCCGGGCGGAGGCAACGTCGACATGGGTGCGCTGGAGTCAGGATCCGCATACCCGCTCCTGTTCCCCCTGGTCGCCAACGGAGACCAGCCCGCGCTCGGGGACAACCTGACGACCGGCCTCGCCTTTCTCAATGCTGGCGACAGAGACGTGACGGCGCTGTTTTTCGCATTCGACTCGGGTGGAGCGCTGCTGGCCGGGACAAAGAACCCTTCGGCAGGCTCCTTTGGGCAAGGGACCCAGGTGCCGATCCTCGGATGGCAGCTTTTCGGCTTCGACTATGAATCCTCCCGCATCGGGTCTGCGCTCGTCTCGGCTGCGGACCGGCTGGTCGGCTTCTTCCTGGTCTTCGACAGGGGCTTCGCCCGCATCGCCGACGGCGTCGACGTGTCGGACGCGACTGCGACCGACCTGATCCTCATGCGCCACCTGTCGGAGCCGCCCGCCGGCACAACCTACGTCATTTTCAACCCCGGCGCGACGCCGGCGAACGTGAGCGCCACGCTGTACGCGCCTGACGGCTCGGTGGCGGGACTCCCGCAGTCCAGCGTCATTCAATCCAAAGGACAGGCGATCGTAACCTTCAGCACGGCGCCCCCGCAGGCCGGATACGCGCGCGTGCGCTCCGATCGCCCCGTTTCCGCGCTGGAGTTCTTTGGCGACACGGCGCAACTATCCGCCTTGAGGGCGGCCGCCCCGGGCACCGATGCCCGGCTTTATTTCCCGCACTTTGCCGTCAACGGCGGATTTACGACACTGATCGGGATCGTCAACGGCGCCGGCAGGTCGGCGGAGGTGACGTTGAGCGCGTATTCGAGCTCCGGCCAGTCGCTGTGCGCGCCCGTCAAACGGACGCTCGTCTCCGGCGGCCAGTTGCTGGAGCCGGTCGGCGATCTCTTCGGCATCCCGGCCGGCCCGCTCACGACCGGATATATCGTCGGCCAGAGCACCCGGGGAGGCGTGACCGGATTCACGTCCTTTGTCTACGAAAGCGGTCCGGCAAGATCGGCGGCGGCCGTGCCGGCCGCCTCAGTCCCGGCGCAGGAATTGCTCTTCTCCCACATCGCGCATCAGGCCCCTGCGGGAGTGGGCGGGACCTACCAGACAGGGATCGCGCTTTTGAATCCTTTCGGGTTCACCGTCATCTACTCCATGCGCGTCTATGGCGGAGACGGCAGCCTGCGCGCCGAGAAGACCGGCCTGCTCGGACCGGGGGAAAAGGTCGCAAAGATGCTCAGCCATGCGGTTCCCGGGGCCGGGTTTTTCACGGAACCGCTTCCGATGAGCAGCGGCCACGTCGAGGTGACGGCTGAACCGGGGCTGCTCGGCTTCGAGCTCTTCTTCACCGAGGACTTTTCTCAGTTGGCCAGTGTGCCTGCCCAGAGACGCTGAATTCGATCAAGCAACAGGACGATGACGCCCGGATCTTGCGGTTTCGCAGCAGGTTCCGGCCGCGCGGGCGACCTGCAGCGCCCGAGAAGGCCGATACTTTCGCCCACGTGCGGTCATGCGGCATGCGTGAGCAAAGGTCCGGGCTGGTTTTACACAGATTTAGCAATAGTCCGAGCGGCGCGAGCGTATATACGTATGCAAGACATATATCGACAGGATTGAGGAGGAGCGAAGAACGATGAAGATCAAGACCTTATCATTGGCCGCGCTATTGTGCGCAGGCGGCCTGTTCGCACAGCGGGGACCTTTCGGCGGGGGTCCGCGGCCGGGTGTATTTCCCGTGGATCAGCTGAAGGAATACCTGGGGCTTTCCGATCAGCAACTGCAGGACCTGAAGAGGGTGCAGAGCTCGCTGCGCGACGCTTCAGAACCCCTGATGCAGCAAATCGCTGAAAAGATGAAGTCGCTGAGAGAGACCCTCAGGCAGGACCCTAACGCGGACGTGAGCCGGCTCAAGAGCGACATCGCGAAGCTGCAAAGCGATGTCCAGAGCTTGCGCGCGCAGTACAAGACCCAGGCCCTGGGCTATCTGACCGGCGATCAGACGGCCAAGCTCGCCGCCCTCAAGAAGGCGTTCGAGCTCATGCCCGCCGCACACCAGGCCGTAGGACTCAACCTTCTCGACCCACCGGCGGGTGTCCCGCGTGGGGGCGTCGGGCCCCAATTCAGAGGTCCGGGGGGAATGGCCGGGCCCGGCATCGGTGCTCCCCCCAGGCAGTAGGTGCCTCCTCGCCACCGGGTCCTGGCCCCGGTGGTTGCCCACCACGGAGGCCGGCCTGATGCAAGGCCGGCCTCCGTTGCCCATGCCGGTCGCCAGGCGCAGAACCGGTGGACGATTCTGCTGGTCGGGATCCTCCCGCCGTTTGCGGCTTCAGGATTTTCTTGCAGTACCCCTCCGCCCCGACCGCGGGTCCAGCGGCTGCCGCGCAACAGATCGTGACAGCGTCCGGCCGCTGGCCACCCGCAGCTCGCCTGAAAGACCTGGCTCCGGCAGCCACACGGCGTATCGACTTCAGAGTCGGAATCAATCCCCTCCTGCGCAGCGACAACCACATTGCACAATGGACTCCGGCTATCTGGAATTCCGGAGCCCCAAGCTTCCGTGTGCCGGCTGAGCGGCCCATTCCGGGCAACCAAGTGCGCAGTGATGGACTGGGGTCAGGACTCTCGACCGGAATTCCAGTGGCCTTGCGCCGGGTTTTCCTCCATCATTATGGCAAGAGGATTCTGAAATGCACCAAGAGATAAAGCGGGCATCGGACGACGACCGATTGAAGATCGCCGTCTTCATCGACTTCGACAACATCGAGATCGGCGTGAAGACGACGCTGAACCGGCAGTTTGACGTCGGATCGGTCCTGGAGGCCGTCAAGGAGCGCGGCGAGGTAGTCACCAAGATCGCGTACGGCAACTGGAAGCAGGCGGAGAGCTACAGCCGGGAGATGACGGAACATGCCGTCCACATGGTGCAGCGCAACACCACGCCGGGGGGCGACAAGAACGGCGCCGACATCAACCTCGCTCTCGATGCGCTGGAGATGGCGTTCACGCGTGATCACATCAATGCGTTCGTGATCGTCGGGGGGGACAGCGATTTCATCGCGCTGGTCGAAAAGCTCAAGCAGTACGACAAGAAGGTCTTCATCGTCGGCGGAAGGGCGTTTACGAGCGTCATCCTGCAAAAGAACTGTCACGAATTCATAGCCTACGAGAACCTTGTCGGCGTGCAGCCAGGGACGCGAAAGGCTCCCGGCAGAGGAACAGCAGCCGGCGCTGCGCGGATCGAACGGGCGGTGCCGCTCGTGAGGCGGGCCCTAAAGGTGCTGTCCGAGCGGGAGGTTTCACCGCAGCTCGGCCTGCTGAAGAGCACTCTGCTCCAGCTCGACTCAACGTTTTCGGAACGGGACTACGGGGCCGGCACGTTCCGCGAATTCATCCAGAAACTGGCGCGTGCCGGCTTTGTGAGTCTCAAGCAGGTCGATCGGAGTCTGATGGTCGAGCTGAAGGAGGTCGACGCCGTTACCGGAGAGGCACCGCCCCCAAGCGCCGACGAGCCTCCGTCCGATCATGAGGGAGCCGGCTCTTCGCGGGCGGAAACAGCCGAAGCGTTGCACAGGGTGAAGGCCGCATTCCAATGCGCAGGGTCCGCAGCTCGCTGGCCCATGTACCTGCGCAACATCAGGCAGTTCCTGAACTCCGCAGACCCTTACTTCGACGAACACCGCTTCAGCCTGTCGCGCATCCACGACCTGGTACGGGAAGGCCAGCGGGCGGGAATGTTTCGCATCGAGCGCAGTCGACAGGGGGGATTGCGTATCCTCCCTGGTGAACGGCTGGCGGAAGTGCATCCCGACAACGCAGCGGCAGATCCGGCTGCGGCGGAAGGTCCTGCCGGCGCGCCGCCGGGCCCCTTCCTGGAGTCCACTCTCGAACCGGAGCCGCCGCCTCAGCCGTCCGCCCGGGGCAGGTCCAGAGGCGCGCCGGCATCCGGCAGGCGCAGGTCACCCGCAAAAACCGCGCGGAGACCGGCAGCTACAGGCTGATGGCCGGTTCCGGTCATCCGGCTGTTGCAGTTTGACGGACTCCGGCGGCGCCTGGGAGCCGCGGCTTGCTCCCGCCACATACTTCGGCCCCTGAGATCTCGCGGGATGCGGGCTGCCGGACGGTGCCTGTTTTCGCGCTGTGACCCGGCGGCCTCTTGCGGGATCTGGCCACACTCGAGTGGTCGTCTTTCCCAGGCCTGTTCCCGACGGACGTGCCGTCCGTCGCACGAGATTCGTGTCCGGCACGCCAGCCGGGCGCCGGCTGCCGCCCAAGGGGTGAATCGGAGCCAGCCCGTTGCCGGCCGCACGTGGCAGTCTCGGCACACTCACGTTGCGGCCTATCAGGCATCAGGGAAGGGGCGTGGGGGGAATCGCCGCCATGAAATTGAGACTACGGTCGTGGAGGATGGCAAGCGCATGCAACGGCGCGCTGGATCTGATCCTGATGTTCCCCACGATTCTTTCCTCGAGGCCCGGGAAATAGTCTTTCAAATAGAGGGCCGAGTTGGTCCGTGGAGTTAGGGTCTGCGTGGTGGACCTATCGAGCGTCCCGCCTGGACCCCAGAGTTCGACGGTGACGGTGGCGGGTGCATCGCCGGTGTTGAGGAGTGCGATGCCCGTCTGGTAGGTTCTGTCTTCGGCCGCAACGGGGAATACGATCCGCTCTAAGGGCTTGCCGGAAAGTTGCAGGGTCGTGAGAGCGGTCCCGCCCCCGTAAGAAAGGCTGACCGTGCCGGCAATGAGATCCTTGGTGCTCTCGATCTCGATCCAACCGGTGGCGTTATGGAGGGCCGGCTCGTTTCCGAAGATCGAAACGAGGGATCGTTTCAGTTCTTCGTTCTTGGCCAGAACGCGCCGGTACGGCTGACCGATCACCGAGCCGTCCGGCCTGTGTAGTGTAACGGTCACCTCGGCTTCCTCGCTGTTGCCGTTGATGATGTTCAGGATAGTCCTGAACTCGTCCGTCTCCGCGAAATGCGGAGCATATACTCTGTAGACCTGAGAGAAATCCCGCATGTTGATGCCGTTCAGGGCGCTCAAAGCCTCCCCCAGGGAGGCTAACTCCGTGAGGATCAGTCCCTGCGTCGAGGTCATACGCAGGTAGCCGTCTGCCGCCGTCTCGGACTGCAGGAGGGTTGCCGAATGCCCGTTGCGCAGCGAGATCATCACCCCGGTGGAGGCCGAAATCCCGGTTGCCGGGTCGTACAACTCGGCGCTATTAAGCGGATTTGTCCCATCGGTCCCACCTGCGATCAGGACCTTATCGTTCAGCATCAGGGTTGCGGTGTGACCGCGCCGCGCTGTCAGGAGACTCCCGGCCGTCGTGAAACTCTCCGTCGATGGATTGTAGATCTCGACGGAGCCGACTGAGCCGGCACTATCGACCCCGCCGGTGATCAGAACACGACCGTCGGGCAGCCGGGTGGCACGATGCTCCCTGCGCGCCTTCGAAAGCTTTCCTGCCGTCGTCCGGAAGGTTCCGGCCGCGGGGTCGTAAATCTCAGCGGTATCCAGATAGTTGCTGCCGTCGTGTCCGCCCACGATCAGCACTGTGCCGTCCGTCAGCCGCGTGGCGGTGTGGAACGCGCGCGCCACGCTCAGGGAGCCGGTGGCGGTGAACAGGCCCCTGGAGGGGTCATAAAGCTCGGCGCTGCTCAGCGTCTGGCTTCCGTCTTTACCTCCGGTAACGAGGACGGCGCCGTTTATGAGCAGCGTCGCCGTATGCGACTCCCGAGACGCGGTCATGGCACCGGCCGTCCGGCTGAAGGTACTGGACGCCGGATCATAAGTTTCTGCGGTGTTGTTCGTCGAGCCTGCGCCCTGACCGCCGACGAGCAGAACCCTGCCGTTTGAGAGCAGCGTGGCCGTATGGCGGGCCCGGGCCGTGGTCATCTGGCCCGCAGTCGCCACAAAGCTGCCGGAACTTGGGGTATAGGCCTCGGCAGTGATCAGCGTGCCGTTCGAATCCTCACCACCGGTGATGAGAACCCTGCCGTCAGAGAGCGAGGCATCCGCGTAAGAATGCCGTGCCACGGTCATTGCGCCGGTCGTGGCAGAGAAAGAACCTGAGGCTGGGTCGTAGGTTTCGGCCGTGCCGACGACAGTGGTGCCTGTGCTCTTGCCCCCGGCAATGAGCACCAGTCCCGCGCCGGGCCGCTCCTCGAGGGAGGTGACCTGACTGGGCTGGCGGTTGGTCGGATAGGCGATGTTTCCGGTTGAAGTCTCCAGGGACGCTCCTTGAACCGCGTAACGCGTGGAGTCGTACGTGGACTGGTTGTGGTAAGGATTCACGAGGTTCAGCTCGGCCGACCCTGTGCCCGACAGAGGGATTTCCGGCACGATCCAATCGTAGAGGGGTTGCCGGAACATGGGGAATCCGTCCATCTGGACGTAGTGGAAATCCAGCCACGTCAACCGCACGTTGCCGATCGAGAGGTAGCCTGCAACGTCCTTCTCGCTGCTTTCGATGGAGAACCAGCCAACGCGTTCGGTCTCGCCGAAATTGAAGATCTGCTGCAGCGTCAGCGAAACCTGCTCGTTGGCACCCAGTCTGATTTCGACGCCGTTGGTGATTCCGTCACCGGAGATGAGCTGGCCGTAATTGTCCAGCGCATACATCCTGAAATAGGCGGGCCGCTCGGAAAGATTGACGAGGCTCACGCCGGTCACCTGTTGGGGCGAACTGAGGAACTTGGTCCCGGAGAGACAGGTCGCGGCAGTCAACAGATCGAGGTCATTCCCGACGAAGTTGAGGACGGCGAGCACCTTTCCGTCAGGTGTGAGGGCAAGACTGGAGGGTTGATCCAGCTTGTTGTTCGGCAGATCTCCAGTCGTCATCTTGCCGACGACCGCGTCGGTCACAAGGTTGTGCTGGAATACGAGATCGTTCGCCGAGGAAGCATAGAAGGCATGCACAGAGTCGGGCGAGAACACGATGTTCGCGGAACCAATCGGATCGCCCTGGACTGTCGACAGATCCTTGGCCGCCCCGGGATTGACCGTAGGGATCAGCGACAGGCTCAGGTCGTTCAGAACAACCCAGTTGGTGCCGTCTGGCGTGACGCCCACGAATCCGGGATCCGATCCGATTTTCTGCGCGTGAAGGACTTCACCCGTCGCGACCTTGAAAACGAAGGCGGTGTCCGAGCCGAGTATGCCGTTGATGTCTCTGCTGACGATGAGGCCTGTCAACCCGTCCGGAGCGAGAACCGCCCGGCTGAAGATCGTGAAGTCGGCAGTCGGCTCCTTTTCTCTTGCCTTCAGGGCCGTCTTCCGTGTGAGGGACGCGCTATCGATAAAGATAAGCTCTTCCGAGAGGGTATCGACCACCATCAACGTGGCGCCATCGAGCGAAAGTGTGATCTGGGTCGGCGCCTGCAAGCCCTTGAGCCTCCCCAAATCACGTCCGTTACTCGGGTCGAACTTGATGACCTCGCCCGAACCGGTAGAAGAGAGGTATGCGGTCCGGCCATCCGGAGAAAGGCATATGTTGCTGCCGAAGCCAAACTGGGCGCCGGTGAACTGATAGGTCGCGGCCAGTTTCGAGGCATCGATGTCTATCAGGAATACCCGGCCCTCCAGAGCAGAGACGACGGCCAAGGTGCGCCCGTCTGTCAGAAGCGTCGAGGCCGCGGGCATCCCGCCTGTCGCGATGCGACTGAGCACCGCGCCGGTCTCCGTGGAGAATTCGATCACCACGCCGGATCCGGTGTAGGGAACAAAGCCGCGCCGAGAATCCGCCGAGAATACGATGTTGGGTGAGACGTTATCGGTCTGATCCGAGTTGATGTCGAATACAACCGGAAGCATGAAAAGCCCCCCGGCAAGCAGAACGCGGTTACCGGGAAGGAGCGTGGCGGTGTGGTTGCTGCGCCTCACGCCGAGGGATGCCGATGGAGAGAAGGAACCGTCCGAAGGATTATAAGTTTCCGATGTTTCCAGTACGTTCTTGCCGTCAGTCCCTCCCGCGATCAGCACGCGGCCGCTGGAGAGCGCCGTTGCCGTGTGCCCGCGTCGGGCGCTCCCCATGCTGCGTGTGACGGCCGTGAATCTGTTGCCCGAGACGTCGTAAATCTCGGCTGTGTTCAAATAACTGCCGTTATAGCCGCCGGTTATAAGGACCTTGCCGTCCGTCAGCAGGCTTGCGGTATGTCCTTCGCGGCCGGCTGTCATGGCCTGGGCCGTCGCCGTGAAGGCGCCTGTCGAGGGGTTGTAGATCTCAGCAGTACTCAGGAATGAATCGGCACTCCGCCCACCGGCGATCAGGACCTTGCCGTCTGAGAGCAGGGTGGCGGTATGATTCCTGCGCGCCACCGTCATCGTTCCCGTGGTGGCGGTGAAGGTCCCGGCTGAGGGATCGTAGATCTCGGCGCTGCTCAGGTAGTTGGTGCCGTCGTAACCTCCGGCGATCAAGACCTTGCCGTCCGAGAGCAGGGTGGCGGTATGGCCGCTACGGGCTACGGTCATTGTGCCCGACGTTGCCGCGAACGTGCCGCTGTTGGGATCGAAGATGTCAGCCGTGTTTAGCGAGGAGCCGCCGTTGTCGCCTCCCGTAATGAGGACCTTTCCATCAGAGAGCAGCGTCGCCGCATGAAGACGCCGCTCGGCGTTCATGGTGCCGCCCGCCAACGCGAACGTTCCGGTGGCAGGGTCGAAAATCTCCGCCACGCTAAGACAGCTGGTTCCCCGGTCTCCGCCGACGATGAGGACCCTGCCGTCGGAGAGCAGCGTCGCCGTGTGGTTCTCCCGGCCGTCCCTCATCTCTTGTGCTGTCGGATGAAACGCGCCGTCAGCCGGATCGTAGACGCTTGCCGTCTGTCCGGCTATGTCCCTGTTCGGTTCGACACGGGCAAAGATCCGCTGCTGCGCCAGGAGAGCAGAGGGAAGAATCGCGATAACCAGGATGAGAATGAGAACAGCACTACGATTGCTGCGCAAGGTATCCTCCGAAGATCTGGTACCTCAACAGGATTCCGCTATCCCACACAGAACGCCCGCATACCCTCCAGCGCAGGCGCAATATCGCAGGAGCGGTGCCGGCCCCTGATGCGAAGGATCTCTCACCGGCCGCTCCGCCGGCACGATGCAACCAAGCATGACGAAAATACAAAGTCTACTTCCTCACGAACATGGATGCACCCTTGGCCATTGCCCGGGGCCTGCGACATAAAAGAGGGTTTTTTACTTGATAGGCCTAAGATGGACCTGCTATTGTAGATATTCATCTACAATAGGAGGATCCCATGCACGCTATTCGGCAACTGGAAATGCG
>JACADW010000213.1 GCA_013388445.1 Acidobacteriota bacterium | reverse complement strand
TCGCTGCGAGGCGCCAATGCCATTCTCTCCCTCCGCTGCATGGTTCAGTCGGGCCGTCTCGAGGAATACTGGGAAGAACGTACCGCCTAGAAACCCCTTTTTATGTCGCAGGCCCATTCGCCTGCACCACCTTCACCCGATATGTCCCAATCATTCCGTCATTTGGCGACATGGACCTCGAAGCGGACTTGGACGTCGACGTGGTCGATCAGGTTCGAAATAATTCCAGCGGGCACGGGCTAAGACGATCGCAGTCCGTCTGTTGCGTGCCCGCGACCAAGTCCACGTCGAGCCCAGGGCGAGGATGAAGAATGCTGAGTTTCGCAACAGAAACCGGCTACCGCTCCTCGATGACGTAATGCCTGTCGATCTCCAGATTCGTGATGGTCTGCACAATGCCGCTTGGCCAGCGAATTTCGAGTGACGCGATGCGGTCCGCCTTGCCCAGACCAAAATGCACCCGTTTGTCGCTGGCGGAGTAGATTCCGTTCGCCGTGGTCACGTGCTCATACAAAGTCAGGCCGGAGGGCAGCGTCAGCTTCAACCTGGAACCGATAGCGTCCCGGTTGCTCTTGGTTCCTCGCAGTTCCAGCACAACCCAGTGGTTGGCAGGACTCTCCTTGCGGTCGAAGTAGAAGGCCGTGTCATTCAGCCGCGACACCGCAACCTCGAGCACGCCGTCGCGGTCGAAATCAGCCACCGCCACGCCGCGCCAGGCTCCGAGCGTCTGCATGTCGGAACCGAGGCGGGTGGTGATGTTCTCGAGTTTGCCGTTCGCCAGATTTCTGAAGACCATGCACGGGTCCTTGTAGCGGTACTTGGGGTTGTACAGCTCGACATTGTCGACCACATGGGAACCGGCGACGAAGATGTCCTTCCAGCCATCATTGTCGACGTCCATGAACTTGTTGCTCCAGCCGCTGAATCCCGACGACTGGCCGACCATGTTGGAAGGAAACGTAACGTCCGTAAAGAAACCCTCCTTCTGGTTCTGAAACAGCGTGAAGCATTCCGCGACAAGATCGGCGTAGAAGATGTCCGGACGCCCGTCATTGTTGAAGTCCTTGAAGTCGCAACCCATCCCCGAGACCATGGTCCCGCGTTCGTTGGCTGATACACCTGTTTCCATGGCAACTTCGGTGAAAGTCCCGTTCCCCTCGTTGCGGTACAGGAAGTTAGGCATCTTGTCGTTGGTGACGAAGATATCCATGAACCCGTCGTCGTCATAATCCGCAATGGCAACGCCCATGCCCTTACCCGGATGGGCGCTGAATCCCGCCAGCTCCGAAACGTCCGTGAAGGTGCCGTCCCTATTGTTGCGATAGAGGACGTTGGGCAGGGGCTTAAAGACGGTCGGCGAGCAGTAGGTGCGATAGCCGGGCTTGCGCTCGCCGCACCAGTCGTCGCCGTTCTCCGCGAAGGTCCACTGGAAGTAGTGCGTCACAAACAGGTCCAGGAAGCCGTCGTTGTCGTAGTCCAGCCAGCAGGCACTGGCCTTGAACGGGTGCCCGTTCATCAACACGCCCGCAGCCGCGGTCACATCGGAGAAGGTCCCGTCCCCGTTGTTCCGGTAGAGCACGTTGTCACCGTAATTGGTGATGAGGACATCCACATCACCGTCGTTGTCGTAGTCGCCTGTAGCGATACCCTGCGGATACCCCTGCTTGCCCGCTCCGCTGAGTCCTGAGCGTTCGGTCACATCGGCGAAGCGGTTCCCACCGAGATTGCGGAACAGCCGGTTGTAGCACGCGGGGTCTTTCTTGATGTGCTCGGGAGAGGGAGAGCCGTTCAGGAACAAGAGATCCGGCAGGCCATCGTTGTCGTAGTCGAATGCCGCGGCCGCCCCGCCGAGCGTCTCGAACGGGTACTTCATGTCCGTAGCATAGTTGATCTGTCTGAAAGACAGTCCGTTGCCCGGTGCCAGATTGACCAGCGTAATGCTCTCGTCGAGGGGACCGGCGAGCGCAAGCCCCAACAAGCACACGATAGTTGCCAGCCCGGCGCTCCGCATATCATTTCCGAGGAGATTCTACCAGGGAACGGAGGGCAATTCCGGCGGAGACTGCGGTTGGAGAAAAGCTGCCTGCATTCAAGCCGACTTGATCAATTCCTCGACCTTGGCAGCGGCCAGCCTGCCCAGACAGTAGCAGACCTTGTAGTCCTTTCGGCCTTC
This sequence comes from Acidobacteriota bacterium, assembly GCA_013388445.1. GTDB lineage: Bacteria > Acidobacteriota > UBA6911 > UBA6911 > UBA6911 > JACADW01. Next base: position 906 of record JACADW010000213.1, on the reverse strand, counting down.
GCGTATCTCCGCGCAGTGCAGCGGAACGTCCGAAACCCACCAACTCCAGTATTCCTTGACCTTCTGGGCGCAAATCCCGCGGGCAGCCTTTCTATCCATCTGCAGCGTCCCTGCGTGAAGCCCCAGAATCATGACGCCGCCTGTCAGGAACCCGCACAGGTCCCGATGCTGCATCCCGCCTCCGAAGCCGCCGGCAATCCAGACCAGCTCTTCGGGTTTCTTCAGATACCGCGCGCCAGCGAGAAAGATGGACTCCGCACAGCTGTACCCCTTTCCAAAGAAGTTTGCGAGATCTCTGGCCATGTCGGAGCCGTTCACGGTCTCGCTTTCGGCAACCGTCAGATCTTCAGGAAGGTCAACGCCTTTGCGCTGTGAGTCGACGGCATGCGCGACGGCACCAAGCAACGGCGCGCCGGTCAAGAAAAACGGTGCCGACACGAGGAATCCTCGCCGGGGCGGGACCTTGGATTGACTGCGGTTCATAGGCTGTTTCCTTTGCCTCAGTCCTTGCTGCTCTTTCTAAGATAGCGTGTCATGTCAAAGCATGTGCGGCCAGGCGGATCCCGTCTGCAAGACAGAGAGGGGATCGTTCCCGGCTGCCTCTGGCCGCGTGCGGCAGCCAGCCTTGCCCGGCCACGCTCCCTGTCTCTGCGCGATTTGGAGCAGTCTGTGAATGTGCGAGAAGCTCGTCATTCGGCTCTTGCCTGAGTCCGCCGGACTGGCCCACGAATGCCGGCCAGCTGCCGACGGCGTCCACTTGGCAACCACGCAGATTGCGCGTGCCCGGGGCTGCAGGACGGCTGTCCCGCCGGGTGGCAGGAACTGGGGCCTGAGCCTGAAGGCTGCGTTCCGATGACCAGGCCCCGATTGCAGTGTTACTTGTCCGGTATGACGGCTACGCCCGGG
>JACADW010000308.1 GCA_013388445.1 Acidobacteriota bacterium | reverse complement strand
CCCCCCCCCCCCCCCCCACTTCCGGGCTCTCTTCCTCGCTGTAGTCTTCGCGCGGATCTATATCCCAGTGCTGCGCGTTGTCGAATGAGGTCCGGAAAATATCGATGCAGGCCCTCGCGTTGCCGTACCAGCTGTGGATGATCTCCTTTCGAATCCGCTCCCTCAGCTGGTCTCCGTAAGTCCTGGAGATGCCGAAAGCTGAATAGTCTGCGATCCGCACATCCAGATCCAGATCTGCAGAGAGAAGAACCGTAAGGAAAAGGTTCTCGGGGTCGGTTTCCGTTACGAGTATGCGCCCGCAGGGATCGCAGGCGCCCTGCACGAATACGTTGTATGCCTCGTGGTCTCTTCCTCTGGAAGTTCGAACGAGTCGAAACAGGGCCTCATACTGGTGATCGAGGCGATGCAGTTCTTCGCGGTGCTTGTCGCAGTACTCATTCGACCCGGCTTCTTCAGGATTGCAGACGATGCAGGGATCCTTCCCTTTTCGAGCAGTCACGAACCAGATCTCCTAACATTTCATTCTTTCACGTCGAAACGCACTTGTCCATCCTGCAGCCGCTCAGACACAATCCCTCACCCTGCAGATTTGGGTTCGCATTCTCAAGCCGGGACTCTACAATGAACCGTCGCGATTGCGCAACAGCTGCCGACGGAGCGTATAGCGGTCTCATCACGCGGACAGCGCATGTCAGCACCGGCATGCCGTCTCCGCTTCCGGGTCGGGTTTTGGGAGCCAGGGATATGATCTATCGCAAGTTCGGAAATACCGGCGTGGCACTGCCGCTCGTCGGACAGGGAACCTGGAAGATGGGTGAATCGCGGGAGCGGGCCAAGGAAGAGATCCAGACGCTGCGGCTCGGCATCGATCTGGGGATGACTCACATCGATACGGCGGAGATGTACGGCAATGGGAGCACCGAAGAATTAGTGGGCCGCGCAATCGAAGGCGTGCGAGAAAAGGTGTTCCTCGCCAGCAAGGTTCTCCCATCGAACGCTTCCTACCAGGGCACCATCCGCGCCTGCGAGGGGAGCCTGAGACGCCTGCGCACCGATTACCTCGATCTGTACCTCCTCCACTGGTGGAGCCGCCACCCGGTCGAGGAGACCATGCGCGCGATGGAAGAGCTGGCACGGTTGGGAAGGATCCGCTTCTTTGGGGTCAGCAACTTCGACATCGGCCAGCTGGGTCAGGCTGAGCGCGCGATCACGCGGGGGAGCATCGCATGCAACCAGGTCTGCTACCATCTGAAAGCGCGCGGAATCGAATACAGTCTCATCGGGTATTGCAGGTCACGCGGCATCCCCCTCGTGGGCTACTCGCCCTTCGGCAGTGGGGACTTCCCTTCTCCGGGATCCCGCGCGGGACGAGCACTGGCCGAGATCGGGAAGCGTCACGGGAAGAGTGCCCGACAGGTTGCCTTGAACTTTCTCACACGCGAGGAAGGACTCTTCTCGATCCCAAAAGCCGGTCGCGCGGAGCATGTCCGCGAGAACAGCAGCGCTGTCGGATGGGAGCTCTCGGAAGATGACATCGAGATCATCAACGGATTCTTCCCTCGTCCCGACCGTGATACATCACTCGAGATGATCTAACCGGCTTCTGTGCGCACCGCAAAGGCGGCTACGGCGCCTTCGAGGAGAGCCGGGCATCCACCTCGGGCAGCACGATCTCGGCACCGGCACGGATAGAGAGGTCCGCGGCGCCGGAGGCTGGGGTCTCGTCGGGATTGATCTCTACAGTGAAAGCGCCGTGCACTCTCGCACTCTGAAACAAGCCTGCGGCAGGATAGACGACGGCCGATGTCCCTGCCATGAGGAACAGGTCGCATTTCGTCGCCTCGGCCGAGCGCTCGAGCACCTCCGGATCTATCATTTCCCCGAACCAGACCACACCGGGACGGATCAGTCCGCCGCAGTGCGGGCACGAAGGTGGGATGACCGGGAAAGGCACCGTCCTGTCAATCCATCTGGGAGGCGAGGAGGAGCACCGCTCCCAGCACAACACTTCCCAGATCGAGCCATGGAAGCGCAAGACCCGATCGGTGCCGGCGTGCTCGTGCAGGCCGTCCACGTTCTGGGTGATCAGGGTGAATCCTGGATAACGCCGGCTCCATGCCGCAAGGACGCGATGGGCCGCGTTCGGCTCGCATTTTGCGATGACCTCGCGCCGCCAGTTGTACCACTCCCAGACGAGCCGTGGGTCGCGGGCAAACGCCTCTGGTGTGGCCAGTTGCTCCGGCGAGTAGTTCCTCCACAACCCGCCCGCTCCACGGAAGGTCGGAACCCCGCTCGCCGCCGACACACCCGCTCCCGTCATGACCGTTATCCGTGCAGCCTGCCTCACCTTTGAAGCCAGCTCTTCGATCATCCTTGCCTGTCCCAATCTCGCTCTCCCGTTGACGATACTCTTCTCAGATCAAGCACACCGTCTTGAACGGGTCGCCGGCACGCCGGGATTCAGACGGTCAAGTTAAGGCTTTGGAGCACTACCGACAACATCTGCCACGTGGCCAACATCAGAACCGATAGTGAAGGCTCAGCTGGATCTTACGCGGCCCGTAGAGGCTGCCTGTCACCCGGCCGAAAAGCACCGAACCGATATCCTGGTCGGATACGAGCCAGGTGGGATGGTTGAGGGTGTTCAGTGCTTCCATCCGAAATTCGAGTTTATGCGCTTCGCGGATACTGAACTGCTTGAATAGCGCGAAATCCAGGTTGAAGGTCGGGGGGCCCGAAAACCATCTCTGCTGCAGCGTGCCGATCTCTCCCGGTCCGGGATGCGAAAACACCTGTCCGTTGAACGGCGCCTGCCCATCAGTGGCGATCCCTCGCCCATCACTCCCGATAGCCGATGCCGCGACGATATAGGGCCCGTTCGCTGTCATGCGAAACTTGAGCAAGTCGTCAAGTTCCTGCTTGGTCGCGGTCGAGGAGGCCGTATTCTCGGTCGAAAAGTAGGAGGAATTCAGCGTTCCACGCCTGGACATGATGGAGAATGGGCTTCCGGACTGCCAGGTCAGGATGCCGCTAAGCGCCCACCCGCCCAATATCGGATTCAGAGCGGGCCTATCCAGCCTGCGTCCTCTTCCTATCGGAACATCATAGACCCCGTTCACCTTGAATGCGTGGGTAATGTCGAACCTCGGCCGGGCGCGGTCGATCCTTCCATTCCGGGGATCGCGAATATCCTCGAACCGGTGTTGCGCAACGCCGTTGCTGTCGCTCAGCACCCTGGCCCAGGTGTAATTGGCCTGAAATGCGAAACCCCGGCGCGCACGGCGTTGGACATCAATCTGCAGGGCGTTGTAGGTGACGTTGCTGTAGTTCGTCACCACGTTGCTGGCGACCGATACCGGATTCCGGTAAAAGGCCACCGGCCCGCTCAGTCCATTGACATGATAGACAAATCCCAGCTGTCCGGCCTCTCCCGTGTCGATCAGGCTCCGGACGATGGGATGGTTGAGCAGGCCCCCAAGGACGAGATTAGGAAATACGGCGAGCGGCTGGCTGCCTGGAATTTGAGGATTGTAGTTCGGATCGAAGAAGCCGACGGCCTGCCGTGCCAGGTTGCCGTTGCTTCTCGCGCGCAGAAAATCCTCGAGAAAGCCGTTGGTGCGAAGCTCTACCGGATTGAGGTTATAGGCTCGGAACATCTTCGTCGAGTGGTTTCCGACGTATCGTGCTTCCAGTACGGCTCCCCTGATCTCGCGTTGTATCCCCAGGCTCCACTGCTGGACGTAAGGGGTGCGCAAATCTGGGTCGGGGAGCCCGAAGGCGGTAAATGGATTCAGCTGATAGTTTTCTGAAAAAGTCCGCGGCACTTTGAATACGGGGACCGGCACGGCCGGCAGGCCCTGGCT
>JACADW010000194.1 GCA_013388445.1 Acidobacteriota bacterium | reverse complement strand
TGTCCCCATGGCACCCCGTTCCATAATTATCCAGGCCTCGGGATGGTACCAAAGCGAAAAATCCCGGGGGTCTGGGGGCTGGCCCCCAGCTTTGTATCCACTTAGAACCCGGAATTCCCAAACATATACTCCTTCTTCGAGGCGACGGCTGGAAAGAGCGTAGTGCTGAAGGTGGGCCCGAATCCGGACGGCAGCGGTTCCCGGGAAGTCACGGTCGTCCCTGTGCCGTCGGAAACGCAACTGCGTCACCTGGCATGGATCGAGGACAACCGCCGGAAGGTGGACCGGATGACCGAAGGCCGTATCGCCTATGTTTATATGCCCGACACGGCGTATGGAGGCTATACGAACTTCAACCGATACTTCTATGCTCAGGTAGGCAAGGAGGCCGCGATCATCGACGAGCGCTTCAACGCCGGCGGCAACCTCGCCACCGATATTATCGAGATGCTCTCGCGAAGACTCATGAGCATGGTCGCGTCTCGCGACGGCGGTCTCGAGCAACAGCCCCAGGGGGCGATTTTTGGTCCCAAGGTTATGCTGATCAACGAATTCGCCGGATCAGGCGGCGACGCCATGCCGTGGTACTTCAAGCGCGCCGGCGTAGGAAAACTGATCGGCAAGCGGACGTGGGGCGGACTTGTCGGCCGCGCCTTCGCCCCCAGGCTCATGGACGGCGGCTTTGTGAGCGCTCCCAGTTCGGCCGTTTTCAATCCCATAACCGGCCAGTGGGAGGTTGAGAACATCGGCGTGGCCCCTGACATTGAAGTCGAGTTGGACCCGGAACTGGTGCGTCAGGGCAAGGATCCGCAGCTGGAGAAGGCTGTTGAGGTCCTCATGGCAGAGTTGACCAAGAATCCGCTGCCGAAACCCAAGCGGCCACCCTATCCCAATTACCACAAATGAACGGGGGCGATTGCCGCCCTTGAGACTCTATCGACCGCCGCGCGGCGCATGCATCGACTGGCACTGGGCCTCAAGAACCCAAGATGCGGAATATGGAATGTGCCTGTCTGGGCGGAAAGGACGGCATGCGCATCTTGTCGAGAGCGATCAGACCTTGTCGGGGACGATGAACGGGGGCCGGTACTCCCGCCGGAGCATTTTGTCAGCCGCTTCGTCGCCGACGAACCGCTCCGTAGCCGGATCGAATCTGAGCGAACGCCCCAGGCGATAGGAGATGTTCGCGAGATGGACCAGGGCCGCCGTGTAGTGGCCTTCCTGGATGCTCCCGTTGATGACGGACTGGTCGTTGAGCCGGATCGCGTCGATGAAATTCTGATAGTGGTTCCCCAGCCCTGCGCCGGTCGGCCCGGGCTCGTGTTTCCTTCCCAGGAACGTCTTCCAATAGTCCACGTGCTTCACCATGTATCCCTTGGACCCGTAGAAGATGTTCCCGATCGTGTTCTCGTCGCTCGTCATGTAGCCGCCGGGGGCGCTCGAGCTCGGTTCCTCGCCGAGACCAGCTTCACGATTGGTAATCCAGCCGCGCACCTCGAACTGGAGTAACTTCTTCGTGTCTCCGGCGCCACCGGGGTTGTCGAACTCGAAGAGCGCCATCATCACGTTGGGAGTGGTCTGATCGTCCTTGAACATGAAGTGGCCGCCGACGGCACTCACGCGCGTCGGGAGCGTGACGCCCAGCCCCCAGCGGGCAACGTCCATCTCGTGGACGCCCTGGTTGCCGATGTCGCCGTTGCCGTAGTCCCAGTTCCAGTGCCAGTTATAGTGGAAGCGGTTCCTGTTGAACGGCCTGGCGGGAGCGGGACCGAGCCAGAGGTCGTAGTGCACGCCTGCGGGCACCGGCTCGTCGTCGAAGTGGCCGATCGTGTCGCGCCACTTGTAGCACAGGCCTTTGGCCATGTAGACCTCGCCGAGTCCGCCGCTCCGCAGAAAGTCAACCGCAGTCCTGGCGCACGGGTTCGTCCTCTGTTCGGCGCCGTCCTGAACGATCACCTTGTATTTTCGGGCCGCCTCGACAAGCTTCTGTCCCTCGAAAAAGTCATGGCACACGGGCTTTTCGATCGTCACGTGCTTCCCTGCCTGCATGGCCCAGATGCCGGCCAGGGCATGCCAGTGATTGGGAGTGACCACGGAGACGGCATCGATATCCTTGTCTTCGTATAGTTTTCTCAGGTCCGTGTAGGTCTTGGGCCTAGGCTTGCCGCGGGCCGTGAAGTTCTTCTGGATCACTTCCTCAAACAGGGTCTCATCGACGTCGCATATCGCGGCAACCTCGACGTTGCGCAGCGCGGAGAACTCGCGAATGTGCGTTTGCCCCATCCCGTGGATCCCGATCACCGCCACCCGCACGCGATCGTTCGCACCCTGCCAGCGCCGGCTGTTCCCATACAACAACGGCGCGCCGCCCGCAGCGAGCGTCCCACCTGCGGCCATCTTCATGAATTTCCTTCGTTCCATCAGACTCACCCCACTACCATCGAGAAATGATTGTTCAGCTCCCTCACTCACGGCATCGGTTCTGAGAGAACCGGCCGATCCGGTTTCCTCTCCGCATTCTACGCCGTCGGGCGAAGTTCAGGCAAGCCTTCCTACACCTCTGCCGGCAGTCGAGGCCTGGCCGATATCAGCCACAGCCGCGTCATAGGTTGAGACAACCCGCTAGCATGACCCGTTGGGCCGGACCTACCTTGCCAGTTCGGGAGGGACAGGGATCGTCACCTTCCCGGTTGCCGCCCATTCCGTGCCGCGTACAAACGTGGCCACGAATGTGGGGGTCTGTACCGCCGGACCGTCATGACCCAGGGCCGTCGCAAACACGCGCCCCTGTCCGTATTGAACCGTCCACAACATCGGGTGATCGAGCCCCGGGCCCGGTATCGGCTGTCGAGCTTTTCCGCCGTATAGAGAATGGTCGTCGTAGGCCGTGGCCAGGACGTGATACGTTTCTGCCGGCTGCCACCTCAAGTTGGCGTAAAGCTCGTCCTTGGCCTGCAGCAGCTTCGCTTTGAACCCCTGGGTGATCGGGTGTTCCGGGTCACGGATGTCCACGATGAAATCATGGGCCGCCGAGTGGTGCCCCTGGTTGGGGCGCCAGTTTCCCGCGCACATTTTCTCGTATTCCACCCACCCATCGAAGGCCGCAACAGAGAAGTGATAGATGACGACTCCGCGGCCGTTTCGGACGTACTCCAGGAGCGCATTGTCGGCACGCTCGCCCCAACGCAGCGCCGGGTTCCTGCGCTCGTAGTAGTTGAGCACGACGACATCGTATGGGGCGAGAGTCTCCGGACCGGCGCCGCGGAACTCTTCGGTCACACGGACCTCGAACCGTCCGGTGTCCTCGAGGGCCTTCCTCAAGAGGGGGGTCACGGCGCGCCAATCGTGGCCGTTCTGCCCTGTGATGATGAGCGCCTGGAGTTTCGGAGCCGGCGCCTGAGCATACAGCGAGGTCTGGAAAAGGACTAGGGCCGCAATAATGATTGCTCCCAACATGTCTATTGCCTCCGTATTGCCTGTGGTTCAGCGTTTACCCGGATCGGACAAGCCAAGCCGTCCGGGGCCGGCGCGGGCACCTTTCCGCACTCGCTGCCCGCAGCCGCCACTGCATTGTACCCGACCGGGCGGCTGATCCGCCCCGAGAAACGCGGGTTGCGTTCAGGGTCATAGGCGGCTCCCGCAGACAGCTCTTGCGGTTTCCGGTTCGATGGACGTAGGATCCCGGCAATGATCCGTCAATCCCTGTCAGTCTGCATGCTGTTTCTGCTGTTTGTGGCGGCCTCGCTGCCCGCGCAGGAAAGGCGGGTTGACCCGACTTTTCTGCGGCGATTCGTACCCGCCCTCGAGGCCCGCGCCTCCGACCTGACGTCCGCTACGAGCCGCTACAAGCCGATCTTCGGCGCAGGCGACCCGGACGCGAGAGTCGTCCGCGGAATCGCGCGTTACGGGGAGTTGACCGTGGACCCGGGCGGGGCCAGCCCCGAAGTCAGCTACGCCGCGGAAGAACAGGTGTATGTCATCCTGGAAGGGACGGGGCTGCTCCGCTACGGAGAGGAAGACATCCCCGTCCGGAAGCATGACTACATGTACCTGGCTCCAGGCATCCGGCATGGAATCAGGAATCCCTCGAGCCAGCCGCTGCGGCTGATCGTCATGGGATTCAAGATCCCTGCAGGCGTGGTGATAACCCTGCCGCCGAACCTCCCGCTCGCCAACATGGATGAGGTAAGGCTGCAGACGGTAGGCGGGCACCCCCCTACGACGCTCTACCGGCTCCTGATGGGCGACACCAGGAGCACGCGCGACAGGCTTGCCGTAGCGCATGTGGTGACCAGCCTTTTCACCATGGAGTTTGACCCCGGAGGAACGAATTTCCCGCATCATCACGAGCAGGAGGAGGAAATCTATCTGGTCCTGAGCGGATACGGCGAGATGGTGGCGGGAAGCGGCCTGGACGGCATCGAGGGAAAGTTTCCGGCCAGGGCGGGAGACGCCTGTTTTTTCCGCCTGAACTGTACTGTAGGATTCTACGCCGGCAACAAGGCAGGTGAGGAAAAGGCGCGTATCCTGGCGGTGCGTTCGCTGTTTCCGTCAGCCCGCCGCCAGTGAAGGGAGAAGAGCCTATGAATCGCAGGATAACCCGAAGAGAGATGCTTCACAGGGCCGCCGGAGCGGCGGCCGTCACCGCGGGCCTTGACGCCCCGCTCGCATTCCCCGGTGTGCAGGAGGCCGCCGCGCCTCCGCTCAACAGGAACTCCGCACCCAGTGATCTCAAGATCACGGACATGCGTGCCTGCACGGTCGCCGCAAACTACGACTATCCCATCATCAGAATCGACACGAACCAGGGAGTCTATGGTCTGGGCGAAGTCCGGGACGCCGGAGTGAAAGGAATCGCGCTGATACTGAAAGCACACATCCTCGGGAAGAATCCCCTGGAGATCGAGCCGGTCCTCGCAAACGTCCGCCAATTCGCCGGACAGGGCCGGATGGGCGGCGGCTATAGTGCCGTCGACATGGCACTGCACGACATCGCCGGGAAGGTCTACGGGGTGCCCGCCTGGCGTCTGCTGGGACACAAGCGCCGCGACCGGATACGCATCTATTGCGATACCACGGGGCACAAGGATCCCAAGGTCTACGGCGAGCGCATGTTGAAGCGCAAGAAGATGGGATTCACCTTCTTCAAGATGGACCTTTACACGAGCCTTGTCGCTGACCGCCCCGGGGCAGTCCATCAGAACGGCGCCGCCACCGAGAAGGGCCTTGCATACCTGTGCGAATACATCCAGGCCGTGCGCGACGCGATTGGCTGGGACACGCCGCTCGCGGCGGACCATTTCGGCCGCCTCTCCGTCAACGACTGCATCCGCTACGCGCGCGCCTTCGAGCCTTACCAGCTGGCCTGGGCCGAGGACTTCATCAGCTACAAGGACTGGCGCGGGTACAAGACGATCAGCGATGCGACCACAACCCCGATTTTGACCGGAGAGGATGCTTTCGGACTCGAGGAGGGCTTTCAAAGCCTGCTCGATAACCATGCGGTCGACATCATCCACCCCGACCCGGAAACCTCGGGCGCGCTTATCGAGACGAAGAGGATCGCGGATTACGCCGACATGCACGGCATCCCGACGGCCCTGCATTTTGCCGGATCCCCGGTCGGGTGCATGGCCAGCGTGCACTTGGCCGCAACCCTGCGCAATTTCATCGTCATGGAAAACCATGCCGTGGACATGCCTTGGTGGGGCGACCTTGTAACCGGTCCGTCCAAGCCCATCATTCAGGACGGGTACATCCCTGTGCCCGATACGCCGGGACTCGGTGTGGAACTCAACGAGGCCGTGGTGAAGGAACATCTGCGGTACCCCGGATACTTCGAGCCCACGCCCATGTTCGACGACTTCATCGTTTCCGGGTTCCGCATGGTCGGCCCCTGGCCGCATTATGACGAGGATGGCAACTACGTCAACAAGATCACCTACTGATTCCTCCTGAGACAGGATGCCAATTAGCTGCAGAACCGGCGCTTCCCGCTGTGCGGGATGGCTGAAAAGGGCCTCCGGCCCACGATTCGCGCCCATTTGGCGGTCGCATGCGCCTCACGGGGAATCCGTTTCAGCGCCGGAAGTAGATGAGAGCCGAGTCGGGCCAACCCCCGACGCCGCATTTTCGGGTGAAGCCGTATTTGCGGATGATCTTGATCGCCGTCCGCGCTTCCTGCGCGTCGACACCGCTGCGGTCATGGTTTCCGCGATCGGGAAACCACAGGACATCCCTGTGGCTGCCCCCGCCGCGGCTATGGGGACTTTCGTCGCTGACCAGCCAGCCCCTCGAACCGCGCTTCAGCCTGAGGCCCCACGGATCAAACTCCAGCACATATTCACCCGGCGCTGGACCCACCGGAGCCCGTCCGCCGACAAGGATATATCTCAAAGAGGAGTGGTTGCGCGTGGCAAGGTAGCCCGTTGAATCGGCCCGGCAATGACGCAGGATACGCTGGGCTTGAGCCGCGTCGCCCTCGGTTCGGAATCCGCCGAATTCGACAGCCTTGTCCTGGACCTTCCATCCGCCCGCACCAGCCCTGACAACTGTCGCCCGATCGGTGGAAAATGAAGAAAGCTCCTCGCGCAGGGCCGCCATAGGGTCGACGCGGAAGTGTTTGAAGTAGTGTCTGTCGTAACAGTTGATCATGACCGCGTGAGGCTGTCCTCCAATACCGCCCGGAATCTCCGCTGCTCTTGGATGCGCATCGAGACCCCGCCAGCTCAACCCCTCGGGTTTCTCATAGGCGGGCGCGCCGGGATGGAATTCATAGTTGAAATGCCTTGCAGCGTTTCGGGAATGCGTTACCCGTGCCCAGCCCGGCGGCTCGGCAGAACTCGGGTCTACCGTTCTTGCGGGGTCACGGCGCCCGCCGCAACCGGCATTGCACCATCTCCACGGCAGAGCTAGCGCATCGGACACCAGGTCGCAGTGACCCGCTTTCCGGCATCAACACTGCGGTGCCTCCGGCGGGCGGGCCGAAGTCCGCCATGACCGGCGGCAGCATCGATGTGCACGCGCTTATACTCCCGGTGCCAAACCGCGCTATCATGCACTTTCATCGATAGGGGGATGCCGGGATGCTTCACTCACCGAGGAACTCATGGAAGACAAGGCTGGAGGGACTTACCCGCAGGAAACTCTTCCGCAGATGGCCGCTGCTGGCGCTGCCCGCCGCGCTGGCGCGTAGCGCGGCGGTACCCTCGGCTCACGGTCAGGGCCGGCGCCTCATCCCACAAGCTGCATCTGCGACAGCAGGGAAACCGTCTCGAGGGAATCCACCAGGGCGACTTTGTCTCTCGCGACCTGTCCGGCACCATCGACGGCGACCTCGTGCGCATGCGCAGCAACTATTCCGAGCAGCACGGCGACCAGCTGACATTCACCTTCAACGGAAGTCTTACCGGCGAATCAATGTCAGGCTCTCTCGACATGGGGGAGTATCTGCTGGCGAAATGGACCGTGACGCGCCACGAGTACCGCGGCCGGTGAGCCCCGCAGCGTAATGACGGCCATACACCGCTGCCCAGCTCCGAGGGTGGGATCCTCACTCATGTGAGGCGGCCTTCAGCCCGCCGGCAAGCGTCTGGGTCGGTGGCCTGAAGGCTGCAAGACATTGCTTCTTGGGTGGCCCTGGTCTTCACCCGCCTGTGCCGGTAACACACCCATGGAAGATCGGCACGAGAGCGGCATCCCAATCAGGAATCGGAAGCCAGGTGGCTGCCTCAGCGCTGAGACCGGCACAGTCCAGGGATTGAAGTGTCGAGGAGTGTCGCCTGCCGGAGTCAGTCTCGCCGGGCGTATTCGATTGCTTCCTTCATCAGGGCCATGGCCCGTCGGAGGGCATCGAGGTCCTCGAACGCATAAGAGATCCGCAGCTGCCGGCGGCCTGCCTCGGCGAGATCGCCGCGCGGGTGCACACATATCTCACCGGGGATGTATATGACGCGGGGCCCTTTGGCATCGGCCGGTCCGTCGACGTCCGGGTCGCCGGTCGTCCGGGTCAAGTATCGGAAGAAGCGCGATCCCTCACCCGTCTCCACGGAGCGCAGGGTCAGGTAGAAGTAAAACCCAGCCCTCCCGCCGCTGGCCGTTTCCAGTTCGTCGCCCAGATACTCATCCACCCAGCTGCGCACCATCTCTGCTTTCCTGCGATACCCGGCCCGGACCCTATCCAGCTGTTGCCCGATCCGATGATCGAGAAGCCAGCTCGCCATTTCCTGGTTGATCAACGCGGCGCTGAATCCTGCGTCGAACGTGCGCTGCACCATAGCCTCCATGAAGGAACCATCCTGGCCTATCATGTATCCGATACGCAAGGCCGGCGCGAGCACTTTCGAGAGCGTGCCGATTTCGTAAACGATCCCGTGGCGGTCCGAAAGCAGGCCGGATTCCAGAGTGCCGACCTCAGGGTCATGCACGAGCTCCTCGTAAGCGCGATCCAGGATGAGCGGGATCCTGCGTCCGAGACGTTGCGAGAGAAGCGAGGCTGCCCGGATCAATTCCCTGCGCCGGCGGTTTGACAGGATCGCGCACGATGGATTGTTGATCGTCACGACATAAAAGAAAGTGATCTCGTCCAGCCGATCACCCAGCGCGCCCAGCTTTTCGTCGAGCAAATCGATTCGGATCCCTTCGTCGTCCTCCGGCACTGCGAGTACCTGGAAACCGCGTCGCTCAAGGAAATTGATGAAGATGTAATAGGTCGGGTCGGAGGTGACCACAATCCCCTGGGGCAGAACATGGGCGAGGGATTCGAGCAGGCTCGATGCCCCGTTGGGACCAATGATTATCCTGCACCTGGCGAGAACTTCGTCCGTCAACCCGCCGATCTTGTTCGCCGCCATGTACCGGCGTATCGAATCGATCAGATTGTCCGATCCGGCAGCCCCGCCATAATTCAACGATTGACGATATTTGGCTGGGTTATCGAGCACGCAATCCAAGGCCCGGCGGATCTCCATCGCCGGAATGGTCTCTTCGTTCACGTAACCCACGCCGAGATTGATGTCGACGCCGTCCCGAAAGCCCGAGGCAAACTCCGCCATCATGCGGTTGGCAGGGGAAGGCTGGCACGAAATCTGACCATACGCCGACAGCCGTGTCACTTTCATTGATGTCGCGCCTCTCTTGAGACTCCGCCCAAGATACTACGCCGTCAATCTCAGGCCAACTGGTTCGTGCCATGTGGTAATATGGAACCTTTCAGGCGACCGGTAGGTGCTGAGCATTCCGGACCGCCATACACGCATTCAGATCTGGCGGCCATGTGTTCTCAGGAAGACCAGCGAGGTTCTAGCGACGGCCGCAGCGCTCAGGGTCCTGCCCTGGTTCGGGGAATTTCCGGCAAACTCCCTTCTTATGTTCAGGCCGACTTAAATGCCGCAAGGCAGCGCTCTCACGTCGTGGCATTGCTTCAGCGACCTGGGCTTCGATCTGGGACCTACAATAGACTCGGACGAGTGTGGCCGACCTTTGCTCCAGCCGGTGTGATATGTAGGCGATGGTCACCTTCTCGGGTGAACCCTTCTGCAAATCCGCGGTGAAACGCGAGCCAAGGTCCAAGACGGAGAACGCGGTGGTTTCGCGACAGAAGCTGGACTATGCAGCAACCGTAACGACAAGGAGCTAACAATGACAAGAACACCCGAATCCTCACGGAAGTTATGCAAAGCCGAACAAAGGAGGACATTCATCAAACGGACGGCGGCAGCAACTGGCTGGGTCATTGTACCTCGGCATGTGCTCGGCGGCCGGGGATACACGCCTCCGAGCGAGAGGTTGAATATCGCAAGCATCGGGGCGGGGGGCATGGCCGCGTCGGACATCAAGAGCTGTTCCAAGGAAAACATCGTGGCGCTCTGCGACGTCGACTGGGCAAACGCCGCCCGCACGTTCGAAGCATTTCCCAAGGCCGCCCGTTACAGAGACTTCAAAGTCATGCTCGAGAAAGAAGACAAGAACATCGACGCGGTGATCGTGGCAACCCCGGATCACACCCATGCAGTGGCGGCCATGGCTGCGATCAGAAGGGGAAAGCATGTCTACTGCGAAAAGCCTCTGTGCAAGACCATCTACGAGACGCGCAAGCTCATGGAAGAGGCGCGCAAGGCAAGAGTAGCAACCCAGATGGGCAATCAGGGCCATTCCAGCGAAGGCATGAAGCTGATGTGCGAGTGGATCTGGGACGGGGCGATCGGCCCGGTCCGCGAGGTGGACGTCTGGACCACTCACGCCGTCTGGCCTCAGGGGATGACGGGCCGGCCGGCTGAGACTCCGCCCGTACCGGATACGCTCGACTGGGATCTCTGGCTCGGCCCGGCACCCTACCGGCCGTACAGCCCGGCTTACGCGCCCACGCTCTGGCGCGGATGGTGGGATTTCGGGACTGGGGCCATCGGCGACATGGCTTGCCACAACATGGATCCCGTCATGACGGCCCTGAAGCTGGGACATCCTACCAGCATCGAAGCATCCTGTTCGATCTATGTGCCAAGCTTTACATGGAACAAGCCGTTCAACAAAGAGAGCTACCCTCAGGCTTCGATCATCCGTTACCAGTTCCCCGCGCGCGGAGAGATGCCTCCGGTGAAGCTGACCTGGTATGACGGCGGACTTGAACCGGAACGGCCGGTGGAACTCGGGGATGAAGAGAGGATGGGCAATAACATGGGAGGCGCCATCTTCAAGGGCGACCGAGGCAAGCTGATGTGCAGCAGTCACAGCGGCAGCCCGCGCCTCATCCCGCAGTCCTTCATGGAGCAGTACACGCAACCCCCCAGGACGCTGCCCCGCGTCGATGGCCATCATCAGGAGTGGATCCGCGCCTGCAAGGAAGGCACTCCCACTGGCTCAAACTTTGAATACGCAGGGCTCCTGACTCAAGTAGCCCTCCTGGGAAACGTCGCTCTCCGCTGCCTGGGCAAGAAGTTGCTCTGGGATCCTGAAAACATGAAGATCACCAACTTTCCGGAAGCCAACGACTATTTCCATTACGAATACCGGAAGGGATGGGACCTCTGATCCTGAGCCGATCAACCACGCGCCCGACTAGCGGTAGCAGTCAAGTCGACACCGCCTGTCAGAAGAAGCAAAGCCTCTCGCAAACCAGCGGTCCGGCCCATGCGTCGCTGCGGCTTACCTGGCTCCGGATTCTTCCAGAATTTTCCCGTCAGGCGCCACCGTAACCTCGGTTTCCCCTTTGTCCGGGGTTTTTACAACGATCTCGTAACCCTCAAGCGTTTCCTTTCCGCTGGTCACGGCCGTAATCGCCATGATCTCAGTGAAAACACCCTTGGGGTACTTCCGCTCTACGGTCCTCCGGACAACATCGGGAAGGTCCCTAGCTGCAATCTCCTTCTCCCAGTTATGGATCGTACCGTCCTCTTTGATGTCCGCCTCGCATTTGCGACCCTCCTGCCTGAACTCTATGTCGTATAGGACGGTGCCGCCTTCCTCCTCCCTTGTCCATTTCCGGATCTCGGCCTGGGGGAACCTGGCCTTCAGACTGTCCATCACCCTCTTCGGGATCCTGTCCAAACCTGGCCTGTCCTGCGTAGCGGGAAACGGCATCGTGCAAAGGGATGCGGCAAGTATGACAGCCGGCAATCGGGCGATACTCCGCTTCAGATTACGTATAATCATTGGCCCTCCATCGCTAAGTGCTAATTCTGCGACCGAAACCGACCCGAGGTCCAGTACCGTTTCCCATTCGAACCGGCTGCATCAATGCCCGGACGCGGCGGATCAGGGGCGCCGCACCCGGCCGGCTCATCTCTTCTATGCGAGGCGGACCGCGAGATCCAGCGCGCGGACGAAACTGGCCGTCGACGCCATGCCCCGGCCAGCGATGTCGAAAGCAGTCCCGTGATCGACAGATGTCCGCACGATGGGAAGCCCCAGTGCTATGTTCACTCCTCCTTCGAAGTCAAGCACCTTGAGCGGTATGTGACCCTGGTCGTGGTACATGCAAACGACCGCATCGAATCTCTTCCTTCGCACCGCCATGTAGAACACGGTATCCGGAGGAAAGGGACCTTCGATCGGAATACCCTGGTTTTGCGCCCATTCCACCGCGGGGCGGATTTCAGTGATTTCCTGGTCCCCGAATAGGCCGCTTTCGCCGGCGTGCGGATTGAGACCGGCGACGGCAAGGCGCGGGTTTTCCCTGAGCTTGCGGACCGCTTCCCAGGTAAGGCGGATAATGGTACAGATCCTCTCTCTTCTCACCATCTCGATCGCTTTCGCAAGCGAGACGTGCGTCGAGACGTGCGTCACGATCAGATGTTCAGATGCAAGCATGATGGTGACTTCCCTGGCCCCGCACAGCTCGCCGATCAGTTCCGTGTGGCCCACGAAACGGGGATCCGACAGCTGGGTAGCTTCCTTGTTCATGGGGAGGGTGACCATCGCGTCGGTTTTGCCTGCAAGTGTGCACTTCGTCGCGGCAATGACATAGTCGCGCGCGGCGCGTCCTGAAGCGGCGTTAACCTTGCCGATGGTCAGATCCCGGCGCCGCAGGATACCAGCGTCCAGGACGTTGAGATACCCTTCCTCGTACGCAGACGGATCGGCTATTTTCCGAAATGCGATCCCGTAACCGAGCAGATCGTTGTAGTAATCCAGTATGTCGAGGTCGCCAAAGACCACGACAGGTGGCTTTATTTCATGAAGCATGTAGGCCTTCAGCAGAACTTCCGGCCCTATGCCGCAGGAGTCTCCTGCCGTGACGCCGATGATCATCGTTGCCTCCCATCAACAACACTCCAGTGCTTTCCTGAGCAGAGTCAGCAGGCCAATCGGGCCGAAACCTCCGGCCTTGCTGATGAAGCACAGGTCCCGTCCCCGGCCGGGGATTTCCGAGCCGAGACTTGCAGCCCTAATGCTGGACACGGGCACTCCGGGTAAGACTTCGCCCAGCGGATACAGCGGCGGGCCGCCCAGTGCGCTCACAATCCCGAATGCCGTGTCGCCTCCGAATACTGTCGCAGCGTCGAAGTCGATATGCCGGAGCAGATCACGAACAGTCGCGCCCGTGCGGGTCGCCAGCAGCGGCCCCGCCATGCCGACCGGAGCACCGGTATCCACAAGACACCAGGTGGGTGGCGAGATACTGGCCAGCAGCTCTTCCGGCCGGAATGAGCTCCAGCCGACATCCTTGGCGTGCTGTATTTGCTGACGCGATACATCATGCATACTGCCGCTCACCACCAGACAGCTGTTCACCGGTGGCCATCGCGATCGAACGGCTCGCGGCAAATCGGCAAGCTCAGCCAGATATTCGGCAAAGCCGGCTGTGCCGGCTGCGAGTCTGAGCCGGGCTGATCCGAAAAAGTCCCGTGCCGCGGTGCGCAGATCATCGTCCGTCTCGCCGTCAAGAAGATAGACACCCGGATCGGAGCCGGCTCCGATCTCCC
>JACADW010000244.1 GCA_013388445.1 Acidobacteriota bacterium | reverse complement strand
ATCCACTCCTGAGTAAACTAAGGGGGCAGAGAACATCCCGCACTAGAGACAGGGCCTCCTCTCGGTCATCATCTGTAATGATCCGCTCAAGCACCGTCAGCTCCTCCGGTTCCAATGCGACCACTTTCTTGGTAATGGACAGCATGGGTTCTCCTGTTCTGTCGGACCCTCAATTACCCAGCATCTTGGCAAGCCCTTTGGACCCGACGGGCGGTTCGGCCAGCCAGGGCACGAGGGCAATACGCCGACTGAGATTGCCAACCTCCTCGACGTACCTCTTCTCATTGTTCTTGCGGCTGCTGAGCACCGGGTCCGAGGTTTCGATGGGTGAGAGGGCCTGATTGATCACCCAGGCGAAGGGAGTGATTTCCGCCCGGGCTAGGTCGCCCTGGAGCCGTTCCGCCTCGTGGACCGGGGTCGCCTCGGGCAATGTCACCAGCAAAACGCGGGTGAAATTCTTGTCGCGCAGGCGAGTCAGCAGTTCCCGCACCGTCTCGGGCATGTTGCTGGATTGGCGCAGCACCTCACGGTGGTACGCCTCGGCCGCGTCGAGCAGCAGGATCGTGTGGCCGGTCGGGGCGGTGTCGAGGACCACAAAGCCGTCCTTCCCCTCGGCCACTGTGCGGGCGAAGGTGCGAAAGACAGCGACCTCCTCCGTGCAGGGTGAACGCAGGTCCTCGGCGAGGAGCGCCCGGCCCTGGTCATCGAGTTGAGTGCCGACAGCGCCCATGACCTCGTCGCGATAGGACTGGGTTTCGTCTTCCGCGTTAATGCGGCCCACCTTGAGGGTGGCCGGCGGGTTTTCGATCACCCAGGAGACGTGAGCGGCTGGATCGGTCGTGTTCAGATGCACGGTATGCCCGCGCCGGGCGAGTTCGAGGGCAATGGCCGCGGCCACGGTGGTTTTGCCCACCCCGCCTTTGCCCATGGTCATGATCACGCCCTTACCCTCCTGCTCCAGTTCATCAATAAGCTTGATCAGTGGCGGCGGCAGGTCCCTTCGTACCGTTACTCCGGGGGATGGCGTCGGGGTATGCGATGCTCCGTTAAACATCGCTCGAAGCGCGTCTACCCCTAGCAGGGCGCGAGGGCTGAGGTGTATCTCCTGACGCGGCAGCGCGGTGATGCC
The DNA here is from genome assembly GCA_013388445.1 of Acidobacteriota bacterium. GTDB lineage: Bacteria > Acidobacteriota > UBA6911 > UBA6911 > UBA6911 > JACADW01. The sequence continues at coordinate 6,176 of JACADW010000244.1, read as the reverse complement.
GGCTGGCATGGCGGCAAGCGCATCCGAACCCCGTTGCTCGAACGCCAGCGCCATTTTATCCTCTTTGCGAGCGGCCTTGAAGATCCCATTCAAGACGAGCAACTGATTGGAAACACCAAGTTCGCGGAGTTCAACGCTGGAACGTTCCGCTTCGCGCAACGCCGACGCTTCGGGACGGCTAACCAGCACCAGGGTGGTCCGGTCCGGATCGGCGAGCGACTCGACTGATGCCTGGTAGAGATTTTTCTGGTCCTGCAAGCCCGCGAGCGGCCCAAGGCAGGAGGTGCCGGTCGTGTTCGTCTCGATGAATGAGGACCACGCGTGAGGAAGCGAGAGCAGACGCAAGGTGTGGCCCGTGGGCGCGGTGTCGAAGATGACGTGGTCGTAGGCCGACGTCCGACCGGGATCGCCGAGAAGCCGCGAGAACTCGTCGAAGGCGGCGATTTCCATCGTGCATGAGCCGGAAAGCTGTTCCTCCATGCTTCGTAAGGTCGCGTCCGGCAGTACCCCTCGATAAGGCTCAACCATGCGCTCCCGATATTCTCGCGCCGCTTCTTCAGGGTCGAGATTCATGGCTTCCAGCCGGGCCACCCCGGGAATGGGCGTGGGGGTTGTCCCCAGTTTAACCGCCAGCACCTCGTCCAGGTTCGAGGCCGGGTCCGTGCTCACGAGCAACACTTTCCGCCCCTGGTCAGCCAGCGCGATGGCCGTCGCGCATGAAATCGAGGTCTTGCCGACGCCGCCCTTGCCCGTGAAAAACAGGTAACGAGTCGGTTTTTCGATAAGGTTAATCAAATTTTCCTCCCATTTATGCGGCGTAGATCAAAAAAGAAGCCGCTCCGATCAGGCATATTCCACAGATAATTTTGACTACGGTCACCCCTCGGGACTGGCTGTTCCAATTCAGGTATTTTTGGACCAGTTCCGTTGACCCGCCCGCTGTCGCGATGACGGTACAATGCCCGACGCCGAACACGAGGAGCAATAGATAACCAAATAAAGGGGCTCGGGAAGCGGCGCCCAGGGCGACGCCGAGAATCGGTGCCATAAATGCGAAAGTGCATGGGCTTAACCCGATTCCGAAGATAAGACCTAAAAGAACCGCGGCACCAATGCCCTTTTTCTTGCTCTTGAAAGACATAATGTTCAATCCGGACGCCGGGAGGGGGATTAATCCCACCAGGTTTAGCCCCGCCGCCACGAAAATCGCCGCGATGACGTAATTCATGTAGGCGGATAAGCCGGCCAGGGCCAGCCCGGCCCCTAACGCCAGCGCGCCGACAATTGCGATGGTCACCAGCATCCCCAGGGCGAAGGCGGTTGCTAATTTAACCCCACCGCCTCGCCCCATCGAACCCGCGCCCCCGCTCACGAAACCCACCACCAGCGGGATCGTGCCGAGGTGACAGGGACTGAGGATGACGCTGGCGAGGCCCCAGATAAAAGCGACGACCACGGCCAGCGGCCACGCGCCCTGGAGTCCTTCATTGAGCATGGTGAACAAACTTTGCATTACTTATTGACCTCCCCGCCCGCGCCCGTCCCGACCAGGTCGTATCCAAGCGTCTTCCACTCCGCAATAACATCATTGGTCGAAATAAAACCCGTATGTCGGTATAGTTCTTTTCCCTCGGGGTTGTAAAAAATCTGCGCGGGAATGACCGAGATGCCATATTGCCTGGGCGCGTCGCGGTTCTCGTGAATGTTGATGAATTCAACTTCGAGCTTTCCCGGGAACTGTTCTTTGAGCTCTGACATTACGCCCAGCATGGCCTTGCAGGGAGCGCAGGTGGTGGTTCCGATATCCAGGAACTTGGGACGCACGGCCCGCGGTGAGGTCTGGGTAGTATTGTTGAGGTCGCCCGCAGGGACAGTTTTGCGTTGGGCCACTTTGACAAGCAATGGAATACTGATCACCGCCACTACCACGGCAACCACGATCCAAAGTCGGAATTTCTTTTTCGTGTCCTTGCTCTCGGGAGCCTGCACTTTTAACTGATTGTCTTTACTCCCTCGCTTTCGCGATTTTTTACGCTTGCCCTTGCTTCCAAGTTTATCGAGAGAGGGCTTAATCTGTTCCTTCATTTCCCCACCCCCTTGCCCGCAGGCGAATCCGATTCAGCGTCATGAGCGCCTTGTAATCGCGCAATCACCTCCGGCACGGTCATCACCTTTCCACTACTAATAACTCTCCCGTTGATGACAAGCGCCGGAGTTTGCGCCACGCCGAGCTCGATGAACTTGAGAATTTCGCTTACGTACTCAACCTCGCAGGGGAACCCGCAAGCTTTCACCGCCTGGTCAACGTTACTCCTCATCGTTTCACACGATGGACATTTCATGATGAGAATTTGTACTTTCACAGTTTTTCGCCTTTCAATTATTTCAGCGGGGCCGTCCCCTCAACAGCAACCCTTGCCGCCGCCTTTTTTAAGAGGCGAGGGCACGCAACAGGGTGAGACTGCCTCCACCTTGATCGCCTTATTAAGAACCTTATCGGCAAGTTCCTGAATGGAGCGGGCCGGAGTGTCCTTGACCATCTGGGCCGTCTCGATGGCCAGAAGCATGTCCTCTTTTGATACGCCCAGCTTGTGGGCCTCATTGTAGTGGTGCTTGAAACAAGGCTCGCAGTTCGAGGCGATGGCCGCTCCGAGGGCCACGAGCTCGCGGACGGATTCAGTGAAAATGCCGGGCTGGACAACCAGCCCCGCGAACCCGGCGAGCATCTCCCGCGTCGGGTAGCGGCCTGCGCAGACGACCTTCCCGTCCGCTACCGTCAGCGGCAGGCAGTCGTTGCCTTCTTCCGCAAGAGCCTTTTTAACCAACGGGGAGCCGGCGAACTCTTTCGGTTGCTGGGAAAGGTTGTAACGCTCCACATTGACTCCCTGGCGCTTCAGCCAGTCCATATCCGCGGCGAACCGGACCAACTCCGGATCAACCGAAGGCCCGCAAACTCCAGTCGAGCAACACATCGGCGGATCGTACACTTGAATTTTCATGGTCTAACTCCTTTGGTTTTGTTTATCGCCCCCATCGAGGGGCGCTCTTTTCCGTCAGGTTAATGTTTGGGTTTAACCGCCAGGATGTCGGCGGAGACCACATAATTCTCAATCCCCGCGCCCGGGGCCCATCCCTTGATCACATCTCGACTCTCCGGCTTGACCCGCACTTCGACTTGCGCGAACCCGGCGGTGCGAAGCATCTCCTCGATCTCTGAGGGAGAGGCCGACCCAGTTACACACGAGCAGAGCAAGGCTCCGTTGTTTTTCAGCACCTCGGGGAAATCTTGCAGACGGACGACGTCCGAGAGGGCGATCCTGCCGCCCGGCTTCAATGCACGGAAGGTGTCATGGTAAACCTGCGGCTTGTCCGGCGAGAGGTTGACGACACAATTGGAGATGATCACGTCCACCGATGCGTCGGCTACGGGCAGATGCTCGATCTCACCCAAGCGGAACTCGACGTTGGCGAAACCTTCCCGCTCGGCGTTCTCTCGCGCCCGGGCCACCATCTCCGGCGTCATGTCCACCCCGATCACTCGCCCCGTCTTCCCGACCTTCTCGGCGGCGAGGAAACAGTCGAAGCCCCCGCCTGCGCCGAGGTCAAGAACGACCTCGCCTGGTTTCAGAGCGGCAATAGCGCCTGGGTTGCCGCAGCCCAGGCCCATATTGGCCCCCTCGGGAGCGGCCGCGACATCAGCGTCAGAATAGCCAACCCTCCTCGCCTGCTCGCCAGGACCGGCAGGTGCACCGCCGCAACAACTTGAGCCAGTCGAGGGCGAGCAGCCGCACCCTGCGCCGCTCTTTACAATGCCGGCATAACGTTCCCGCACGCTGACGCGGATGATATCTTCCTTCTTCATGTCTCGGTCCTCCAGTTACACGTCCTCAGCAGGAGGGCGATTCCTTAAACAGTTTCTTCCGGAAATAGAGGGCCAGATTGACCAGCGCAATCATGACCGGGACTTCCACCAGCGGCCCGATCACCGCGGCGAAGGCGACCTTGGACTTGATCGTGAACACCGCCACCGCCACCGCGATGGCCAGTTCGAAGTTATTGGACGCAGCGGTGAAGCTCAACGTGCAGGACTGGCAGTAATTGGCACCGACTCCCTTGGAGAGGAAAAAGCTCAATACAAACATGACCACGAAATAGATGAGGAGCGGGATGGCAATGTGGACCACGTCCAGGGGAATCTTAACAATGTATTCGCCCTTGAGCGAGAACATGACCACGATGGTGAACAACAGCGCGATCAGCGTCAGGGGGCTGATGCGGGGAATGAACTTCTGCTCATACCATTCCCGGTTCTTGAGCCGGATGAGACTGAAGCGGGTGACGATGCCGGCGATAAAAGGAACGCCCAAGTAGATGAACACGCTCTTGGCGATCTCGCCGATGGTAATCTTGTCCAAGTTCACCTGGGCCACCGCCTCGGATAGCCCGAAGTACGGCGGCAGGAACTTGATGAAGAACCAGGCGAACACCGAGAAGAACAGCACCTGAAACACCGAATTGAAAGCCACCAGGCCAGCCGCGTATTCGCGGTCGCCCTCGGCCAGATCATTCCAGACGATCACCATCGCGATGCACCGAGCCAGGCCGATCAGGATCAGGCCGACCATGTATTCCGGATACCCGCGTAGGAAAGTGATCGCGAGGAAAAACATGAGGAAGGGACCGATCACCCAGTTCTGGATCAGGCTCAAGGCCAAGACCTTGTAGTTCCGGAACACCCGGCCCAGCTCCTCATAGCGGACCTTGGCCAGCGGCGGATACATCATGAGGATGAGGCCGATGGCGATGGGGATGTTGGTCGTCCCCGAGCTAAGGCGGTCCCAAAAGCCGGCCACGCCCGGCCAGAGATAACCCCAGCCGACACCAATTGCCATCGCTAGGAAAATCCAGAGAGTCAAAAAACGATCCAGGAAGGAAAGGTTCCTTACAGCACTAGTCCTCACGGTTGGGGATTCGTTCATCACCGATTGCCTCCTGCGGTAGTCGAAGCCTTTGAAGGCTCTGTCTCATTCGTAGCGGCCGAAGCTCTACACGTTTTCTTGCCCGCGCATGCAACTCCACGATCCGGGAGTTCATTCCACTTGGCGAGCTTTCGGAGAACTTGTTTAGCATCCGGTCGCCCGGCTAGTGTGGTACGAAGAGTTGCAAGATGTGCCCGCGCGAGTTCATCCTTGACCGGGCAAAGACGGTAGTGAGACCACAGCCCTTCTTTCCGATCAGTCACCAAGCCCGCATGCCGCAGGGTCGCCAGATGTCTTGAAGCCTTGGACTGAGTGATATCAAGCACCGCCATGATCTCGCAGACACAGAGCTCCTGATGGTTGAAGAGAAGCCACAAGATTTTGAGCCTGGCCTCATCGGCGAGGACCTTAAAGAACAGAGACGCGCTTTTCATGTCCACCTCCGAGTAGGTTTGTATCTGTATATCCGGTTGCACGAATGCTAAAGTAACATCGTTTCTGCTCATCGTCAAGGGGCTGAGAAAATCGATGCGGCGGAATTCAAATTTTAATTGGTGTCGATCATCTGTAATTTTCCTCCCCTGATTACTTTGCGCCTTTTGCACTTAGCAACTCGGCCATCTTGCTCTGCTCATCGGCTATTTTGCACACCCCATCGTCAAGGAAGGAAAGCAGGGGAATCAGGCACGGGAGCTTGATAGAGTAATGTACGTTTAGCCCCTCCTTGCTGGTCTCCACCAATCCGGCGGCTCGCATTACGGCCAGATGCCGGGAGGTGTTAGCGTTCTTCTCCCCCAACAGATCAACCAGCTCGCCCACGGTTTTTTCGCCATTGGCCAGCACCTCAAAGACCGTGATCCTGATCGGATGGGCCAGAGCTTTGAGAATCCCGGCCTTTTTCTCGGCCAGAAGCAGTGAGTTGTCGTCTCTCCCCTTCCAATGTCTTGTCTTTGGCATCGCCATCTCCTATCGTTAATTGGAAATGTAACACTATATCATGTTTTAGTAAATTAGTTTCATGTCCTTTGATTATTTCAAGATGCGATATGATATTTTCACTTCTCCCCCTTTTGGGCGAGTCCGGGGAAGTCTACGATCTCGTCGTAATGGATGGATAAATCTCCCGTTGGTTCGATTACAGGCACGTTTCCTCCAGGAAGAATGGCTGAAGCGAGTCTCGCTGGCGGACGTGATCGT
>JACADW010000233.1 GCA_013388445.1 Acidobacteriota bacterium | reverse complement strand
TTCACGCGCGGCGAAACTCAGGCGCTTGTGACGGCCACGCTGGGCACCGCCGAGGACGAACAGCGCATGGACACCCTTGAGGGAGAGTCCTTCAAGAGGTTCATGCTCCATTACAACTTCCCGCCTTTCAGCGTCGGAGAGGTCAAGGTGCTGCGCGGGCCCGGCCGTCGCGAAATCGGCCATGGGGCGCTTGCCGAAAGGAGCATCCTCCCGGTGATGCCTTCCGAGGAGGAGTTCCCCTACACGGTGCGCGTCGTCGCCGATATCCTCGAGAGCAACGGATCTTCCTCCATGGCAACCGTCTGTGGAGGGATCCTGTCGCTCATGGATGCCGGTGTCCCCATCAAGTCGCCCGTCGCGGGGGTGGCGATGGGACTCGTCATGGGAGCGGCGGACTATGCCATCCTGAGCGATATTGCGGGCGTGGAGGACCATTACGGCGACATGGACTTCAAGGTCGCAGGCACCGAAAAGGGGATCACCGGCCTGCAGATGGACATCAAGATCGCCGGTGTGACCCCCCGGATCATGGCGGAGGCCCTGGCGCAGGCGCGCGAAGGGCGGCTTTTTATCCTCCAGCGCATGGCCGACGGACTGGCGCGTCCGCGCGCCGAAATCTCCCCCTTCGCTCCGCGCATCATCACCATCCAGATTCCGAAGGACAAGATCGGGGGCGTGATCGGGACCGGAGGGAAGGTCATCCGCGGGATCATCGAACAGACCGGGGTCAAGATCGACATCGACGACGACGGTAAGGTGAACATCGCGTCGACGGACACGGAGTCGGCCCAGAAGGCGATCCGGATGATCGAAGAGCTGGTCACGGAGGCCGAGGTCGGCAAGACCTACCTGGGCAACGTCACGCGGCTGGTTGATTTCGGCGCATTCGTCGAGATCATTCCCGGGACGGAAGGGCTGCTGCATATCTCGGAAGTTGCGGACTATCGTGTTCAGGACATCAACAGCGAGTTGAAGGTCGGCGATCAGATCCCGGTGAAGGTGATCAGCATCGATCCGCCAAACAAGATAAGGCTGAGCCGGAAGGCGGTGATAAGGGAGGCAGCGGGCTTGCCGCCGCAGGCTCCGGCGCCGCGGCCGCCGCGCCGTGATCAGAACGGACGGGGTAGGCCTCCGCAGAAGGACCGCGACCGCAACCGACCCCGGCCACATGGGGGCGACAGGCGACGATTCTGACGATTGAGGATTTACGAGTGACGATTGGCGAATGCCGTTGGAGTTTCGGTCATCCGCGTCAGTGCTGCGTCGCCGGAAGGGCGGCATCCCCGACTGTGGTATGAACTCGTCAATCGACGATATTCGTGAATCGTCAATCGTCTGTCGTCATTTGATAACGTGAATCGCCAGCAACTCCTGGAACTCCTGCAAAGCATAAAGGACGGGGAACTCACGCCTGCGGAGGGGGTCCGGCGTCTCGAGCATTTCCCGTTCCAGGACCTTGGGTTCGCGAGGGTCGACCATCATCGGACGCTGCGGCAGGGATTCCCTGAAGTCGTCTTTGGCCAGGGGAAGAAGCCCGAGCACGTGGCTGCAATCGTAGAGAGCCTGCTCCGGCAGAAGTCGAACATACTGGTCACCCGGTGCAGCCGGGAAGTCTATCGGCGCCTGCGCAAGGTGACGGCCAAGGCGAGCTACCATGAGTCGGCGCGGGCTGCGAGCATCCTCCAGGACCCGAAGATCTATGGCGTGGGCATCGTCCACGTGGTGTGCGCCGGCACGTCGGATATCCCCGTGGCGGAAGAGGCTGCGCTGACCGCGCGGCTGATGGGAAACGAAGTGCGGACGACGTTTGACGTCGGGGTGGCCGGAATTCATCGTCTTCTCAGTGTCCGCGGCGACCTCGCGAAGGCGCGGGTGATCGTGGCGGTGGCAGGGATGGAGGGTGCGCTCCCGAGCGTCGTGGGTGGGCTTGTGCGCGTTCCCGTTATTGCCGTGCCCACGAGCATCGGCTACGGCGGTTCCTTCGGGGGGCTGACGGCGCTGCTGGCCATGCTCAACAGCTGTGCGTCGAACGTGGCCGTCGTGAACATCGACAACGGTTTCGGGGCCGGCTACGTGGCCAGCCTGATCAATCGATTGACGAATGACGATTGACGAATTCACAACACATCCGGAGATGCGGGCCACAGGGGCTCGCGACATTCGCGGGAATGACCGAAACTGCAATGAAATCCGTCAATCGTCATTCGTCAGTCGTCAGTTTTTTGGTATCTTTTGGCTGTTTCTTGTACGCGGCATAACATATGCCCTTTTATTCCGAAGCCGTCCTGGATGAGGTGCGGAGCTCCGTCAACATCGTCTCTCTCATCTCGGAGTACGTCGCGCTGAAGAAGCGCGGCCGCAACTGGGTGGCGCGCTGCCCGTTTCACAACGAGAAGACGCCCTCGTTCAACGTCAGCGAGGAGAAGCAGATCTTCATGTGCTTCGGCTGTCAGACGGGCGGGGACGTGTTCAAGTTCGTGATGCTCGCCGAACACATGGCCTTTCCGGAGGCAGTGCGTTTCGTGGCGGAACGCGGGGGAGTGGTCCTGCCGAAGCCGACTGCCGCGGAGGCCGTCGCAGACGGTTCGGACACGGAAAAACTGCGGCAGGCGATGGCCGCAGCGGCGGAGTTCTATCATCAGACCCTGACGCTATCGGCCGAGGGCCAGGAGGCGCTCGCTTACCTGAAGGGCCGGGGCGTGACGGAGGCCGCCATCGAGCATTTCCATCTGGGGTTCTCGCCTGCCGGCGGCGAGGCCGCCATCCGGCATCTTACCGGCCAGGGATACCCGATGAAGGTGCTGGAGGAATGCGGGCTGGCCAAGGTGTCCGAGGACGGCACCCGGCGCTATGATGCGTTTCGCGGCCGGATCATGTTTCCCATTACGGACGTGCGGGGCAGGGCCATTGCCTTTGGCGGACGCGCGATGGGAGAGCGGCAGCCGAAGTATCTGAATTCCCCCGAGACCCGACTCTACAACAAGAGCCGCAACCTCTTTGGACTAAGCCATTCCCGGGAAGGGATCAAGAAGCGCGACCACGCCATACTGGTCGAGGGATACATGGACTGCGTCGTTCCGTTCCAGCACGGCGTGGACAACGTCGTGGCATCGCTTGGTACCAGCCTTACCCAGGAGCAGGTGCGGCTGCTTGGGAGGTACACACGGGAGGTCGTGGTCTGTTATGATGCGGATTCCGCGGGCCTTCAGGCGACGCTGCGGTCCCTGGAACTTTTCCTGGAGGAGGATTTCCGGGTCAGGGTTTTCAGGCTCCCCGCCGGTGAGGATCCGGACACTTATGTCCGCAAAGTCGGACGAGACGAGTTCCTGAGACTGCTGCGTGATGCGATCCCATACCTGGACTTCGTCCTCGAGACGGCAGTGCAGTCCCAGGGGAGTCTGGAAAGTCCGCGCAGCAAGGTTGAGGTTCTCAACACAGTGTTGCCCTATCTGGCCAAACTGCCCAACGCCGTGGAACGGTCCGACTATGTGTTCCGGTTTGCCAGGAGGCTGCATGTGGAGGATCAGCAGCTGCTGGCGGAGGTGAGGCGGGCCGCGCAGCAGCGCAAGACCCGCCTGCCCGATTCCTCGATGGCGTCGCTGGGGGAGATGAAATTTGCCGAAAAGAGGCTCCTGCAGGTATTGCTGAACAACCCCGGTATCCAGGCCAACTTCCTGCCGCAGATGTCCATGCAGGATTTCGAGGGTCTCGTGGGGGCGCGGATCTTCGAGGCCATTCTGGAGGCGCACCGGAGAAACGAGCCGGCCACCTTCGACGGGCTTTACAGAAAGTTCGCGGGCGAAGTCGAGCAGACGCTGCTCGCGCGGCTTCAGATGGAGGATGTCCCCGAGGGTCTTTCCCTGGAGACGGCTGAGAGCTTTTACAGTGCCGTGCACGCAATGCGGCTGTCGGCATACAGAGAACGCATTCTCGAGAAGATCGAGGAAGCTGCGCGGACCAGGGATGAAGAGCTGCTGAACCGGCTGATTGAGCAGCGTGTGATGGTGGACCGCGAGCTCATCAGTCTCAGTCAGAGGTAGTGCGAAAGGAGACGCTGCAATTGTCTATTGAGGACAAGTACGACGAAGTCCGCGAGCTGATCCACATGGGCAAGGAGCGGGGCTACCTCCTGTACGACGAGGTCAACGATCTGCTGCCCGAGGGGATCTGTTCTTCGGATGAGCTGGACAGCATTTTCTCGTTGTTCGGGTCGGCCGGGATCGAGGTCATCGATTCCGAGCAGAAGTACCAGGATGAGGTAAAGAAGGACGAGAAGCGGGCCGAGGAACTCGGCGAGGACGGCGAGTTCGACCTGGCGGCGCTCACGCTCGACAAGACCAACGACCCGGTGCGGATGTACCTGCGTGAGATGGGGACCGTGCCGCTGCTCAGCCGGGAGGGCGAGGTAGAGATCGCCAAGCGCATCGAGCACGGGCAGAGGGTTGTCTTGAAGGCGCTGTCCCGTTCCCCGATTGTCGTGCGCGAGATCCTGGACATCGGAGAAAAGCTGAGGAAGGACCTGATCAGCGTGCGCGACGTTGTGACGCTCAATGACGAGGAGCTTACCGAAGACCGTCTGGCGGAGAAGCGGGAGGAGGTGCTCAATGTCATCGAGAGCATCCGCCGGCACGAACGCTCCGCCAACCGGATGCGCGCCAAGCTTACGGGCTGCCGCAAGGGCAGCCGGATTTACAAGAAGTACCTGTCGATGCTGGCGCGCTACCGGATACCTATTGCCTGGAAGGTGCGCGACCTCGAGCTCTGTCCTGCGCAGCACGATCACCTTGTCGGTGTCATCAAGGCGACGGTCGACGAGGTCGTGGGGCTGGAGCGCAACGTCCAGAGGCTGCAGCGGAGCCTCGAGACGCCGCGCCGCCTGGAGGAGGCCAAGTCGATCAAGAAGGAGATCAGGCAGTTCGAGGCGCGGCTGCGGGAGATCGAGGAGCAGGCCGTTGCCACCGTCCCTGATCTGAAACGGACTCTGGCGACGATCAAGGGCGGCGAGCTGGAGGCGGACATAGCCAAGAAGGAGCTGGTGGAGGCGAACCTCCGGCTGGTGGTGTCGATCGCGAAGAAGTACACGAACCGGGGGCTGCAGTTCCTGGACCTGATCCAGGAGGGGAACATCGGCCTGATGAAGGCGGTGGACAAGTTCGAGTACCGGCGCGGATACAAGTTCTCCACCTACGCGACCTGGTGG
>JACADW010000277.1 GCA_013388445.1 Acidobacteriota bacterium | reverse complement strand
CTCTGATCCTCGCGGCCCTGGAGAGGACGGACTGGAATCAGAAGCGTGCCGCTCAGCTCCTGTCAGTGAATTCCACCACCCTGAACGAGAAGCTCAAGCGATTGAAGATCAAACCTCACTGACGATCATCGGCCTCGTTTCGTGAGATCCCGGAGCTGTCTCCTAAGAACCGGATACGAACGGGGAGGCCTTGGACCAATCCCGCCTCCGAGCGCTCGAACATCCCATGGTGAGATCTGATTGCGCTACCTTGACTTGTCGTGACGTTGCGGCTAACTTAAATGATCGCTGTCTTGACTTGTTCCGCACTGGGATGTCTCCGGGCAGGCGATGAAATCTGAAACATCGGAATTCGGGCGGAATCTAGTACTTGGGCAGAGGATTCTAAGGCGTAAAGGGGGATATCAGACGTGTTGAGTTCTATCGGAGGCACCCTCGTTGATTACTACTTGAAGGGCGGGATCACCATGCATCCCATGCTCCTCTGCTCGATCATCGGCCTCATCGTGATCATCGAGAGGGGTATCGTCCTTCATCGGGTCAAGGTGAACACGGCCCAGGTGTTCGGCGCAGTGCGCGCCGCTCTGGTAAAGCGAGACCTGAAGGGCGCTATCGAGGTGTGTGACTCCAGTCCCAGTCCGATCGCCGACACCCTCCGCGCCGGCCTGCTCCGCTTCGGAAAGCCGACGCCCGAAATAGAAAAGGCCATGGAGAGTGTCGCACTTCATGAGATTTCCAAGCTTGAACGCGGACTCTGGATTCTTGCCACGGTCGCGAACATCGCGCCGCTTTTCGGATTCCTCGGGACCGTAACCGGAATGATCAAGTCGTTTGCCGTGCTGGCCGAAGTGGGACTGGGCAACCCGAAGGCGGTGGCTGCCGGCATTTCCGAGGCCCTGATCACTACGGCCTACGGACTTTCGATCGCCCTGCCCGTTCAGGCGGCCTTCAACTACTTCACCAGCCGGGTTTCGGGCTTTGCACTCGACATGGAAACCAGTTCTGCAATGCTTCTGGAGACATTCAACGAGCTGGAGGAGGCTCCGGGCGAGGAAGTGCCGGCCGGCGTTCCGGCTGCGGTTCAGCCGCAGGCTGCGTCATGAAAAAGCTGAGAGTACAAAGATCGAGGGCCTACATTCCGACCGCCTCCATGGCGGATATCGCCTTCCTCCTGATAATCTTCTTCATGCTGACGACTTCCTTCAGCCCGGTCAAGATGTCGGTGGACCTGGCGGAAGCCGCCAACCGCGAGGAGGTCGACAAGGACGCCGCGATCGTCGCGATCGGACCCAGCGGCGAAATGGAAATATCAAACGGCATCAACCCGGGCAACAGGATCAACAGTCTCGATGAGCTGGACATTTTCCTGCAGGAGGTGGTCATGCAGGATCCGACCAAGCAGTTCATCATCAAGGCAGACCGGGAGATCCGCTACGACGTTTTCAATGCCGTCTATGAGAAACTGCGGAACAACAACTGCCGCCGCATCGCACTGCTGACCGAGGCCAAGCAGGCGCCGGCCGGGCAGTAGGGGTTTGGCATGGCGATCCACGTCAGAAACAGAATACCGGCAGAGATCCCGACCGCCTCCATGGCCGACATTGCCTTCCTGCTCATCATCTTTTTCATGCTGACGTCCGTATATAGCAGCAACTTCGGCCTTCAGTACGGCCTGCCCAAGAACGAGCCCCTCACCGAGGTCCAGCCGCTGGAATCGATCCACGTTCACATCCTGGGGCCTGGGCAGTACACCGTCGACAGGAGACCCGCCACGCTTCCGCAGATCGCCGGCTACATCGACATGAAGCTCAAGCAGAACCCCAAGAAGCCGGTGATCGTTCAGACGGACCCCGATGTGCCCTATTACGCCACGATCGAAGTGCTGGATGTCTGCAAGCAGCTCCGTGTCGAAAGCGTCTCCATTCCGACAAGCTCCGAGATCGCCATGTGGAATAACTTCGCGGGAGGCATCGGAGGCGTGACGCAATGAGGCTGATCGCCGCATCCGCGGTTGCTTTGGGACTTCTCTCCCTCCCGGCACTCCCCGACTACAAGCAGGCGGTCGCCTACTACATGCAGGGACGCTACGACAAAGCGATCCAGGAAATCAAACCTGACCTCGATGCGAACCCGGACTGGGAATTCGGACACCGTCTGGCCGGTCTGAGCTATCTCCGGCTCAAGAACAACGCCCTCGCCATCTCTTCACTCACCCGCGCCGTGCAGCTCAAGTCAAAGGCCTTCTCGACCTATCTCGGATTGGGCCAGGCATACTTCAACATGCAGCGTTACGACAGCTGCGTCGATGCCTTGAATCAGGGAGAACCGCTGGCGGCCAGCGAAAAAGAACCGGAAAAGGAGAGGTACAAGCTTCTCCAGCTCCGCGGCTATGCCTGCTACCAGCTGCAGAAGTTCAACGAAGCGGTCATCGACCTGCAGGCGGCCATCCGGATCTCGGGCAGCGATTGGGCCGACTACTCACACCTCGGCATTGCGCTTTACAACGTCAAGCGCGATGACGATGCGCTGCAGGCGTTGCTGAAGGCGCTGGCTCTGAAGCCGGGGCACAACACCACCACCGAGTACATCGCCAAGGCTTACTTCAGGAAAGGGCTCAGTGCGCTCTCCGCGAAACAATATGATCAGTCGCTGGATCTGTTGCGCAAGGCGCGCGACTACAACCCGCGGGACGGCTTCGTCTATTACAACATGGCCGAGGCTTACCTCTTCCAGAAGAACTTCGCCGAGGCCGAGAAATCCCTGAACCAAGCGCTCGATCTAATGCCCCGCAGCGCCGAGGTGTTGCAGCGTCTGGGCCTTATTTACGAAAAACAGAAGAAGTGGGACCTGTCGCTTAGCTCCTACCAGAGGGCTTACGAAATCACCCAGTCGCCCGGGCTCAAGGAAGCCATCGACCGCGTGGCCGAGCTCAAGCGGCGTTAGCTAACTCCGCCGCGGCACATGGTCTCGTGAAGGGCCCTGACTTTCATGTGCTCGCGTCGATCCCGGATTTGCACGCTTCTGGCGCCGACCGCAGGAATCGCAGCCCGCTGTTCCCCTCATTCCCGGGCCGCAGTGGACTCGACGTTGTAGGTGCCGGTCCAGTTGCGCAGGTTTCCCGCCTCGTCGATGGCAATCAGGCGATACCCGTAAACTCCTGGACGGCGCTCCGTTTCAATGGGCAATTCAAGCTTTATCCGGCCGGCGCCTGCCGCGGCCCGGCCTCGCGTGATGCGCCTGGATTGGACATCCTCCAGGTAGACGCTTTCCGGCAGCAGATCGTTGTTCCGATCCAGGACCTGGACGCGCACGGTCAGCCAACGGCCCGGCAGAATGGTACCCGGTTCCATCGCCATGTACTGGAGTCTGGGAGCATCTTCCTCGGGGCCGACGGTCACATCTTCGGTGACGGCATACTTCCGCACTCGATCCAGCCAGGCGCCCTCCAGCTTTGCAGCCGACATCCTGAAAGCATCGTCGATGCCATCTGGCAGCATTTTCTCGCGCAGGCTTGCGAACAGCCTTAGCAAACGGTCGCGGCCGTTGAGTTCGCGGCAGGTCATCAGGAAGGTGATCCCGGGCGATGCGGTCCTGAGATCCAGCCTGCCCCCCGAGAAGGTTGCCCAGGAGGCGAGCGGCGCGAAACCCAGCGGACGAATCCGGTCCATGAGATGGCAGTGGGCCCAGGCTGCATTAAGGCTTCTGCTTGATCTGTCGTACTCATGTGTGAGGATCTTGGCCATACCCTCGAGGATGAAGCGGTTCTCCTCCCGTGCCGCTCCGCCCTCGGACAACTCGAGCAACGCCATGCGCGCCAGCTCCCGGATCGCCGCATACTGGAGATAGGCCCGGCTGTCGGCCAGGGCGACAGGCGTATTCATGCCGATCGTAATGCTCGCATCTTCCAGACTGACTCCGGATTCCTTTGCTTCCCATGACACCGTTATTTGAACCAGGCGCGGGAGCTTCTTGCCGGTAACGCCTTGTATAAACAGGTAGCAGCGCTGCAGCTCGGCAATCGAATCGCGGCCGATCCATTCCCGCTCCGCCGGTATCCGCAAGCGAACGTGTTCCGAGATAATACTGGTGAACGCTCCCTGGCCATGAAGGAGAGGCGGCGCGATGGTCGAAACGCAGAGAATCAAAGCCGGCAAGAGAGAGACAATAGCCTGCCTGGAGACGTGGTATCCGAAGACTGGAAATTGCCTCATGGGTCCGTACTTCCAGCAATCGATACTCCCCGTTGAACCGGACGCACCTGCGCCCCGCCGTTCCCGGCGATCCGGGTTCTCCAGGGACTCGTTTCGGGACCGGGACGGGCTGGGAACTCAGGAGGAAAAGCTCGCGAGTGCGGAGGCCTCGTCCCCGTACCAGTCAAAGACGTTTACCAGTTTAGTTATGCTGAGGAGATCGATCAACCGCTGGTTCGGTGCCAGGAGTTTGAGGTCGCCCCCGCTCTTTCGCATCGCAGTGAAGGAACGGATGATCTCGCCGAGGCCCGCACTGTCCATGTAAGGGACCTTGGCCAGGTTCAGCAGTACATGCTTTTCGCCGCGACTCAGAAGCTCATCCATCGCCTGCTTGATTTCCGCGTCTCCTTCCCCAAGGAGTATTTTCCCTTCGATATCCAGGATGACCACGTTCCGGACTTTGCGCGACGAGAGTTTCATGGCTCCTCCGCAAGAGCGCTGGGCAGAACCTAGCACAGCCCTTGGGCAGTGTCAATTTTATGGAGATCCGTCTCCGCCCCAGGTTCCTTGATCGTCCTGCTGAGCCTGTGCTATACATCAGCCTGACTGTGCGGCCCCTTGAAGACCGCCGCCGGCTTGGGAGCAAACCATGAGCATAGCCATTCGCTCCGTGCATGCCAGGGAAATACTCGATTCCCGGGGCAATCCTACGGTGGAGACGGAGGTGATTCTGGAAAACAACGCGCGCGGACGAGCGGCGGTGCCATCCGGTGCATCGACAGGGGCCCACGAGGCTGTGGAAATACGCGATGGCGACCAGCAGCGGTATGTCGGGAGAGGAGTCAGGCGGGCTGTTGAAAACGTCAACAGCATCATAGCGCCGGCGCTCGCCGGCGAGGACGTGTTACAGCAGCGGACCTTGGATCAGATCCTGATCAGCCTGGATGGCTCGCCGAACAAGATGCGCCTGGGGGCAAACGCCATACTCGCCGTCTCCATGGCGGCCGCGAGGGCCGCGGCCGTCGCGTTGGGCGTTCCGCTTTTCCGATACCTCGGCGGCACCAATGCGTGTGTCCTCCCCGTGCCTATGATGAACATCATCAACGGCGGCGCCCATGCTGACAACAATATCGATCTCCAGGAATTCATGATCATTCCCGCAGGTGCGAGCAGCTTCTCCGAAAGTCTCCGCATGGGCGTCGAGACCTTCCACGCATTGAAATCGGTACTCAGGAAGAAGGGCTGCGCCACGAGCGTCGGCGATGAGGGCGGCTTCGCCCCGAACCTGAGATCCAGCGAAGAGGCCTTGGACTTGGTCATGGATGCCATCCAAAGGGCCGGGCACCGTCCGGGCAAAGATATCTACCTCGCCCTGGACGTCGCCGCCAGCGGGTTGTTCGAGGAAGGGCGCTATCATTTCAAGAAATCAAGCGGCGAGAGACTGTCTGCCGATCAGTTGATCCAGCTCTATGAGAAGTGGGCGGCCCGCTACCCGATCGTCTCGATCGAGGACGGCATGGCCGAGGATGACTGGCAAGGCTGGATCAGCTTGACTGAGGCACTTGGAGAGAAGATCCAGCTTGTGGGCGACGACGTCTTTGTCACGAGCTCCAAGCGGCTCGAGAATGGAATAGCCGAAGGGGTGGCGAACAGCATCTTGATCAAGCTCAACCAGGTCGGAACGGTCACCGAGACGATGGACACCATCGAACTGGCCAAAACAGACGGCTACACGACTGTCATTTCGCATCGATCCGGGGAGACCGAGGATCCCTTCATCGCGGACCTTGCCGTTGCAAGCAACGCCGGGCAGATCAAGTCCGGCTCCGCCAGCCGCACGGATCGCGTCGCAAAGTATAACCAGCTCTTGCGGATCGAGGAGGAACTGCGGACGGCAGCCCGATTCATCGGACCGGAGCTCTTTTAGTGACGGCGGGCCTGGAATCCTGGTTCCGTGGTTCGTGCCCGCTGCCTAACGGGTGAGCGACGGGTCATCCACCGTGGCAGAGTCTGGTCCCGGGGGCATGCCGGCTGACAACCGAGGATCCGGTGCACGGAACATCTCGGAAATCGCACGACGCGTGCAGTATGAGGCCTGATATGTGAGATCGTCCCGGTGTCTGAGAGCCCTCGAGGCGTAAGGGGCCCAAGATGATTTCACTTTCTTTCCGCCCCTGGCCCCTTTCTCCCCGCTACCGAGCGGAGCGAGCTGACTTGCAGGCAAGGCGATCCTGAGAACTCGATATCCGATATTCTCGTGCACGCACCGCATCCTGCAGCTTCACCGCTATTGGCTGTCCGGAATCTCACGGTCTCCTACGCGACTGCTTCGGGCCCTTTCCGCGCACTCCGTGATGTATCGCTCGACATCCAGCCTGGTGAGGTCCTTGGCGTCGTCGGGGAGACCGGATGCGGGAAGTCCACGCTTGCCCTCTCCATTCCCGGCCTGCTCGATGGGGGCTGGATCGAGACAGGTGTAATCCTGTTTGAGGGCAGGGACCTGGTCCGGATCAGTGCGGAGGAGTGGCGCAGAATCCGTGGGCGCCGTATTGGCCTCATTTTTCAGAATCCAAGGGAATCGCTCAACCCCGTGCTGACGATCGACTCCCACTTTGCAGAATCGATTCGTGCTCACCGCAAGATGACGCGCGGGCAGGCGCGCAATCTGGCAGTCCACCTGCTGGAGGAACTGGGCGTACCGGATCCCCGGCTCGTGCTGCGCCGGTACTCGTTCGAGTTGTCCGGAGGAACTTGCCAGCGCATCGCGATCGCGCTGGCCATCTGCAACGAACCTTCTTTACTCATTGCCGACGAACCGACCAGCGCATTGGATCCGACGATTCAATCCCAGATCATCGGTCTTCTCGATACCATGAGGCGCCGGCATCAGTTGTCGCTCCTGTTGATAAGCCACGATATTCCCATGATAACAGGCATCGCTGATCGCCTGGCTGTCATGTATGCGGGCCGGGTAGTGGAACGGGGTCCTGCCCGGGAGGTGCTGACACGGCCCGCGCACCCATACACGCGCGGTCTGATCAACTGCATCCCCGACATAGACTGTCCTCCAGGCAGCCAGCTTCTGAACGCAATTCCCGGTGCGCCCCCGGGGCGTTTCGCGACAGGCCCCGGATGCGCGTTCGCACCTCGGTGTCATCTGGCAGAGAATCCGTGTACCCGAGGCGAACCGGAACTCGTCGGCGTATCGCATCTCCACCAGGCAGCATGCATCAAGGCGGCCACAGGGGCCTGAATGAATCCGCTGCTTGAAATCCGCGGACTTCACAAAACGTACGAAGGAGGCAAGTCTGCCGGACGGAGACCTGTTTACGCCGTGCGCGGAGTGGACCTCGCTATCCAGCCGGCTGAAACCCTGGGAGTTGTGGGAGAGTCCGGATGCGGCAAGTCGACACTTGCCCGTTGCGCAGCCTGGCTTCTGAAGCCGACGGAAGGCACGGTCCTCTACGATGGCGAGGATCTCGGACTCATTTCCCGCACCGCCTTGCGCCTTCGCAGACGCCAGTTCCAGATCATCTTCCAGGACGCCGCTGCATCACTGAACCCCCGAATGAAAGTGGCGGACATTCTTGTCGAGCCGTTCAGGGCACACGGCATAGGGACGCAACAGGAGAGACGATCATGGATAAGCGAGCTTATGAAGAGGGTCTCCCTGGATCCGGCGTTCGCCGATGTCCTCCCTGAATCTCTCAGCGGTGGAGAACAACAGCGCGTGGTCATCGCCCGGGCACTCGCGCTCAAGCCGCGCTTGATCATCGCGGATGAGCCTGTGTCGGCCCTGGATCTGTCGGTGCAGGCACAGATTCTCAACCTTCT
>JACADW010000276.1 GCA_013388445.1 Acidobacteriota bacterium | reverse complement strand
TCACGCTTGATACCGGAGACCTTCAGCACACCTTCTTGAATGGTGAGAGAGATATCCTCCAGATCGACACCAGGCAGCTCCACCCGAACCGTGTAGGCCTCACTCGTCTCGCACAGGTCGATGCTGGCGACCATGTGCCCAGCGTGAGGCTCTCCATCAGGGATTCGACCTCCATGATCAGGTCGGAGGAAGCCGGGAGGTTGATGCCGGCCGACTGCATTCTCCTAGCTTTGGGCATAGCTCGTTCCACGCCTCACCACCGCGCCGCCACACGATCCGCACTGCTCTGGCCGCGGCGGTGTGAAGTCTATAACCTCACTGTTTCTTCTCGAACAGTTCGTTGATCTCCGTCATGAACTCCGAAACGTCTTCAAACTCCAGATATACCGAGGCAAAACGCAAGTAAGCCACCTTGTCGAGCCGCCTCAACTCCGAGAGCAGGAACTTGCCGATGGTCGCCGATTCTATTTCGTGGTCCTGGCTCTCATGGACCTTCTGTTCCACGAGATTCACCAGCCGCTCCAGCTGAACGGCGCTCACCGGCCGCTTTTCGCAGGCTTTCATCAGTCCCGACAGGATCTTGTGGCGGTCGAACTTCTCGCGGCCCCCGTCCTTCTTGATCACCATGTACGGGACCTCGTCGATCCGCTCGTAGCTGGTGAACCGCCGCGCGCAGTTCAGGCACTGCCTTCTGCGACGGATCGAGTCTCCATCGCGGCTTTCGCGCGAATCAACAACCCGGTCTTTCAGAAAACCGCAAAAAGGGCACTTCATGAGTCAGCCTGCCGCCGCGTTCGGGGAATACCCTCCTTGCCGGCGCCCCCGCGCCCAACTCAGCGATTCCAAAGATGTTAGCACATTTTTCGCGCCGCGGTGGCAAAGAACACAATGCCAGTCGCAAGACGCGAGGCGCTCCAGCCGAACCCGCCCGCAGGCAGCACGGCCTACGCAGCGGGGCAGGATTCAGGCCGGACGTGCAATGACTCGCTGCCGGCACGCCACCGGCCCGGGCCTGGGGCGGCATGTAAGCCTCCAAGTCCAGTCCGACTGCCGAGGCGCTCTTGCCGCAGAGGTCCTCCGTTCAGAGCAAGGCACGGGCTTGAGCGCTCAAGATACCCGGAGGTGGACAAGCGTGGAGGTGGGCGTCCTCCTTCACCCGCATCCCGTCCCGGCTCTTCGCGGCGCCGCCGGGCGGGTCGAGGAACGGGATCGTATCTCGCTCCTTCCAGTAGCACGCCGGAAACGGGGTCCAACATCGAGCAAGCGCATAGGATTCTGGGATTCTTGCGCTTCTGGGGTACAATCAGGCGATCGGCGATTGCCGCGTATTTATTGAACTTTCCCGCCCCCTCTTTCGTTTCGTCGGTTGAGAGCGGGATTCGAAGTTAGGAGCCGCGGGTGCTCTCGAGTGATGAGAAACTTGTAGAGCGCTGTTTGCAGGGTGACGACGCCGCGTGGGAGCAGATTGTGCGATCCTACGCAAAGCGAATCTACAATTTGAGCTATCGATACACGAACCGAAGGGATGAAGCGGAGGACCTGAGCCAGGACATACTCATCAGGGTATACCAGAACCTGGGGAGCTTCCGGCCGGATATGGGGAGCTTCCAGAGCTGGATTCTGAAGGTTGGGCGGAACCTGATTATTGACCATTACAGGCAGACCCGCCGTTATCAGCAGGTCGCGGGAACCGAGGAGCTTGAGAAGATGAGCATCACGGACACGGCGAGCCAGAGCCCGGAGCGTTCCATCGAGCGCAGTGAGGAGGCACGGTTCCTCCGAGATGGCCTCGATGCGCTTTCCCCGGAGCTCAAGGAGGCCATCATTTTGCGCGATATTGAAGGAATGGCTTATCTCGAGATCTCCGAGCTTCTGGGAATCCCGGAAGGCACGGTCAAGAGCCGCATCAACCGGGGCCGGCTTGAGCTGGCAAAGCTGCTCGCGAAGAGACGCGGGCTGCCGGGGTGGCAGGCTTAGGGGGTGGTCATGAAATGCCCACAGATTGAAGAGCGCCTGAGTGAGTACCTGGAACGTACGCTCCCGGCCTCGGAAATGGAGGAGGTGGCCGCGCACGTTCACGGGTGCGGGAATTGCTCTGCGCTGCTCGAGGAGATGCGCTCGGCACTGCTCAAGTGCCGGAGTTTTCCGGTCTATGAACCGGATATCGCCCTGATCGACCGAGTGCTCCTCAGGACGACTGGCAAACCCAGGACAAGATCCTTCCGCGAGCTTCTGGATCAGTACTTCCTGCGTACCCTACTGACGCCGCGTTTCGCCATGGGCGCGGTCGTCACCGTGCTCTTCTTGACGCTATCGGCCAGCCTGCTCTTACCAAGGGCCGCGTCCATCGCAACGGCGCTTTCTCCCCGTGAAGTCTTCCGCACCATGGATCGAGGCGTCCAAGCGATCTACAGCAGGGGACTCAAGATTTACGACAAGAAGAATGAGTGGCAAGCACAGCTGAGCTTTTTCAAGAACAACATGTTCAACCGGCTCGGCATCATGATCGAGCAGCTCGACGTGCCTCAGGAGGGCAAGAAGAAATCGGGGGAACCCCGGCAACAGCAGGAGAAGAACCCCGGCGACAAGACAAGTAGTTTGCTGCTGTTGCCGACATAGGCCGGGCAGGGAAACCCTCGTGATGCAAGGAGGATCGACATGAAATGCGCATACCATGCCACAGCGGATGCCCAACAGTTCTGCAGTACCTGCAGCAAGGCCTTGTGCGCCGAGTGTTCCCACCAGATCAAGGGGAAGTACTACTGCCAGGACTGCCTCGTCCAGGGCGCTGAATGGGCAACTGCCGTCAAAGACTTGCGCATCCCGGCCGATTCGCCGAAGCGCGCGGCCGTGTGCTCTCTTATCCCAGGGATGGGGGCGGTTTACAACAACGAATACATGAAGGCGCTGACCTACTTTGCGGTCTTTGCAGCACTCGTGATCATGGGGGACCGCATCCACGGCATCTTCGGGTTCGCGGCCTTCGCCTTCATCGTTTTCACCATGTTCGATTCCTATCGATCCGCCGAGGCCCGGGCCCGGGCTCGCCTCGAAGGAGGTCCGGTTCCTGGAAACACTCGAGACAGAACACCCTTCGCCTGGGGAGTATTCCTGGTGCTGCTGGGTGTGCTGTTCCTCCTGCAGAACATCATCCCCTATTACTTCCTGAACAGGCTGTGGCCCGTAGTGTTTATTCTACTGGGGGGCTACCTTGTATGGCGGTCCGTTCAGGACCGCGCAGGAAATCCCAAGCCACCCGGCCAAACGACAGGCGGGGAGAAGCAGTCTTAGGAGGTGCTTGTATGGCAGGCATACGTCGGGGAACGCTGGTACTCGGCATTGTTCTCATAACGATTGGCGTCATCTTCTCCCTGGAAAACTGGTACGAGCGGTTCTCGGTCTGGACACTGATCGGCCGTTATTGGCCCCTCATCTTGATCCTCGTCGGGCTCAACAAACTGTACGGTTATTTCGCGTGGCAGGAGACCACTCCTCTGCCGAACGTTCCGCCCAAGGAGTAGCTGCCAATGTCCAAAAAACGCCCATCTCTGCTTGGCGGTTTGCTGTGGACCGGCATAGGGGTTATCTTTCTTCTGAGGAACTTCGGAATCGGCCCCGATTTCTGGTCTCTCGCCGCCCGCTACTGGCCCATACTCCTCATCCTTCTCGGCCTGGGAAAAGTCATCGACTACTACCGCCAGAAGGAGGGGGTTTCAATCGGGATCGGAGAGGTGATCGGCATCCTCTTGCTGCTCGTGATCGGGACGCTCGTAACCAAGGTGACTCACGGTCCGGTCGGTCGCGTTTTCAGGGAGTTGCCCATCACGATCGGCGGAACTCACGTCCGGCCGGGTCAATGGCTGGGAAGCTCTTACAGCTATACGGAAGAAAGATCCTATCCGCTCACGACCGCGACTCCCGTCCGGATTGAGAACTCTTACGGTTCCGTCTCGGTCGCGCCCGGAAGCGACCAGGAGGTGAAGGTCCGGATCCGCAAGGTGGTTTACGAAAAGGATGAATCCAATGCCAAGAGGATCGCCGCCGAAATACGTTTGGAGGCCGGGCCCCAGGGAAAGGCTGAGGCAACATCGTTTCTGATACGCACCAACAGGGATGCGCTCTCAGCCAAGGACTACCGGTTCAACACCGACCTGGAGGTTTTTCTCCCACCCAAAGGCCAGCTCCAGGTGCAGAACTCATTCGGCGAGGTACGGACCGCCAACCTGGAGGGGAAACTGGACCTGAGCACGAGCCACAATGATCTCGAGATCCGCGATTGCACGGGCGAATTCACCGCCGCCAACCGCTACGGCGATTCCCGATTCCTCAACCTGACAGGGAACGTGAAGGTCGAGGCCCGCGGCCGTGTGGTCGCCGAGGGAATCCGGGGAAATGTGACCGTGCAGAATGAGTATAATCCGGTCGAGGTCCGCAACGTCGAAGGCCAGGTCTCGGTCACCAACACGGAAAGCAGCGTGAGCCTGGAGAAGATCACCCAGCCGGTCGTCATCCAGGGACGCGGCACGCAGATCACGGCGAACGAACTCGACGGAGCACTCAGGTTCACGACCAGCCACCGGCGAGTAAGGGTCGAGGACGTCAAAGCTGGTGTCCAGGCTGACACGAGCTATGCCAACGTGACGCTGCGGAATATCAAGGGTGAAGTCGCCTTCAACTCCAACTCCGACCGGCTGAACTTCGAGGGGATCGGCGGCAGCCTGAAGGTGAAGGCCGTGGGCACGGCGGTGAGCGCAGGGGAGGTGAAGGGCCCCGTCGAAATCCGGACTACGCTCAGGGACGTAGCCCTGAGTAACATCTCTTCATCGGTGACAGTCAACAACGAGTACGGCGACGTTACGCTCTCTGCCGAGACAATTGACAGGGACGGCATAAGCGTCAAAAACAAGAATGGAGCCATAGAGCTCTTCCTGCCAGAAGAAGCAGGTTTCGAAATCGAGGCCAGCGCTCGCAACGGCCGTGTGGATTCGGACTTTCCGGGATTGCAGACAGTAGAAGCCGGCCCGGACTCGCGGGTGCTCAGAGGCAAACTCAGGTCCGGCGGTCCTAAGATCCTGCTCGAAAACGATTACGGCAACATACGACTCCGCACCCGCGCTGGCGAGACTGCACACAGCAGATCCAGGTGACACAGGGGGAAACTCTCATGAGAAGGGCGACCGGGGTTTTGGCAGCTGTAATGCTTGCCCTCATCACCGCCGGCTGCGGTCTCGAGGAACGCATCCCGGCTGAGGTGGTGTCGGTAAATCAGAGCCAGCCGCTCGGCAACCAGAAGGGCCTGGAAGCTGACGTCCGCCTGGACGTCGGCACGCTGGAGATTGCCAGCGAGAAATCCGGCAAAGCTTACGCGATCGACCTGGACTACGACAAGGCAAGCTACAGGCCGGAAATACGCTTTGAGGAAGGCAGCGATACCTCCAGGCTTTCTTTCAAGCTGGAAAGCCTTCAGAGAGCCGACCTCCGCGCCGACCGCCACCCCAATCGCCTGCGCCTCAATCTGACAGACTCCCTGCCGGTCAAGCTGTCCGTAAACACCGGCGTCGGCGATGCACGGCTGTCCCTTTCCGGATTGAGGATCAGCTCACTCGATCTTGAATCCGGAGTCGGAGGTTCCAGGATCTCGATCTATGAGGCCAATCCTGTTCCATGCGACCACATCCGTATCAAGAACGGAGTGGGCAGCCTGGATGCCGTCGGCCTCGGCAACCTGAACTTCCGGGCAATGGAGTTCGAGGGCGGCGTGGGCGGAGCAAATCTCGATTTCACCGGTGACTGGCGCGGGGACGCCGACATCAGCATACAGGTGGGCGTTGGGGGCGTCACGGTTCGGATGCCGCGCACTGTCGGCGTCAAAGTCGACACCCAGAAGCATTTCCTCAGCGGTTTTCACCTCGACGGATTCACCAAGCGGGATTCCCTTTATTACAGCGAGAACTACGACACGGCCAAGTGTCGCGTATCACTGCGCGTCGTGACCGGCGTCGGTGGTTTCAAGATCACCTGGGTTTGAGAGTCTCCCCCACGCGCATCGGCGCCTCGAGCCAACGCCAGCAGCGGTATCCTCGTGCCGGAAACCGTGTCCAGCTGTCCCGGATATCCTGCTGCTGACTCTCCCTGCTCTGAATCATCGCAGTGAATCCCCCTCGCCTGCCGACCTGGCGTACAATACACTCGCTATGATCACACATTGCCCTTCGTCGCTTCTCGCTCTCGCTGGGATGTTCACCATCCTGGCCCTCTTTTGCCCTCTCTCGATGGGCCAGCAGCGTGCCCGGGAATTGGGGATCGCCCCCGGCGTCCTCGGGCCTGCTCCACTGAACATGATCACCGACGTCTCGGGTGTCCGTGTCGGCCACGTCACGCTCGCACAGGGAGATTCCGTGCGCACCGGCGTCACGGTCATAGTTCCGCACGAAGGGAATCTGTTCCAACAAAAGGTTCCTGCGGCGGTATTCGTCGGGAATGGCTTCGGAAAGCTCGCAGGCAACACCCAGGTGGAGGAACTGGGCAGCATCGAGAGCCCGATCATCCTCACAAACACCCTCAACGTCGCCGAAGGCATAGCTGCCGGCGTCGAATACACACTCGCACAGCCCGGTAACGAGCGTGTCCAGTCAGTAAACGTCGTTGTGGGTGAAACAAACGACGGCTTCTTGAACGACATTCGCGGCCGGCATGTCTCCAAGGCGCACGTGCTCGAGGCAATCCGTCTGGCCCGAGGAGGCCCGGTCGAGGAGGGAGCAGTGGGCGCTGGAACCGGCACGGTCTGTTTCGGTTTTAAGGGCGGGATCGGCACCTCTTCCCGCCGCCTCCCGCCGGCGCTGGGAGGATACATAGTCGGCGTCCTCGTGCAGACGAACTACGGCGGTATTCTCCAGATCAACGGTGCTCCGGTCGGCCAGGAACTCGGCAAGTACTATCTGAAGGGAAAGCTGGAATATTCACCGGACGGCTCCTGCATGATCATCGTGGCGACAGATGCGCCCCTGGATGCGCGTAACCTGCGGCGGCTCTCGGCGCGCGCCATGCTGGGCCTCGCTGCCACGGGCTCCTCATCCAGCAACGGGAGTGGGGACTACGTCGTCGCCTTTAGCACGGCTCCGGAGTGCCGCATCCAGGCGGCCCAGTCCGAACGCACCTACAGACCGCCAATCCTCCACAACGACGCGATGTCGCCCCTGTTCCAGGCTGCGAAGGAGGCGACAGAAGAAGCCGTCTACAACTCCCTGTTCATGGCGAGGACGACAACGGGAAACGAAGGGCACACCGTTGAGGCTCTTCCAGTCGATAAGGTGCTGGAGATCTGCCGCAAGTACAATGCGGTGCGGAAATCCCAATGACTTGGTATGGGTGGGCAGGGCTTCTGCTGCTGGCAGTTTCCGAGATTTTCCTCTATCGCCGGATCGAACCCTTTTTCTCCTGGTTTTACAGCTTCGCCTGGTGGTCCTACATCCTGGTCGCAGACGCTGTGCTGTTCCGGATCCGCGGGCGGTCCCTCCTGATGAGCAGGCGCCGAGAGCTTGCTGCCATGCTTCCGCTTTCCGTGTTCATCTGGTTGCTGTTCGAGGCCTACAACCTTGTCATCAGGAACTGGGCCTACGAGGGTGTCCCGCAGCAAGTCTGGCTCCGTTGGCCCGGTTACGCCCTCGCCTTTGCCACGGTCCTGCCGGGAATCTTCATCACATCCGACCTCGTCGAGGCTCTTGTATTCCGCAAACGGAGCGGCCCTGCCGCCTCGGAGGCCGTTACGCTCGAGGGAGCACCGGCGGCTCGCACCAGCGGTCTCTCCATATGCCTGGGTATCCTGCTGAGCGTTGCCCCGCTGGTCTGGCCGCGCATCTTCTTCCCCGCGGTATGGATCGGGCCGATCTTCCTCCTGAACCCGTTTCTTGATAGACTCGGATTCAAGAAGCTTTCCTTCAACCGGGCGGGCGGCGACCGGCAGCGTCTTGTGAGCCTCCTCCTGGGCGGCCTTTTCTGTGGCGTTGCATGGGAATTCTGGAATTTCTGGGCCGGCTCGCGCTGGGTGTACAGCGTACCTTATTTCGGCCATTGGAAGGTCTTCGAAATGCCGCTCTTGGGATTCCTGGGATTCCCGCCCTTCGCGCTCGAGTGCTGGATCCTCTACCACCTGTTCGCCCGGCTGTCGCGCAGACTGGGACCGGCTGCGGCTTGGATGTGGGCTGCCATCGCTGCAGTCAGCCTCGTGATCTTTTTCCAGGTCGACCGTCACACCGTGTTGCGTTACGCCACCGGGCCTTTCGGGAGGTAACGGTCATGCTCTTGAGCATCTCCATGTCTGCATTGCCGGTCCTCCTGGGGCTCGGAGGCCCGCTGCAGTACCAGCAGGCGAATGCCGGCTTGCCC
>JACADW010000212.1 GCA_013388445.1 Acidobacteriota bacterium | reverse complement strand
CGAGGAATGCTGGGCCCTGCGCCGCGGCCGCGTCCACTGGGTGGAAGACTCGAGGACCGGGCTCCTCTGCAAGCACCTCCACACGCCGGCCCCGGGCAGTTACATCTGCATCCCAATGATGGCCCAGTCGGAGGCTCTGGGCGTCCTCCACCTCGCGCAGCCGGTCGAGGCTCCCATGACCGAGGCCAAGCAGCGCCTTGCCATCACCATGGCCGAGCACATCGCGATGGCCCTCTCCAACCTCAAGCTCCACGAGACCCTGCGCAGCCAGTCGATCCGGGACCCACTCACCGGGCTCTTCAACCGGCGCTTCATGGAAGAATCGCTCGAGCTGGAGCTGCGCCGTGCCTCGCGCAGCCAGAAGCCCCTGGGCGTGATCATGGTCGAGGTGGACCACTTTCACATCATCAACGAAGGGATGGGGCGCGACGCGGCCGACAGTGTCCTGCGCGATGTCGGCGATCTGTTGCAGAGCACGATCCGAAAGGAGGACATCGCCTGTCGGATCACCGCTCAGAGATTCGCCGTGATCCTGCCGAACGGGAATGCCGAGATCACTGCACATCGCGCCGAAAACCTGCGCGAGATGATCAGGAACTTCGAGATGAAGCACCGCCGCCAGCCGATCGGGAGAGTGACGGTCTCTGCCGGCGTCGCTGTTTTCCCCGATCATGGCAGGATCGGCGAGGCGCTGCTTCGTGCGGCCGAGGGAGCCTTGAACCGGGCGAAGCAGGAGGGCGGCGACCGGGTGCTCGTCGCGAATTGATCCCCAAGTTCGGCGTCGGATTCTCCGGAACCGTGGTGGCATTCTTGGTTCGGACATGGCAATAGACCCCCGCCGAAGACAGAGACAGTGCGCGCAAGGCGGCGAAGCAGAGGGCCCGGGCTGCAAAGAATAAGCGGCTTGCGCACCTGCACTCCGGTCTGTCGTCATAGATCAGTATGGCTGCACGGCAGCCGATCCATGAGCGCGCGATGCATGCGGGGATCTTCGATGCAGGCATCGGACATGTCATCATCAGCAGGCGCGTCGGGCCTCAGATTGCTGTCGGCCTGTTCCTCGTGGATGTCTATTGCCTCGGGGTCAAAGACGCGGCCGCCGGCTTTCGAACGCCTGCCGAATACGCCGCGCTCATCGAGCGGTTCCGCGAAAACGAAGATCTGGTGGAGATTGAGCCCGCATGCGCCCGCAAGCTCGTGGAGAGCGCGGTGGCCTACGCACGGGATCCGGGTTTGTCTCCGCACAAGGACTGCTTCGAGGCCGCTCCGCTCTTCGGAGACATCGACCCTGGAGGCTGCCCGAGAGATTTCGAGTTCGGCAAGGACGGCAAGCCGCTCTACATATCAGGGCCCTTCGAGCCGGAGGGGCGCATCAACATGATTCTCGGCAAGCTCGATGAGGCTTGCGGGCCCGATGGATACCACTTCATGATCCCTGAACCCGGATTCGAGACCGGTGAAGAGTCCGAGTGGATGGATGAGGAAGACGTCTTCGAGGATGAGGATCTTGAAGAGGACTTTAACGAGGAATTGCCGGATGAAGACGAGTGAGATTTCCTGCGGACGCCTTCCGACCCGAAAGCAACCTCTGCGCTCCGGCGTTACAGACCTGCTGCCGGCGCGACGGTTCCTCCCGCGTGCAATTCCCGGACCGGCAGCGATCGCCGACCCGGAATTGCGTCCCGCTCCTCTTGATCATCCCTGAGGCGCACGCGTCTTGGCCTGCTCCATGGCGATCTTGTTGACGTGGGCGAGGGCTTTGGCTCCGGAAGCCCCTTCGATGGCCTTGACGGCGATGTCCTGCACCTGGCGCTTGGCGTCTTCCACCTGTCTTTGAAGGCTTTCGATCTCGGTGGACTGTCGCGCGACGGTTTCCTGGAGCGACTTGATCTGCAGTTCGGCGAGGCGCTTCTCGCTCTCCGCGTCCTTCTTCAGCAGGACCATCTGCTGCTCGTATCTCTGTTCGGCAGCCCGGACGGAATCGCGCACGGCAGCCTCGATCTCTTTCTTCAATCTCGCCGGAAACGCCTCGACCTCGGCCCGCAGGCGGGCCAGTTCTTCCTCGCGTTCCTTGAGGGCGGCCTCGCGCTGCTGCCAGCTCTTCTCCAGGGCCTCCTGTTTCTCGCGGTTCTGCTTTTCGAGAAGCCTCATCTCCTCTTCGTACTTGTCCTGGGCCTTCTTGCGCTCGAGCGCCTTTTTGTACTCGTACTCCTCCGCCTCGCGCTGGCGCTGTTTCTTGAGCGCATCCTCGAACTCCTTCTGTTTGAAGGCCCGCTCTTCCTCCTCGCTCGCCCATGCCTCGCGCGTGCTCGAGATCTCGGTTTCGAGCTCTTCCTTCTTCAACCGGTATTCCTGGACGAGCTGATCGAGGGCGGTAGCGGCGATATCGATCTTGTGGAGGCGTTCGAGCTCTCTGGACTCGAGAGCGACCGACTCGCGGATGTCATTGAGGCGCTCGACCTCGGCCGTGAGTTTCCCGGAGAGGTCGGAAAGCGCTTTGGAGACTTCAAGCCCGAGGCCGGCCATCTTCTGCACGACGAGGTCGACCGTGATGCCCTGGGATGCCTGCCGGATTTCCGCCTCTCTCGCTCTGGCAAGCTCGTCCGCCTTTGCGCTGGCCGCGGTGCGCTCGCGATCCACCTCCTCGGATATTTTTGAGAACTCCCGTTCCACTTCCTGCTTCGACTTTCTCGTCCTTGACGGTGGAATCTTTGGCATGGCGGTTTCTCCTTTGTCGTGCCGGCATCGGAAACAACGGGGGCGCCCCTTGAAACCTACTCCCGGCATCGGGCCCCGCGCAACAGTTTTTCCGGAATTTCGGCCGGACATCTTGCAGAAGCATATGGTCTACGGAGCTTCGATGCCGTCCATATGCTTGTGGCATGCTGACCTGTTCCCGCGAGGGGCCCCATTCCGTAACTTCTTCGTCTCTTGATCAAAACCGAACGCCGCCGCCACCGCCCAAAGATCGACCGTCCTGCTCCCTGGGCGTTGAAAGCGTCGACGCTCGCGCCCGAAGCGAAGCCCAAGGATTCACCCCCTCCCCGCCGCTGCTCTATCCTGTGCACCCTAAACCCAAAGAGAATCACCCGCAGGATTCCAGTCTTTGCGGCATATCGCCAGGTGACCGCGCAGGTTTCTTCGCGGAGCCCTACTACACGCTATCGTCGAGCATGTGGCCTTGCAAGAGAAGGTCTCCTCGAGCCCCTTATGGAGCGTCGGCAACGTCTTCAGCCGTACGCCGCTGACGAGGCGCCTTGCCGGGAGGACAGTCCGGCCTTGGGGGTGAATGTGGGTTGTGCGCCCGCTCCTCGCGGCCCTCGACGAGTGTGCCGAAGGCAGCCCGCACCGGCGGGCAGGAAGTGAGACTTGAATCAGGAGGGTGATACCGAGCGTGCCTGCCGAGAAGGCCTGCGCTTTCAGCCGCATGCAAGGGGCCGCGGGCCGCATCGGACCGTCCGGCGGGTCTATAGCCAAACGCCCTCGGTGTTCCGATAAGAATCGAGAGGTGAGTCATGAAGAAATACTTGCTGTTGTTTTCGTTCGTGCTGATTCCCGGTCTGCCTGCGTGGGGTCAGATCATGAAAAAGCAGACGGGTCAATTGATCCCGATGTCTCCCTGTAAATATGAAACCACGGGACGCGCGCAGATCAGGAAGGCACTCGATCTCCTCGGCGAAGCAGGTCTCATTGACCGATGGATCAGGTACGACTATGCGACTACGATGAGCGGGCTCAGCGGAGCCTATACCGTTACGAAGCTCACGATCGAGTCGCCTCACTGCGCCGCCCAGAGGGTGTCCGGTGATACCGGCGACGTCCTCAAGGTCTTCGCACTCGAGCGGGACCTCACCTTTGAAGACCCGGTCAGCAGGATGAGCGGCAGGCGACTGGAGTTCGACTATAGCAACCGAATAGGGGGGCTTTCCTTCGGACGGTTCCAGGAGATGACGCGAGGCATGCAGAGGGTGCGCTGAACCGGCTCGTCCCCTCAAGCGGCCCTTCGACGAGGCAGAGCGCCTTCTGCAGGCATCGCCTG
This sequence comes from Acidobacteriota bacterium, assembly GCA_013388445.1. Lineage (GTDB taxonomy): Bacteria > Acidobacteriota > UBA6911 > UBA6911 > UBA6911 > JACADW01. The sequence continues at coordinate 1,678 of JACADW010000212.1, read as the reverse complement.
CTCGAGGGGCTGGTGGCGTTACGTGTGGGTAAATCGCCGGGAGTCAAGCGTTCATCAAGACGTTCCCGACTTGTGACCCCGGTTGTCACACCTCATCCCTATGATTAGATGATGTGATGATTGAACGAGGAAACGAGCTTCGAGCCCGCAGCGGCCTGCGGCATTTCTGATCGAGACTCACCAGTGGATGTTATTGCTCGACTCGGTTTCGTCAGCCCCGTGGGTCGCTTGATCGCCCCAGGTCCCAGAACCCAATGGGATACGTTCCCGATCCTGGAGGGTGTGATTTTGAATCCAGCCAGCCGAGTCTGCTTTTCATGGAAAAGGAGGCGCGCCGAAGCCCCCAGACCTTATCTCTTTTCTAGCAAGATTAACTCCATGATTTGCCATGTCACTCGTTGGACATCGTCTAATCCTATAATTGCTTAGTCGTTCTTACTTGGGCAAGAGGGCGCGGAGCCATGGACGAAAAGCAGATTCTTGAGATATGGGGTAAGACCGCGAAGAGCAGCGATGCGAGAAGGCCTCTATTATTTCACATGCTGGACACGGCACACGTCGCTGATGCCTTGTGGCAAAAGGTGCTTCAGCGCGACGGGCGAGCTTACTATGCACGTGCGCTTGGATGGGCACATGACCCTGAGAAATCGCGGAATCTGATCGCCTTCTGGGCCGGACTTCATGATATCGGGAAGGCCTTTCCACAATTCCAGAAACCGAACAGAGTTCCCAATCCTCTCAAGCATGGGCAGGTTTCAGCCGTCGCGGTGCTATGTATTCTAGAAAAAGACCTCGGTTACCAGACCGAGCTCGCTCGCCAGCTGGCGACGGTTCTTGGCGGGCACCACGGGCTTTTTCCGAGGAGCGCAGATTTGCAGGGCATCGATCCCAGCCAAATTGGAGGCCCTTGCTGGGCCGAGAAGCGGGTGGCTCTTGCAAGATGTCTTCAACAATTGCTCGGCAAGTCACCAACGCCATCCATCGATTGCCTTGACCAGCCTGTGGCGATGGCCCTAGCCGGTCTTGTTTCCGTTGCTGACTGGATTGCTTCAAACGAAGAGTTCTTCCCATTTGGAGACGAATCTCTTGAAACCAGTGAATATGCGCAACGCTCGCGCGAAAGGGCCTTAAAGGCTATCGAGTCGCTCCGCTGGTCCGGGTGGACGCCACCCGACGCGCCTGAGGATATGACAGGGCTCTTTCCTGTTGTGCGCAGGCATGGTTCCAACGAACTGCAACGAACCGTTATAGAGCTGGCCGGCAGGCTGCAGGCGCCCGGCTTGGTCATCATCGAAGCGCCCATGGGCGAGGGAAAGACCGAGGCGGCCATGTATCTGGCCGATATGTGGGCAGCCAAGCTTGGGCAGCGGGGTTGCTATTTCGCCCTGCCGACGCAGGCCACCAGCAACCAGATGTTCGGGCGCGTGCACGAATTCCTGGCTGCGCGATATGCGGATGGTGCGATTACCCTGATGCTTCTCCATGGTCATGCTGCTCTCTCAGCGGAGTTTGAGACGCTGAAGAAGAACGCAGCCCGCCTCGATCGATTCGGTGACATAGGCTCGGATGAAGGTGAGAGGGATCGCGCGGCTTTCTGCAACGTTCTTGCCGCCGAATGGTTTACCCATCGCAAGCGCGGCCTCCTGGCACCCTTTGGTGTCGGCACGATAGACCAGAT
>JACADW010000176.1 GCA_013388445.1 Acidobacteriota bacterium | reverse complement strand
CAGTTGCCGAATAGCGTGCATGGGATCCTCCTATTGTAGATGAATATCTACAATAGCAGGTCCATCTTAGGCCTATCAAGTAAAAAACCCTCTTTTATGTCGCAGGCCCTTTCCGCCTTTCCGAACTGACAGAAATAACGTTCCGCTGCTATACTGTGCAAATGGCACCGAGCTATCTGAAGCGTACGACGTTGATCCTGACGGCGCTCCTGGTTACGACCGTTTTCCATATGCACTGCGGCGGTTCCCGGCATATGCCGGGCATCCTCGAGGTCGGGCAGGAGGCGCCGGCCTTCGAATTGCCCGACCTATCCGGCCGTTCGATTTCGCTCCGGCAGTACCAGGGCAAACTTGTGCTCATCGACTTCTGGGCCACGTGGTGCGGGCCTTGCCGCCTCAGCATGCCTGTGCTCGAGGAGATCCAGGCGGAATATCCCAACGATCTGATACTTCTCGCGGTCAACCTCCAGGAGCCGATTGACGATGTTCGCCGCTACGTGGACAGGCAGAGAGTCAGATCTTTGGTACTCCTGGATGAGGAAGGCAAGGTGGGGGGAGTCTACGGGAGCGACTCCATCCCGATGCACGTGCTGATAGACCAGAAGGGGATCATCCGCCACGTCCAGATCGGATTCAATCCCGCCACGGGAGCGCGCCTGAAGGAGGAGATCGAAAGACTCCTCAGAGGCTGATCGGCCACCCTCCTCGCCCGCACCTCCTCGGTGGCGCCTCGCCATGGGGGCGGCAGCCGTTTCTGCGATGCTCACGCAGTCGCCCAAAGTGAAGCCATCCAGCCGGTTGCCGATGACGAAGATGGCGGCGATGCGTTCCACGCCTCCCGCGAAGCTGGCAGAATCATTGAAGGAAGTAGAACGCGATCCCCAGGATGAGATAGACCGCAAGGAGCTGGACACCCTCCATCCAGTTGGTTTCTCCGTCCTGGGTGATCAGCGCCATGATCCCGGCTGCGAGCACAACGGCAACCACTTCAAGCATCGTGAAGAGCAGGTTCATGGGCGAGGGGCCGATCCAGTAGCTCAGGAAAACGATGACAGGCGCCACAAACAGGGCGATTTGAATGGATGAGCCGACGGCGATGTTGATGGCAATGTCCATTTTGTTCTTCCATGCCGTCATAACCGCGGTCGAATGTTCCGCGGCGTTGCCGATGATTGCGACCAGGATCACGCCCAGGAACACCTCGTTCATGCCGAGGCTCTTGCCGGCTTCCTCGGCGGCGCCCACGAGCAATTCGCTCATCAGCGCCACCAACGCGGAGGAGCCCAGGAGGACGGCGGCGGCTTGCCGGATGCTCCAGCCGTGCCCGTCCATCGTACCGGCGCCCTCCTTTGCCGACCCGCCTGCATAGAGGTGCCGGTGCGTCCTGAGCGTAAAGATCAGGCTGAGGACATAACAGATGATCAGGACGATGGCGATCTCCAGGCTCATCTCCCGCTCAGCCATGCGGCGGTTGCCGTGCACCACCCGATCGAAAACGGCGGGCACAACCAGGCTGATGGCGCTCAGAAACAGCATGGTCGAGCCCATTCCGGCGGCGGTTCGGTTGAAGCTCTGTACCTGGTACCTCAGCCCTCCCGCCAGTGCGCTGAGGCCGAACACGAAGAGGATGTTGCCGATGATGGATCCGGTGATCGATGCCTTGACAAGATCGTGCAGGCCCGCGCGCAAGGCCAGGACCGCGATGATCAGCTCCGCCGCGTTGCCGAAGGTGGCGTTGAGCAGCCCTCCCGGCCCTTCGCCCAGCCGTTCCGCAAGACTCTCCGTCGCCCGGCCCATCATCCCTGCAAGCGGGACGATCGCCAGCGCTGAGGTAATGAACACATAGACCGACCCGGCATGGGCCACGTATTCCAATGCCAGCGCCGCAGGAACAAACACCAGGAGGGCGTTGAGAACACGTGCCCCGGTGAAGATCTTTCTTGCCCGCATGGGCAGAGTCACTCCGTAACGTTCCCGTCGGGATCAGCGGATTCGATCCGCCCGAGATCGAGAGCCTCGAGATCCGACTGGATCTTCTCCCTGTCTCCGACTGCCACGACGATGAGCTCGCCGGGCCGCAGATGCTCAAGAGCGACGCGACGGACCTCCCCCGCATCGACCGCTGCGACGCCGGCGGGAAGCGTACGATAATAGCCCATCGGCAAAGCGTGGATGAAGAGCTGACTGATGCTCGATGCCGCTTCGGAGGACGTTTCAAAGAGACCCGGCAGCGATCTGATTATCGATTCCCGGGCCGTTGCGAGTTCACGCGCGGTTAACTCTTCGACGCGCATGCGCTCGACCTCACGCACGATCTCTTCAACCGCCTGAGCAGTCGAATCGGTCCGGACACTGGTCGCAATCAGAAAAGGCCCGCGGCCTCGGCGGGAAGAGAAGGATGATGACGCGCCATAGGTATATCCGTGCATTTCCCGCAGATTCAGGTTTATCCGGCTGGAGAAGAGGCCGCCGAGCGCCGTGTTCATGACGTCAATCGGGATGAAGTCGGGGTGTGTTCGAGGAACGCCCAGATGGCCCAGGCGCAGAGAGGTCTGCGGGAGCCCCGGCCGGTCGACGATCACGACGCGGCGACTGCCACGCATCGTGACTGGCGGAGCCTGCGATGTCCTCAGATCGCCCGACCATGAACCGAAGTACCGTTCAGCGAGGCTGCCGAGCTCCTCGTTGGTGAGGTCACCGGCTACGACCAGCGCCGAGCTCCGCGGACGATATCCCTCCTGCCAGAACCGGATAATTTCAGACCGCTCGATGGTGCGCACCGAATCTTCCGTGCCGATTTCCGGAAATCCGTAGGGATGTGCCGGCCCATAGAGCGCGCCGAAAAAGGCTTTTGTCGCGATCGTCCCGGGATTGTCTCTCTGCTGGCGTATCAGCGTGAGACGGTCGTGGCGAACGCGCTCGATCTCGGAATCCGGGAAGCTGGGATTCAGCAGGATGTCGGAAAGGAGCTCAAAGGCGGCCTCGACGTTTCTCTTCAGTGCCCGGACTTTCAGGAACGAGTAGTCCGCCGAAGATCCCGTGCTCAGAGTTGCACCGAGCTGCTCCGCGGCCCGCGCGATCTCCAGCGCCGTCCTTGCCGTCGTCCCCTCGTCGAGCATGTCGGCAGCGAAGGAGGCCAGACCCGGCCGGTCCAGAGGGTTGAATTCACTGCCGCTCAGCACGATGAGGTTCGCAGACACGATCGGGAGGTGGTGCGTCTCGACCAGGTACACAGTCAGTCCGTTTGACAGAACAAACGTGGTGGGGACGGGCAGGCGCAGCGTGCCTGCGCCGGCGGCGGCGGGGGGATGGGCCCGCCACTCCTGTCCATGCGGAATTCGCGTGTCCGGCTCCCGATCTGCCGCCTCAGCCGCAGACCTGGGAACGTCGTCGATCTGTTTCTCGCCAGGCACCCCATAGACCACAACTCTTGACCGGCGGTCGAGGCTGGTTTCAGCCACAGATCGGAGATCGTCGACCGAGGCCTTTCGGTACCTCAGCAGGTCGCGAGCCAGATATCCGGGGTCACCGATGAAATGATTGTAGAGGTTGAGCCGGTCGGCGATGCCGCCAAATCCTCCCAACGTCTCAAGTCCCCGGATGATATGGGTCTCTGTGATGTTGCGCGCACCGTCCAGCTCCTCCGGAGTCGGGCCCGCCTTCTTGAATCCGTCGACTTCCTCATCTATCCCCTGTTCCAGAGATTCAGGACTGACACCGGGTTTGGCGGTGGCTTCGATCACAAAGACCGATGTCAGGGACAATGAGTACTGCTGAGCGCTGACATCCTGAGCGATCCGCTTTTCATAGACCAGACTCCGATACAGCCGACTCGACTTGCCGCCGCCGAGAATCCTGCCGATCAAATCGCATTCGGCGTCGCCGGGCTGGAAAATGGGAGGCGTGAGCCACGCCATGTACACCCGCGGCAGCTCAACGCGGTCAGGCACGACGGATCTTCGCTCGGACGGGACCGGGGGCGTCTGGATCTTCACCCGAGGAACAGGCGGGCCTGGCGGTATGGGAGAGAAGTATTTCTCCACCAGAGCCTTTGTATTATCGCGGTCGATGTCCCCGACCACGGCGAGGCTGGCATTGTTGGGAGCATAGTAAAGCCGGAAAAACTCACGCACGTCCGACAGCCGGGCGGCCTCGATATCGGCGTGAGACCCGATGACCGATGCATAATAGGGGTGCTCGCGATGGAAGAGCTGATGAAACAGGGCCTCCTGGACAAGGCCATACGGGGCGCTCTCGACGCTCTGCCGGCGCTCGTTGCGCACCACATCGCGCTGGTTCTCGAGATTTGCGGCGTCCAGCTTGTCAAGCAGGAAGCCCATCCGATCGCTCTCGAGCCACAACGCCAGCTCGAGCTGATCCGAGGGGACGGTTTCGAAGTAGTTTGTTCGGTCGAAGTCGGTCGTTCCGTTAATCTCGGTCGCGCCGGCAGCCTCCAGGTACCTGATATGCTCCTTCACGCCCACGTGTCTTGAGCCTTCGAACATCATGTGCTCGAAGAGATGCGCAAAGCCCGTCAGCCCCGGCCGTTCGTTGGCCGGGCCGACGTGGTACCAGATGTTCACGGCCACGAGCGGCAGGCGGTGGTCTTCGAGGAGAATGACGTCCAGCCCGTTGTCGAGCCGGTATTTCTCGTAGTCAAGGATCGGGTCTCGCTGTGCTCGGGTCACGCCATCACCTCACGAAAACGATAAGCGTATCACATGTCCCCCTGCATTCTTGAGATCACCCGGAAATCCCGGATTCCTCGATTCTTGGCTTCACGGGAAACCGACTTGTGCTCTACTATGGTCCGGTACGGCGGAAGATGCCGACGAACGCCGACGATCACCGGCAGGGATCATGCGAAGGCCGACACCGATAGCCGTGGGGCTAATGGTTGCCGTCCTCATAGTCTGCTGGCAGTATCTTGTCATCCGTTTCGCCTATTCGGGCAACTGGACCGCTCTATTCTACACGGGGGAATCGACCCCCCTGCCTGAGCCCCTTGCCAAGGAAGACGTCTACAGGTTCAAGGGGAGCAGCGGCTACGACGGGATGTATTACCATATCATCGCTCACGACCCGCTGTTGAGGAGGGGGTTCTCACGATACGTGGACAATCCCAGGCTCCGCTGGAGGCGGATCCTCGTTCCGGGCCTGGCAAACCTCCTGGCCGCCGGCGAGGACGCGGGCGTGGATCTCGCCTACCTTTCCGTGACCATAGTCTTCGTGCTGCTCGGGTCGTGGTGGCTGGGCAGGTACTGCACTCTCTACGGCATGCATCCCTGTCTGGGTCTGGCTTTCCTCGCGGTGCCGGCGGTGCTCGTCTCCATCGAACGTCAGACGGTGGATACGGCGGTCGCCGCCCTCACGGTCGGCCTCGTGCTCCACTCGGCGCGCGAGCCCTGGAAGCAGTCCGCCTTCCTGGTCTTCCTGCCGCTGGCGCGGGAAACGGGCCTGTGCATGACTGCGGGCGCGGCGCTGGTGGCGTGGAAGCGGCGTGATCGGCAGTGTCTCGTCCTTTCCCTGGCATCCGTCGTTCCGTTCCTCGCCTGGGTCCTTTGGGTTCACACGCACACGATGCGGGACGGCACCCCGTGGTTCTCCTTCCCGTTCGCCGGAATCATCTCCCGGACGCTGAATCCCGTGCAGTACCCGCTTGCCGGACGCTGGGTCACTTTGGCCGCCATCCTGGACTACGTGGCGGTGATCGGGATCTGGGTAGCTCTGGCGTTGATTGTCATTATGCTCCTGGCCCGGCCCATCAAGATCGTCGAGGCCTCGCTGGCGGTTTTAGGCCTGGTCTTCGTATGCCTCGGCAAGTCGGATATCTGGGGAGGAGCCTACGAATTCGGCCGTACCATGTCGCCGATGCTGGTCCTTCTCATGATGCTGTGGGTCCCGACGAGACAGCATCGCTACCTCATCCCCACGCTGCTTGTCCTGCCGAGGATCGCGCTGCAATACCAGCCCCTGGTCTTCAGCATCATTTCGGGAATCCGGCGGGAGTTCTTTTGATGCGATTGGCAGGAGACTCGAAGATCTCTCCTGGGACCCGAAGAACACGGCACCCCGCGCGCCGCTTCATATCAGCCCTCGCGGCACTGCCGCTCTTGTTGCTCCTGCTCCCGGCCGTCGTCACTGGAAGAGCGATCCCGGCCCGGATGCCCGGCGAACGGCACGGCCTGCGTTTCGCGACACCCGCGAACGTGTGGGACGAAGCACTCCCCCTGGGCAACGGGATCATGGGAGCCCTCGTCTGGGGCGACGGAAGGCCGGTCAGGATCTCCCTGGACCGCGCCGACCTTTGGGATCTGCAGCCCGTCCCGGAATTCAGCTCTCCGGAGTACAGGTTCCGGATCATGCGCGAATGGCATCTGCAGGGACGCACCGCCGACCTGATTCGTCTCTATGAAGCGCCATACAGGCGCCCGGCGCCGACAAAGATTCCCGCCGGCCGCATCGAACTGACGCTGGCCGGCGCGGAGTTCCTCGATACAAGTCTGACGCTGGCCGACGCTACCGCGTTCATGCGGTTCAAGGACGGCACGCAGCTTCGCGCCATTGTGCACGCGGGATCGACGGTCGGGATGGTAAGCGTCCGAACCCGCAACCCGATTGCGGCAGAGCTCCTAGCGCCGCCCTTCGCCGGCAGGGTCGACGACCCGGCCCGCGGCAGCATCGACACAGGCGACCTTGCGCAGCTCGGTTACCCCCCGCCTGAAAGGTCCGCCGGGCCGTCATTCAGGGCTTTTGCGCAGCAAGGCTACGGCGGTTTCCGGTTCGCGGTCTACCTCGGCTGGCGCCAGAGGGACCGTTCCTGGCAGGCGGCCTGGTCCATCGCGTCGAGCTTTGAGGGGAGCGAACCTCTGAAGATCGCGCGCGGGAGAGTCGAGGCGGCGCTCGCCGCGGGATTCGACGCGATGGCCAGGTCGCACGCGCGTTGGTGGCGCGACTACTGGCGAAAGTCGTCCGTGCGCCTGCCGAACCCCATCCTCGAGCGCCAGTGGTTTCTCGAGACGTACAAGTTCGGATCTGCGGCGCGGCGCGGGGCTCCACCCATCAGCCTGCAAGCGGTATGGACCGCGGACAACGGCAAGCTGCCGCCATGGAAAGGCGACTATCACCACGACCTGAACACTCAGTTGAGCTACTGGCCCTGCTATGCCGGCAACCATCTGGAGGGAGGGCTTGGCTATCTGGACTACCTGTGGAACACGAGAGAGGCCGCGAGCGCCTGGACGAAGCGCTTCTTCGAGCTGCCCGGCCTGAACGTCCCGATGACGGCTGACCTAAACGGCAATCAGATCGGCGGCTGGCGGCAGTACACGCACTCGGCGACAACCGCGGCATGGCTCGCCCAGCATTTCTATCTCCACTGGAAATACAGCGCCGACCGGGCCTTCCTAAAGGAACGCGCCTACCCGTACCTGAAGGACGCGGCCGTCTTCCTCGAAGCCTTCACAGCCGCCCGCGGCCCCGACGGGGTGCGGACCTTCCCGTTGAGCGCTTCCCCGGAGATCAACGACAACCGCCCCGAGGCATGGTTCCTCACCCCCACGAATTACGACCTCGCCCTGAGCCGCTGGCTTTTTGCGGCTGCGGCCGAACTCGCGGGCGAGCTGGGGCTGCCGGACGATTCTCAACGCTGGCAGCGCGTCCTGTCCGAGCTCCCGCCACTGGCCCTGGGAGAGGACGGCCGTCTGCTCGTGGCGCAGGCCTATCCGCTTCCCGCCTCCCACCGGCACTTTTCCCACCTGATGGCGATTCATCCGCTGGGACTGCTGGACCT
>JACADW010000135.1 GCA_013388445.1 Acidobacteriota bacterium | reverse complement strand
TAAGGAGATGGTCCGGATACGTGGAGTTGTGCGAAGTCGTCCCAATCCGCTCAGGCACCATTCTCGCGTTTGCCGGAGGGTATCTCTGGCGCAGCACCGACGGGGGCCATAGTTTCAGCCGGGTACACAAGGTCGACGCATTCGGAATAGGCCGAGGCCGCGGCATCATGCCCGAAGCCCTGGTCGAAGACAGGCAGGGTGTCATTTATTACGGTGAATATCATCGAAATCAGGATCTAGATCCCGTGCACATCCACCGAAGTCTCGATGACGGGAAGACCTGGGGCGTCGCCTGCCGGTTTGGCGCAGGCAATACAAGGCACATCCACTCTCTCACAGTGGATCCCTATACAGACGCCCTGTGGGTAACCACGGGAGATCGTGATCCGGAGTGCCTGATCGCCTACTCAGTCGACAGGGGGGAGACCTTTCACACAGTCGGCACAGGCAGTCAGCAATGGCGTGCGGTCGACCTCCTGTTCACAGAAGATTCTGTCTATTGGGGGACCGACTCTCCCGAATCCCAGAACTGGATCTGCCGTCTGGATCGCGACACTCTGGCTGTCGAGCGAGTCTGCAAGGTCGACGGACCCATCTATTACGCGACCTCGCTTTGTGACGGCACGCTCGTCATGGGGAGTGCAGTAGAGGGAGGAAGAGGAGAGTGGGACGATGCTGTCGACATTTGGCTGAGCAGAGACGGAAGGCATTGGGTCAGTACACCATTGGCGAAACGAAGGACACCGCGGAGGCAAGCTGTCATCAGGTTTGCCAGGGGACACTGTCTGCCTTATATCCTGGCCACGCCACTCAATACAGCTGTGTTTTCCGAGGCACTTCTCAAGCTGGATATCAGCGCCGCTTTGTTTTCGTCGGTCGCGAACTGAACCATTTCGTCACGGCGATCGCCCGGCCCACTAAGCGGGCAGCGCCGGCTCAGAGGAATTCTGAGCGGGAGTGGCAGATGCTGCAGACGCGCGTTGTCTCTGACCAGACCGGTCTGCTGGACCTGAAGAACCAGTGGCATGAACTGCTCGCAAGGAGCAATGCCACTTCTCCTTTCCTCACGTGGGAGTGGATCTCCAGCTGGTGGCGAATAATGAGTGACAAGAATCAGGAACTCTTCGTCATCTGCGTCATGACGGAATCCGGTGAACTACTGGCCATCGTGCCCTTCTTGAGGAAAGTCGATAGAGCTTGCGGAATACCCGCTTCAATTCTCGAGTTCATAGGTGCTGACGACGATACGTGCGCAGACTACATGGATCTGATCGTCAGTCACCGCGATCTTGATGCTGTCGCGGACTCTCTGCTTCAATACTTCCAAAGGGAAGGCACGGAGAAATGGGACGTCATCCTGCTGTCCGGCATACCCCAAACAGGCAACTTCAGAACGCTCGTGCATAGGTTTGCGGCCCACAAGTACGAGGTTCGCGAACAGTCACTGGATGCCTGTCCTTACATTGATTTGCCTGAGAAATGGGAAGACTATCTGAGCGGTCTGTCCAAAAAGAGCAGGTATAACGTCGGGAAAAAAAGGCGAAACCTTGATCAGGTGTGCAAGAACCGATTTCATCTCCTCGTCGCGGGTGATGACCTTGATGCTGCATTGGAGCGCAACTGTGAACTTCAGAAGAAACGCCTTGAGATGAAGGGAATTGACAGATCCTCGAAGGATACCCGGTTTTATGAATTACAGTCGGCGGTTGCCAGGGAGTTCCACAGGAAGGGATGGCTGTTCCTCGGTGTGCTGGAAGCAAATGGAAGGACTGTGGCATCCCAGTACGCTTTCAGGTGGCGGAACAAGGTGTTTCATTACCAGACAGGTTTTGACCCGGAATTCGAGAGATACAGTGTCGGGCTGATATCAACGGGCTTCATGATCGAGACGGCCATTGGAGAAAAACTGACCGAGTACGACTTCCTCAGGGGAAGAGAAGACTACAAATATCATTGGGCGAAACAGGAGAGAGAGATATTCTCCTGCTACATCGGAAACAAGAACTACAGAAGCCGCCTTTTTACGCGGCGAACCGAGCTGATCAGGACCATAAAGACGAGTACCAGGAATCTGTTCAGAGGTGATAGTCGAAGAACGGGAACACCGGAATAGCACGCCTCCTCTTGCCGCCAGTCAGGACGCCCTCTGTTGCCCGCGGGCGACATGGTCTTCAGCTGCTTCCCCCACATTGCTTGAAGAGTGCTTCTGCAGAACATATTCATTCTGGTGGGGCACAACGCAATCGGTGAGGGGATTCTCGATTGGCGATGAGAGCGCCGGATTTGATCGGAGTCTCCAGGCAGTCTGTGTCGCCCGCCGGAGAGAGCAGTTGCGGGGCACGCGTGCACGGGTACCGAATCCAGATCTGCAGACGCAGCGCGCTGGCGCGAGCGATTCCACCGCTCCTGCGCTGGAGGGGGCGGGGAGCCAAACCTGTCCGCTGTTTCCAGCGGCGGTTTTCCCCTTGCCCATCCCGACCAGTATTCATGAGCCTCGGAGAAAAGGGGAGCTTGCGCCATGTGCGCCGGGAAAGGCCAAAGCGGACAGAAGCAGATGCTCCCATGTCAGGACATCTGGAATCGGAGTAACGTCCGGGAGGAAAGGATGTGGGGGAATCCAAGCGCCATCAGAAACGTGTCCGGGTGCGGACCATACGCATACAGTGAAAGAGGATCATGGGCCAATTGCCGCCGACCGATAAATTTCTTGCTGATCTGAAGTGCCGGTCACAGGCAATGGATCGTGCAATGCCTCCGTCAATCTCGGGACAGTGGCAGCGGCACACCGATCTATCGAAACAGGTTGCATCCATCGTCAGTCGTCACCCCCAAAATCCCTGCGCCCCTTCGCTTCGCGACCCGCACATGCCATGGTGCGGCTCCTTAGGGCCGACAGCGCAGCGGTTTGCGCCGCTCTGCCCGGGACACCTTGCCTGCCGGTACTGCGGAACCGGATCATTGCCGCGACGCTCGTCGTCCGGAGCGGCATGAAGGTGCCCCTGAGCTTCGGCGCTATCGAGAAATAACCCGGGATTGCTCACCAAAGGTGACCCGGGGGCAGCAGCGCAGTATTTGCCCGTCAAGGGCAAGCTCGCTTCGCTCGTCAGCTTCGGTGTCCCTTGACCGGCGGACACTTAGCGCTGCTCTGCTTGCTACTGCGCACCAAAAGGATTCGCTTTTATCGCGCGCCAAATGGACCACTTTAAACGAGCACAAACGGGTCATTTTTGATGAGCGCCGAGGCCCTGAGGAACCAACAGGGTGAGCACACACCAGAGGGGCGTCTTCGGTGGGGAGCAGTGGAACCGAGATGTCGTCCAAGCGCTTTGCGAGGAGAATCCAACTTCATGGGTACACCCTGCTTTCGTCGCGGTGACCTGGTCACCGTGCGGAGTCCGGCCGAGATCCTCGCCACCCTGGATGCCGACGCGAAGCTGGATGGCTTGCCTTTCATGCCCGAAATGATCGCCTTTTGTGACCGCACCTTTCGCGTTCATCGCCGCGCAGAAAGAACCTGTGTCGAGGGCGTGGGATTGCGACGAATCAAGGATACGGTGCTGCTGGAAGGTCTGCGATGCGACGGTTCGGCTCACGGAGGGTGCGAACGTCGCTGCCTCTTCTTCTGGAAAGAAAAGTGGCTGAGACCCGCAACCGGCGCAGCGGTCGAGCGCCAGCCGGCGGAGGCGAAGGCGGCCGAGGCCGGTCAGCTGCCGACCTTCCATCAGGGCCGGTTCTATTGCCAATCGACGGAGCTGGCCGCCGCCACTTCCGAACTCCCGGACGGGAATCTCCAGTGCTACCTGCACGACTTGCGTTGTGGCGAGACCACCCTGAAGCGAGTGCTCCATTTCACCTGGGTAGCTGTTGCCAATCGAGTCTGGCGAATTTCATTCCGCCGTGACTATCTGGGCCACCTAACCGGAGACCAGACCAGGACGCCGGACTGCGCCTTGAATCTTGGACCGGGCGACTTGGTCGAGGTGAAGAGCCTGAAGGAAATTCAGGCCACGCTGGATACGGCCGGCCGCAACCGCGGGCTCTCGTTCGAACCTGAGATGGGAATTCACTGCGGCCGCCGTTATCGTGTCGTCTCACCCATCCGCAGGATTATCTCGGAGCAGACCGGCAAGATGATCGAGCTGAACAACACAGTCATTCTGGGCGGCGTATCCTGTGAAGGTCTGGGGGCGTGCAATTGTCCGCGTGCCAACTACTTCTTCTGGCGGGAGGCCTGGTTAAAGAGGGTTGATGCCTCGCCGCAGGAACAATCGTGCTTGGGAAGATCGGATCGAACTGGGCAGCGATAGCGGCATCCGTCGTCGTGGCGTATATCCTGACGCCGTTCAGCATCCGTGTGCTCGGTGATTCCGGGTACGGTACATGGTTGTTGATCTCCTCAATCGCCGGCTACCTCCAGTTGCTCACCCTCGGCGCGCCGATGGCGTCAGTAAGGTATGTGGCCAAGTATGCCGCTGAGAAAGACCAGTCGGGCTTGGATACGACCGTGGGCACGTTCTATGTGATGTATCTGACCATGGTACTCCTCACTCTCACATCCGGCCTGGTTCTGTTTTTTGTCTTTCAGAGAGTATGGACGGTTCCGGCGGAGATTGTGCAGGCTTCGCAATGGGCGTTCGGGTTGTTCGTGCTCTACGTCGCCCTCATCATGGTTCAGCAGTTTCCGAACGGGATCCTCTCCGCCTACCAGGATTTCGTCGCCATCAACCTGGTTGCCATCAGCGGATTTGCGCTCAAACTCGGCCTCACCATCAGCCTCCTCACGTGGAAGGCTTCCGTAATTGTGCTGAGTGCAGTCCCGGCCGGGGTGACGCCCCTCGAGGTTACAGCACTGTGGATACTCGTCAGGCGGCGCCACCCAGAGATTCACTTCAGGATGTGCGACTTCCGGATCTACATGCTGAAACGGGTTCTCTCCTTCAGCGCCTATGTTTTGGTGCTCAACCTGGGAGCGCAGCTGGCATTCAAGACCAATGCCATGGTGATCGGCGCATTCCTGGGGGTTGACTCGGTGCCCTTCTTCGCCGTGGCTAACAGCCTGGTCCTGTACCTTACGGAGTTCATCATTGGCATTGCCGCAGTTGTCATGCCCACGACGACAGCCCTGCATTCCAAAGGGGATCTCGATCAGCTGCGTAACTTCTACTTGAGATGGTCCAAGATTGCCTACTCACTCACGCTGCTGGCGGGGGTCTATCTGCTCGTGGCAGGTCCGGACTTCATAGGTTGGTGGATCAACCTCTCTTATCGTCGCCCCTCCGGCAACGTATTGATCGTGTTGATGCTGTCGTTCTTGATTTTCCTGCCCATCCGCGGCGTTGCGCAGCCCATGCTCATGGGGATTGGGAAGCCGCGGCTCCCCACGATCATGTTCATCGGGGCGGCAGTGCTCAACCTTGCCTTGAGCATCGCACTGGCTCCGCGTCTTGGACTGATAGGGGTTGCAGTCGGAGCCGCTCTCCCGAACGTGCTGTATGCAATTGGGGTTCTGGTGGTCGCATGCCGAGAGGTAGACTTGTCTATTTCACATTTCATCCGCTACACCTTTTTTCGAACAACGGCCGGCGCCATACTTGCAGCTATCATGTTGTATTGGTTCTCACGGGCAATCGACATGCACAGATTCTGGGGTCTGGCGGCTGCGGGGGTAGGGCTTCTGATTGTATTCACGGGCATCTGGTTGGCCTACGTGTACCACGATGACCCTTACGTCGATCTCGGGGCCAGCCTCCGCCAGGTGTGGGAACGCTCATGATGGGCGTCCTCTCCGTCATCCTACTCGGCGCAGTGACGGTCGTCGCAGAGTATCTGGCCCGATGGAAAGTACGACGCAGTCGGTACCTGGTGTGGTTCCCGAATCGTCAGCAAACGATACAGCTCGATCCGCACGTGCACCCAACGCTTCAGAGAACGGTGCGGTTCTTTACCAATGAGGACGGCGAACGGGGTGGAGCGGTCAAACAGGGGACTGCAGTGTTCCGGTGCCTCGTGGCCGGGGGCAGTGTAGTTGAGTCCTATCTCATAGATCAGCCATCGTCGTGGCCGCAGGTACTGGAAGACCACTTGCGACATCCGACCGTACTTGCTGCGCTCGGCGCGTCGGACGCGCACGTCGGGAATGTCGGCAAGTCAGGCGTAGACAGCCGCGCGCTGAAACTGATCCTGGAGAAGGTCCTGCCGCAGTACTATCCCCCGCTGGATCTGGTGATAACGATGGTCGGGGCCAGCGACATCCTGCGGTGGCTGGAAATCGGAGCCCCCGCGGGCGAGTGTGCCCGGCCGCTATCGGCATCCGAATGCTTTTGCCGCCACCCCGACGTGGATTTCTCCTGGGACCCCCGACGAACCGCGCTTTCTCACCTTGCCAGAAACCTGCGGCAACAGCGGCGTTCTTCAGCCGGAACGGCCAGCTGGTTCAGGCGCGCGCGACAGATGAGGGCAAATGCTTCCACGATCATCCGGAACGTCCCTGATGCGACCGCGGTATGTGCTGCTTATGCGGCTCATCTGGAGGGTATCGTGTCCGTGGTGCGCGCACACGCGAGACACCTGATCGTGGCACGTCAGCCTTGGTTTGCAAAGGAAGTCTACTCGCCGCAGGAGGAGGCAGCATTCTGGCAGGGCGGGATCGGCAAGGCGTACAGGCAGGACAAGGTTTCGACATACTATTCTGCACAGGTTCTGTCCGAGCTGATGCAGAAGATTGACGACATCACCGTTGGCGTGGCAAACCGGGCGTCGATCCCACACGTGGATCTAAGGCCCGCCCTGGAAATGAGCCTGGAATCCTTCTATGACCAATTCCATATGCGTGCGACGGCCTCCGAGCCCATTGCCCGATGCTTGATGCCTGTCATCCTGGAAGTGTGCAGGCCGACGGCGCAGGATCCCTTGTCCGCCGGTACCCGGGATGAGGCGCAGGAAATACCGAGACCAGGATGAAGCACCGGACCGAAGAGCTCTTTTTTTGTTGACTGTGACCTATAGCCATTTGATGCTATAGGCATGACGCGGTCGGCGATCGAACGGCGAATTAACCGGATCAAGCGGGAGCTTGCCAGACTCGGACCTTTGCATCCCGGCACCGTCAGCACGCAATTCAACATCTGCGGGACACCGGGATGCCGCTGCAAGGATCCCCTGAACCCACGAAAACACGGACCGTACTACCAGCTCAGCTACGGATGGCGCGGCAAGACCAGCAGCCTTTTTATCCGGGTGGATCAGCTCGCAGCCATGCGGAAGAAAGTCGCCAACTACAAGCGGCTGCAGGAGCTGCTCAGGGAGTGGGTGGACCTGCAGATGGAGTTGGAGCGCCAGGAGCGGACGGCTCAGCAAAGACGCCGACATCGAGGAATCCCTGGAATGGCTGCGCCAGGCGGGAATTCCGGACCTCCGGGTCTCTCAGCAAGTCAGTCCGTGGTTCGAAGCACGGCGGTACCAGGAAGAACGCAAGATAGCACTGCGGGAATATGAGCAGAAATTCCGCTCAGGCGAATGGCCGCCCTACGAAACGCTTGCACCGCTCTATCCATACCAGCGCGAGGGAATGCTGCACCTGGCCTTCAAAGAGCGAGCGCTCCTGGCCGACGAGATGGACCTCGGCAAGACCGTTCAGGCGATCGCAGCCTGCGCGCTGCTGCACAGATTGGGTAAGGCCTCGCGGGTACTTGTGGTGACGCCCGCCTCGCTCAAGACCGAGTGGGAAGATCAGATCCAACGTTTCACGAGCCCCTACCGCCTGGTCTTAGGTCCGCGCCGCGAGCGCCTGCGGCTCTATTCCTCTGCACTCTTCTTCACGATCGTCAATTATGAGCAGATGCTGAAGGATTCGCTCGACGTCAACGCCAGGCTTCAGTCCGATGTCGTCATCCTGGATGAGGCACAGCGCATAAAGAACCGGGATACCAAGACCGCCCAGGCCGTCAAGCGTCTGCAGAGCCGAACCTCCAGAACGCGAGCGTGGTCATCAACTGCGACCTGCCGTGGAACCCCGCAAAGCTCGAGCGGCGGATCGCCCGCGCCTGGCGCAAGCATCAGACGCGTCCGGTCACGGTCATTCACCTGGTTTCTGAAACACCCTCGAGCATCGCATGCTCTCGACTCTTTCCTGCAAACAGGCACTGGCGGACGGGGTCCTGGATCTGCTCCCTTCGCTCGTTCCGCTTCGAGAATGAGACGCCAAGCGCGTATGGGAGGCCAAGCAGGTTGTGGCCCACTCGGCCCGGGCGTATTGTCATGCGCCACAGCGTGCGCCACAGGCCCACGAGGGAACCGGCTTTGGGAATCCTGCGACGGACGGCTCGTCCGTCGAAAACAAACGAGACCGTCGGACCGGCGGTCCGACCCACGATCCGCGGCGGTGGCAGCCCGCGCCCACTCGGCCGAGGGCTCCGATTTCGCTTTGCCGACGCCAGGGGGTATGATGTGGCATCTTCAGAGGAGGAACGACCTTGGATCTGGCGGATATCCGGAAGCGGATCAATATGATCGACTTCGAGATCCTGAAGCTCCTGAACAGCCGGATGGAATACGCCCTGCGAACCAAGCGCTTCAAGCCGGCGGTCGAGGACCTGGCGCGCGAGAACGAAGTGATCGACTACATTCAGAAACACTCGCAGGGGCTGATCGAACCGGAGTTCTGCAAGAACCTCTTCGTGAGGATCATCGCCGAGAGCAAGCGGCTGCAGCTCGAGCATCTCAAGCTCATCGGCTTCCAGGGCGAGCACGGGGCTTTCGGCGAGGTGGCCGCGCGGCAGTTTGACCCCGATCTGATCTGTATCAGCTGCTCTGAATTCAGGGAGGTCTTCGAGGCGGTCGAAAACGGGCTGCTGCACTATGGCATAGTGCCGATTGAGAGCACTCCGGGAGGCACTGTCGCCGATGTCAACGCGTTTTTGACCGAAACGTCCCTACTGATCGTCGGCGAAATCAAAATTCCCATCCGCTACTGTTTCATGACGCTTCCGGAAACAGATCCCCGCGAAATCCGCGTGGCCTATTCGCACCCCCAGGTCCTCTCCCACTGCCAGGCTTACCTGGCCCGCAGGAAGGTCGAAGCACGGCCCTACTACGACAGCGGTGCCGCTGCCCGGATGCTCATGCGAGAAAGGCCCGAGGCCGCGGCCGTGATCGCATCCGGCTTTGCGGCAGATTTCTACAACCTTGTGGCGGTTGAAGACGGCATTGCGGACTGCCCGGGCAGCTTCACACGCTTCCTGGTCCTTGCCAAGGAAGCCGGCCAGCCCGACGGCTCCAAGTGCTCGGTGGTCTTCTCCACGGATCACCGCGCCGGCGCGCTTTTCGGGATCCTGCAGGAATTCGCCGACGTGGGTATCAATCTCACCAGGATCGAGTCGTTGCCGAGCCGCGACGATCCGGAAAGCTACGTCTTCTTCCTCGATTTTGACGGCTCCGTCAGAGACCCGCGAGTCGTCCGCGTACTTGACCGCGTGAAGAATAAAACCCGAATCTTCAAGTTCCTGGGTTGTTATCCGGCCGCCAAAAACCCTGCATAATCGGGAAGAGGGCCGGTAGTTATTGCCGTTTCCCGCAAGAGGCGCGTCGTGAAACGTTCGCGATTTGCGCGAGCACTGTCCGTCCTCAGCTCCAAAGCGAGATCCGATCCGGAGGGTGATGCCACCGACGTACTTCAACGACATTACCGGACGGCAAAATCCACTTTGGTTCCGGCTCGTCTGGCTTGGGGCAAAAGGGCAGGATAAACCGATGCGGTGTCTGGACGGGCAGTCCAGGCGACGCGGCCCTCCTGAGAAGGAAAACTCCGACTGAACCGCCGGCTATTTCGCGACCTGCAGCAGCTCGACCTCAAATAAGAGCGTCGCATTGGGCGGAATATCGGGCGGTGCACCACGCGCGCCGTAAGCCTTCTCCGGCGGAATGATCAGTTCCCTCACGCCGCCGACCTTCATTCCCCGAATCCCTTCATCCCACCCCTCGATCACCTCGCCCGCTCCGAGCTTGAAGTCAAAAGGACTTCCGGCCCGCGAACTGTCGAACTGCCTGCCTTTCCGGCCGTTCTCATACAGCCAGCCGGTGTAGTGCATCGTCAGCTTCGCCCCGTTCACAGCCTCTTCGCCCGTGCCGACTTTCACCTCAACGATCTTGAGCCGTGAGCTCGTGCACGCGGCGAGACAGGCCGCCAGAACCAGGGGCACGCACCTGCACACAATGTGAATCATCTCAGCTCCCAAGTGACTGTCGACGACCGGCGACGAGCCGGATCGCGTCCCCGATATTACCTGAGCGGGTGGGAGAACCGAAGCTTGCTGATTGTGCGCCCGCCCAGAGCAGGCCGCGACCACCAGAAGCCGTGGTCTTTGGAACGGTTGTGATTCTACCCCTTTGCCGCCGACCGGCGCTCTGCGCTCACTTGGCCGGCCATGCCCGCTCGGCACGCTATTTTCGGAGGAGTTACCTACGTGCCAGAGATCGCCCGGTGACACATGAGAATATGCCCCAGCAAAGTACGTCGTCACACCCAAGTGCGCACTGGCGGCCGTTGCCACGAATCGTGGGCCGCACCGCGGGTTCGCCGGCCACGCCCGGTTTCCACGGACGAGCCGTCCCTCGCAGGATTCCCAAAGCCCGTTCCTTCGTGAGCCGGGCCGCCGCGCCGGCGGCGCCTGCTTGGCTCCGGAACCTGCTCACCGTCCTGCGGTGATTTGTTCCACACGCGCCAACCCAAGCTTTGACGCGCAGTTTATCCATCACTCCGGTCCTGGATCGTGCTACAACTTTGTCTGCCATGAAACGGAGCGAAGCATTATGAACAGGCGAATGGTACTGATAACGGTTTTTGCGGGGGCACTCGGCTTGACTGTTCCCGCTCTCCTGCCGGGTCAGACCGAATCGGCCGGCAGGCACCCCGATTCCTCGGGCTGGAAGGACCTCTTTCAGCCGGATCTCTCCAACGCCGTGATGGACCCGGGGTCCTGGGTCATGGAAAACGGAGTTCTGAGCGCGAAGGATCACGGCACGATCTGGACGAAGGAGTCCTACGGGGACTTCGTGCTTGACCTCGAGTTCAAGGTCTCCAAGGGAGCCAACAGCGGCGTCTTCCTGCGCGCCGGAGACATCAAGAACGTTCTCTCCGCTCTCGAAATCCAGGTCCACGAAACAACGGACGGGACCAAGTACGGCATGGTCGGGGCCCTCTATGACGCCATGCCGCCCGCCAAAAACATGGCGAAGCCGGCAGGCGAGTGGAACCGATTCACGATCACCTGCCAGGGCAGCCTGCTCTCGCTTGTCTTCAACGGCGAAGAGGTCATCCGCGCCGATCTCAACGACTGGAAGGAGCCACGCCAGAACCCGGACGGGACGCGCAACAAGTTCGCAATAGCCCTCAAAGACTTCTCGCGCGTCGGCCCCATAG
>JACADW010000175.1 GCA_013388445.1 Acidobacteriota bacterium | reverse complement strand
GCCATGCGGGATGTCTTGAAAGCGCCACTGGCCCACGATTCGCGGCGACGGCAGCCGGCTCTCACCAGGCCGTGACGACGGGCTTCGCACGGGCACATTCTCGTGCGTCATTCACTTCGCCTGCGGGGGACCTGCTTCCCCTTGACCTTTTCGTAAGAGGCGCACGGCCAGCGAGTAATCAACGCTGCCCGTAGTAAGCACCCGAACCGTGCTTGCGAAGGAAGTGCTTGTCCAGCAGTTCGCTGGAAATCGGCGAAGACTCCCTATTGATCGACAAGGTGTATAGCGCCAGCCTGGCGATCTCCTCCAGAATCCCGGCCGCGTGGCACGCCTCCCGGGCCGAAGCCCCCCAGCAGAAGGGCCCGTGGCCGTGGACCAGCACGCCCGGGAATCGCTCCACACCGAGCCCCTCGAACCGCCTTGCGATCACAACGCCCGTGTTGGCCTCATAACCGGACCGTATCTCCTCCTCGGTCATGGGAGCCGTTATCGGAACCGGTCCGTGAAAATAGTCGGCGTGCGTGGTGCCGAAGCACGGAATCTCACGGCCCGCCTGCGCCCAGGCTGTGGCGTAGCGAGAGTGAGTGTGCGCGACACCGCCGATTTCCGGAAAGTTCCGGTACAGGACCAGGTGTGTAGGCAGATCGGACGAAGGCCGCAGATCCCCCTCCACTGGTCGTCCCTCGAGGTCCGTCACGACCAGATGTTCGGCCTTCAGGAATTCGTAAGCGACGCCGCTCGGCTTGATTACCACGAGGCCCTCGCGGCGCGCGATCCCGCTGGCGTTTCCGAAAGTGCCGATGACCAGCCCCTGACGGACCAGTTCAAGGTTGGCCTCCAACACCTCCTCCCTCAATGATTCGAGCATCTCTTGACACCCCGGCAGGTTCGTCAGACGGCTGTCGCGCTCTTGCGGACGTCCGCCGCCATTCGGCGCAGCGCGGGCAGCACATCGCCGATCGCGACCGGCTCTGAATCCGGTCTGCCCATCGAAAAGTAAAGTTTTTTGAACAGCGGGAAAATCCGCCCGTACACGCGCGACTGGTCGGGCCGCGGTCGGATCTCGCGATAGGACGGACATAAGGCTTCCTGGGCCTTCTCGACCGTAGGGAAGGTCCCAGCCGCGAGGAAGGCAAAGATCGCCGAACCCAGGCTCGTGACTTCCGCCTGGGGCACGAGGATCGGCTTGTTCAGCACGTTGGCGTAGACGCGGTTGAGCACATCGTTTTTCTGCGGTATGCCGCCGCCATTGATGACGCGCCGGATCGGGACTCCATGCTCGGCCATTCTCTCCATGATGACACGCGTGTGGAGCGCCGTCCCCTCGATGGCGGCAAAGAGCTCGTCCTGAGAGGTATGCGTCAGGTTCCAGCCCAGCGTCGCGCCCCCCAGCTCGGGGTTTACCAGGACCGTCCGATCCCCGTTGTCCCAGGTTAGCCGCAGCAGGCCGGTCTGCCCGGCCGAGTACGCTTCCAGCCCTCTGGACAGCTCGCTCACGGTTGTTCCGGCCCGTTTCGCGATGGCATCGAAAATATCGCCGGACGCGGAAAGCCCGGCTTCAATGCCGAAAAAACCAGGATGGATCGACCCCTTGACCACCCCGCACACGCCGGGTATCAGGTCGGTCTGCCGCGCGATCGCCATGATGCATGTGGATGTTCCGACGACATTGACCACATCGCCCTCGCGCACACCGGCACCGATGGCATCCCAGTGCGCGTCGAATGCTCCGACGGGAACCGGAATTCCCGCCCTGAGACCAAGCCGGCCGGCCCACTCGGGGGTCAGCCGGCCGGCGATCTTGTCGGACGTGGCATAGCGGCCCCTGAGTTTCGAACGAACGCCTCCGAGCAGGGGATCGACTTTGACCAGGAATTGCTCGGGAGGAAGACCGCCGAGGGCCTCGTTCCACATCCACTTGTGCCCCATGGCGCATATACTGCGGGGAACGCTTTCCAGATCCGTAATACCGCACAACACGGCCGCAACCATGTCGCAGTGCTCGACCGCCGTCGCCATGTGCTCACGCTTGTCCGGGTTGTGCCTGAGCCAGTGCAGGAGCTTGGCAAATCCCCATTCCGAGGAATAGACGCCGCCGATCCAGTCGATCGCCGCGAGCTGCTCCCGGCGTGCGGTCTCGGTGATCAGGGCGGCCTCTTCCTTGGCACGATGATCGCACCAGAGGTAATAGTCGTCGAGCGGTGTCAGGTCCGGTCCCAGGGGGACTATTGTCGACCCTGTCGTGTCAAGCGCTATCGCCTCCACAAGATCGCCCGAGACGCCGGCGGTTCCGAGCGCCTCGCGCATCGACCGCACCAGGGCGTCCATGTGGTCGGCATGGCGCTGCGTAGCGTGATCGGGATCCTCCCGCTTGCGGAACAGAGGGTATTCCGCGGTCGCAGAACCCAGCCGTCCCTTCTCGCTGTCAAAGATTGAAACACGAACCGTAAGCGTCCCGAAATCCACTCCCGCAACAATCGCCATCCGCAGTCTCCTCGAATCAAGAACTCTCAAACAGCTTATCCGTACTGCCGTCCGGACCGCAACTTCAAAGACGCGGCCAAGCTGCTGTGCGCCCCCGCCGACCTGTCGTCCGTCACGCCGGCTTCGGCGAGCGTTGCGCTGCTTCCTGCCCGGCGCGGCGCATGCGCCGGACCAGAACCCCGGCTGCTATAATGCTCCGAACGACCGGGCGGAGCAGGCCGCAGCCGCTGGTTACGGCCAAACATGGCCAGGCTGAGCTCCTGGCCTTTTTGGCGTCGTTCGGCGGCCGGCGCCCGCTTGGGCGCCCGCGTACGTCCGGCTCCCTTTCTTGGAAGCAGAAACGGCCCGGATGGGAGGAAAGACCGATGAACGCCCACAACGTCGTGCACGCCGTCAATCCCGCTACCGAGGAGATCAACGGCACCTATGAGCTGCATTCGCCACAGCACGTCGAGCAGGCGCTTGCGGCGTCCGCCGCCTATCGGGATTGGCGCAGGACGCCTTTTTCGCTCAGGGCCGATCTCATGCGGCGCGCCGCGTCCATCCTGCGCGACCGCAAGTCGAAGCTCGCAACCATCATCACGAGCGAAATGGGCAAGCCGATCGCGGAGGCCGAAGCCGAGGTAGAAAAATGCGCCTGGTGCTGCGACCATTATGCCGAGAACGCCGAACGCTACCTGAGCGACGAGCCCCGTGTCTCCAACGCAAGCCGGAGCTACATCCAGTTCACCCCGCTCGGGACGATCCTGGCCGTGATGCCGTGGAATTTCCCCTTCTGGCAGGTGTTTCGCTTCGCTGCCCCGGCCCTGATGGCCGGAAATACCGGGATTCTCAAACACGCGTCGAACGTACCGGGCTGTTCCTTGGCAATTGAAGAGATCTTCCGGGAAGCGGGTTTCCCCGAAGGGGTCTTCAGGAGCGTGCTGGTCCCCGGCTCCCTCGCGGCTTTCCTGATCCGGGACCCGCGCATCGCCGCCGTCACGCTCACCGGCAGCGAGCAGGCGGGCAGCGAGGTCGCGGCGCTGGCCGGGCGCGAATTGAAGAAGACCGTCCTCGAACTCGGCGGGTCGGACCCGTTCATAGTGCTCGGAGACGCCGACGTCGACCTCGCGGCCGCAACCGCAGTCCGGGCGCGGTACCAGAACGCTGGGCAAAGCTGCATAGCGGCAAAACGCTTCATCCTTCTGGAAAAAGTTGCGGACGCGTTCGAGGAGCGCTTCGTCGAGGCAGCACGTTCCCTCAAAACGGGAGACCCGATGGACCGATCGACACAGATCGGACCCCTGGCCAGGGCTGACTTGCGCGAAGCTCTGGACTTGCAGGTGCGCGAATCGGTCCGTCAGGGAGCCCGGCTGCTGCTCGGCGGCCGGAGCCGGCCCGGGCGCGGATATTATTACGAGCCCACCGTCCTGGCGGATGTGCACCCCGCGATGCCTGTCTTCTGCGAGGAGGTCTTCGGGCCTGTGGCGGCGTTCATCCGGGCAAAGGACCCTGAAGATGCCGTGCGCATCGCCAACGATTCAGCCTATGGCCTCGGCGCAAGCGTATGGACGCGGGACCTGGACCTGGCGCAACGGCTTGCCCGCGAGATCGAGAGCGGGTCGGTCTTCGTCAACGGCATGGTCGTCTCCGACCCGCGCCTTCCATTCGGCGGCATCAAGCGATCCGGGTACGGACGGGAGTTGTCCGAGTTCGGGATCCGCGAGTTCGTTAACATCCAGACCGTCTGGGTCGGCCCCGCGCGCTGAATCAGACGCACGCGCGCCCTTGCCGCACTGACACGAGCGCCAATCCGCCGGGCGGCCGACGCCCACCTGGCTGATGCTTCACCCACCAAGCATCCAGCGTCGCCGGGCGAGCGCCTAAGCGCTGCGGAGGGCCTCGACGATCGGCATCCTTGCGGCCGAGCGGGCCGGGAAGAACCCTCCGAGCACACCCAGGAAACCCGAGATCGCAAGCGCGAAAACCACCAGCGGGAATGTGATGCGGAAGTTATAGGTGACTTCACTGAAGGTCACGAAATTGGCGGAGCCGGTGGACCAGCCGTTGACCGGCAGCGCCAGCAGGCAGCCGAGGCCACCCCCGATAACGGCGAGAAGAACCGCCTCGATCAGGAAAGAGAGCAGGATGCTGCCCCGCGAGAAGCCGAGGGCCCGCAGCGTCCCGATCTCGCGCGTACGGTTCGCCACCGCCGCATACATGGTGTTCGTGGCCGCAAAGCAGGCTCCGATCCCCATGAAGATCGTCATGACGGTCGCGAGGGCCTTGATTCCCACCCCTGCGACTGTCTGTTTGTCATAGTACGCCCTCTCGGAGACCGCCTCCAGCTGCATCCTCCGGTCGGCGTCAATCTGATTGATAAGGTCGGCCTGGATCTTCGAGTCCTGGGTCCGAAAAAGGACTGACGAGTAGCCGAGGCGATCGAATTCACCGGCAAGCTCGTTGACATCGGCCCAGATTTCGCTGTCCGGCGCTGTCCCGCCGGCATCAAAATGCCCGACCACCGTCCACACACCTTTGCCGAACCTCATCCGAGCGCCGATCTCCATGTTCTCGAAGCG
>JACADW010000232.1 GCA_013388445.1 Acidobacteriota bacterium | reverse complement strand
GGGTGCGCGCCACGCCCATCATCTCGGCGTCGAGTCCGGGAGGCCTCCGTCTATGGGCAGCGTGGCCCCGGTGGTGGGCGTCTGGCGCGTCGCGAAAAAAACGACGGCATTAGCGACGTGGCGCGCCGTAACGCGGGCCTTGAGCAGGTTCCGAGATCTGTAATACTCCTCCAGACCGGCGGCGTCGAGGCCGCGCGCCTTCATCCTGTCCGGCCCCACTTCTGCCCAGAGGCCGGAGCGCCGTTCTCCGTGCGCAAACACGGCGTCGGGGGAAACCATGTTTACGCGCACGCCGAGCTCGGCAAATTCGAGGCTCGCGATCCGGGCGAGCTGATGCGCGGCTGATTTTGTGGCGCTGTAGGCGCCAAATCCCGCTCCCGGTGCGAAAACGTTCTTCGTGGATACAACCACGATGTCGCCCCCGGTTCCCTGGAGCCGGAAGTGACGTCCGGCTTCAGCGAGGACGAGGAGGGTTCCTTCAGTATTGATGCGTTCGAGGCGGCGGAATGCTTCCAGGTCCATGTCAGCCAGCGGGGAGACAAGTGCGGCGCCTGCGTTGGGGACGACGAGATCCACGCCGCCCCACGTTGCTATGACGCGACGGAAAGCCGAGCGAACCGATTGAGGGTCCGTCACGTCCATGGCAAGCTCTATCACGCGTCCTGGAAAACGTTCTCGGAGCTGCCGTCCCAGATCCTCAAGCCTGTCAACTGCGAGGTCCGTCAAAGCGACATGGCATCCGTTTTCGAGGAGGCCCTCGCAGATGCCCGAGCCGATCGCGCCGGCTGCTCCTGTGACTATCGCGACGCGACCGCCGAGCTGCAGATGAGCGTTGTCGCGGAGCTTGGCGTGCTGGAGGGCCCGGTACTCCATGTCGAACAGATCTTCCTCCGACAGGGATTGGTAATCGCCCTCCATTGCGAATATCTTCAGCTTCGTTGTCAGCGTATGGAGCGTGATGTCCTTGGCGATTCCGGCGGCTGCCGAATCGCATCCGGCGCACAAGGCGCCCAGGCCCGGCACCAGTACGACGCGAGGGTAAGAATCGAGCCGCCCGGTTCCTTCGGGCTGCCTTGACGCATGACGCTCTACGTAGGCGCCATACTCGCGGGTGTATGCCTGCAAGGCTGCCGACACCTGTTCCCGCAGTTTCGGGAGATGCTCAAAGTCCGTTATGTCGATCCACAGCGGTGTCCTCCTGATCCTGATCAGATGGTCGGACGTCAGTGGAGGCGACAGGGCTATGGTCCTTCCATGCTCGGAGTCCAGCAGGTCAAGTATCTCGCGTGTGACGAGAGGCTCGAGGATGACGGGCGCGTATGGTCGGTCGGGATCGCCTGTGCGCTGCGCCAGCACGCCGCGGATTACCGGGGCCGCTTTCTCCATCCGCGCCTCGGCATCGGCCAGCGACGTCTGACGGGCACTTACCAGCGGGCGGGACACTCTTCCGGAAAGAAACCGCTCGGCACGGCTGACGAGGTCGACGGTGATCTCGTAGGATTCCCGTGCTGATTCGCCCCAACTCGTCAATCCGTGGTGCATCCAAACCATGGCACGACAGCCGGGACTGGCTTCATATGCTTGCGCAGCCGTGCGGGCGAGGCTGAAACCGGGTTTCACATAGTCCAAGACGATGACCTCCTCTCCCAGCGCCTCCTGGACGACTGCTCGCCCTGCGGTCTGGTTTGTGAGCGCGAGGATCGCATCGGGATGGGTATGATCGATGAACTTGCCGGGTAGGAATGCATGGACAAGCGTCTCGATCGACGGTGTGGCGGAACGGTGGTTCAGGAGATGTGTCATGAGCTCGTTGACCATGAGCTCGTCGGACATATCCGGCAGCTCCCTGAGCCTTCTCAGATACGCCAGGTCCAGGCCGCAATAGGACTCCGGCTCCACGGCAGCGAGGTTGTATCCGGAGGGTTTGACGAACAGGACCGGGACGGTTTCGCCGAAAACGTTCCGGACGGCGGTCTTGACGGAGCAGTTGCCGCCCCCGTGCAGAACCAGGCTCTCCTCGGAGCCGATCAGCGCGGCCGCGTAGGCACGCAACGCCAGGTCCCCGCCCCAGCGGCCGGCATGGCGCGCAATGCATGCATTTGCATCGGCATCATCCCATCTGCTTTGCATCACCACCCCTGGTTTTCACGGCTGAAGTCCTGTCTCGCCCGCGTCCCTTCTCGATGCGGCAAGGCCCGCTCCGTCTCCGCTGTCGTGTGCATGACCGTGCAGTGAGGAAGTGCCTCTCTCGCGGCTGCCGGAGCATCCGTGGAGGCATGAATGCGCAGAGGCGCCCGGGACTCACTTCCCCTTGAGGCTGAGATAGTACTGGTAGGCTGCCTCGGGAGTGGCGTTCTCGTGCACCACTTTCCGTACCGCCTGGATCATGGCGGCCGGCGCTTCCGACTGGAAGATATTCCGCCCCATGTCAACTCCGGCTGCCCCTTCCGCGACGGCCCGACGCGCCATCTTGAGTGCCTCCAGCTCGGGCAGCTTCTTGCCGCCGGCCATGACGACCGGCACGGGACACGAAGCCGTGACGGTCTCGAATCCCTCAGCGACATAGTATGTCTTCACCACGTGCGCGCCAAGCTCGGCGCAGATTCTGCATGCAAGCCGCAGATATTTGGCATCCCGCACCATCTCCTTGCCCACGGCGGTGACGCCGAGGACTGCAATTCCGTACCGGTTTCCCAAATCCACCAGCCGCGTCATGTTGTGAACGGTCCGGGTTTCAAATTCGCCCCCGATGAAGACCTGCACGGCGACGGCTGCGACATTAAGCCGCAGCGCGTCTTCCATGTCGACCGCGATTTCTTCGTTGGACAGTTCCTTGAGAATGCTTGGGCCGCCGCTCGCGCGCAGGACGATTCCCCTGCCGAAAGATGACGGAATGCAGGTGCGGAGGATCCCCCTCGTGAGCATCAGGGCGTCGGCGTGGGGTAGAAGGGGCACGATTTTGACGTCGACGCGCTCGAGTCCGGTGGTGGGGCCCTGAAAGTACCCGTGGTCGATCGCCAGCATGACCGTCTTCCCCGAGGCTGGACTGAAAATCCGTGACAGCCTGTTCTGCATCCCCCAGTCGAGGGAATTCGATCCCTTGAGGAAAAAGGGCTCACTTCTGGCAGGGTGGTCCAAACAAAAGTCCTTGGTTTCTCCGGTGCTTTCGATATCCGCCATGCGCAGTGCTCCTCCAAGAATCCAAAGGTCAAAGATAGGTGTTTTGGACCGCCTGTTCAATCCTTTTCAGGCGGCCCCGTTGCCCCCTGCAGCCGAATGCGCGGTTGCCGCCTGTGCCTCCAGTTGAATTCTCCGGTCGGCTCTGGTCGTCAACTCGTATATAATGCCGTTTTTTCCGAGGTGAAGCTGGATGGTTCCCTGGGACAAGCTGAGGGAAGAGTGCGGTGTATTTGCGATCGTTTCCCATCCGGACGCAGCCCGGATGACCTATCTGGGGCTTTACGCACTGCAGCACCGCGGCCAGGAATCTGCCGGCATTGCAACGCTGGACGGTAGAAAGCTGCGGCTTCACAAGGACATGGGACACGTGGCGGACGTGTTTGACGAGGAGAGGCTGGAGAAACTCCCGGGATCGTCTGCCATCGGACACGTCCGGTATTCGACTGCCGGCAGCAGCGAGTTGACCAATGCCCAGCCCATCGTGATCGACTCCTGGCGAGGGCCGGTCGCGCTGGCGCATAACGGGAACCTGATCAACGCATCGCAGATCCGCAGGGAGCTCGAGCGTGACGGGGCCATCTTTCACTCGACCAGCGACAGCGAGGTCATCCTTCACCTGTTGTCGCGCTCAAAGAGGCGCACGCTCGTCGATGCTTTCATCGAAGCACTGCGCATCGTCCGGGGCGCCTTTTCGCTCGTCGTGCTGACGGCGGACTATCTGATGGTGGCGCGGGATGCCCACGGGTTCCGCCCGCTCTGCCTCGGCCGTGTCGACGGGCGCTATGTAATCGCTTCAGAGACCTGCGCCCTCGACCTGCTCGACGCCGAATACGTCCGGGAAGTCGACCCGGGAGAGGTCCTCATCATCGACGAAGACATGGTTGAATCGCGCTTTCCGCTCCCCAAGGAAAAGCCGGCGTATTGCATCTTCGAACACGTCTACTTCAGCCGGCCTGACAGCTTTGTGTTCGGGCGCACCGTAGACACCAGCCGTCACCATATGGGGATCCGCCTTGCGCGCGAACATCCGGTCGAGGCGGATGTCGTGGTGCCGGTCCCGGATTCCGGCGTTTCTGCGGCGATCGGGTATGCCCGCGAGAGCGGGATTCCGCTGGAGTTCGGGCTGATACGGAACCACTATGTCGGGCGCACCTTCATCGAGCCCAGGCAGTCAATCCGGAATTTCGGCGTCAAAGTGAAGCTGAATCCCGTACGGGAAATACTCGCAGGAAAACGGGTGATTCTCGTCGATGATTCCATCGTGCGCGGCACGACGAGCAAGAAGATCGTTCACATCATCCGCGGGGCCGGGGCGAAAGAGATCCACCTGCGGATCTCGTCGCCGCCGATCGTGGGGCCCTGCTATTACGGAATCGACACCCCAACGAAGCGCGAGCTGATCGCATCCAGCAAGACGGTCGAGGAGACCCGCAGGTTTATCGGCGCGGACTCGCTCGGTTACCTGAGCCTCGAGGCGCTGCTGGAATCGGTCGGAGACACCGGCTGTTATTGCTCGGCCTGTTTCACGGACCGCTATCCGACGGATGTCGCTCACGAGGAGATGCAAAAAGAACTCTTCGGGAAGCGGCTGGAGGATATTCTCGCTCCTAGTTCCTAGGAGCATGGACGCTGCAGGGGGCAGACGTTTGAACCTTGGATATGAGATGACCGGTGATGCCTCGGGAAGCAGAATGACCTATGCAGGCGCCGGCGTGAACATCGACGCTGCGGCGGAGGCCAAGCGGCGCATCCGCGGGCTCGCGCGCTCGACTTTCACGCGCGGTGTGCTGAGCGATATAGGCAGTTTCGGCGCGCTTTTCCGGCTTGAGCCCGGCAAGTACGCGGATCCGCTCCTCACCTCCAGCTGTGACGGTGTCGGCACCAAGCTCAAGATCGCCTTCATGACGGGTATTCATGACACGGTGGGCTATGACCTCGTGTCGCATTGCGTCTCAGATATTCTGGTTCAGGGAGCTCGCCCGCTTTTTTTTCTGGACTACCTGGCCTCGGGCCAGCTTGAACCGGACGTGGTTGCCGGGATCGTATCCGGACTGGCACGCGGGTGCAGCGAGACAGGATGCGCCCTGATAGGGGGCGAGACCGCCGAGATGCCGGATTTCTATGCTCCGGGCGAATATGACCTGGCCGGGTTCATCGTTGGCGTGGTGGACCGCGCGCGGGTCATCGACGGGACGCGAATAAGGCCGGGCGACGTGCTGCTGGGGCTCGCCTCTGCCGGCCTCCATACGAATGGATATTCGCTCGCTCGGAAGCTCTTTTTCGACCGGCTTGGGCTCAGGCCGGCGGACAGGGTCGAGGAGCTTGGTGGGACGGTTGCCGAGATACTGCTCTCGCCCCACAGAAGCTATTACGCGCTCATCGAACCCCTTCTGGACACGGGCATGCTGAAGGGACTGGCTCACATCACCGGCGGCGGCATCACGGACAATCTGCCCCGAATCCTGCCGCCGGGAACGGCAGCCGTCATCAGTAAGTCGTCCTGGCCGGTCCTGCCCGTCTTCCGGTTCATCCAGCGTGAAGGGAATGTCGATGATGCGGAGATGTACCGCACTTTCAACATGGGTATTGGGATGATTGCGGTGATCGACCCACGCGATGAGGAGGCGGTGGCCGGACGTTTCGGGGCCTTGGGAGAGCGCTGCTACCGGATCGGCGCCGTCGTGGAGGGGCCGCGCACGATCGAATACCTCCCCTGAGGGAAATTGGGGACGCTTCCCTATTCTGCAGGGAGCGTCCGATCGAGTGCTGGCATCCCGCATGCAGAACAGGGAAGCGTCCCCAATTTCGAGGCCGGCTGCTGATCTGTTCTATTGGTGCGGCTGAATGAGGATGGCGCTATGATCCCTCGCAATCTGGCGATCCTGCTCTCCGGCCGCGGATCGAATTTTGTGGCCATCCACGAAGCGATCCGGCGCGGCGACCTCGAGGCACGGATCTGCTGCGTGGTCAGCAACGTGCCCGACGCCGCCGGGCTGGCCAAGGCGCGCGAGTTCGGGCTCAACGCGGTTTCGCTCCCATCCAAGGGCGTGGAGCGGATCGAATATGATCGACTGCTGCTGGAGACCCTGCGCCCCTATTCGCCGTCGCTCGTCTGCCTGGCGGGCTTCATGCGCATTCTCTCGCCGCTATTCCTGGAGGAATACCCCGGGCGGGTGCTGAACATCCACCCGGCGCTCCTGCCCTCGTTCCCAGGCCTGCACGCCCAGCGCCAGGCCCTCCAATACGGAGTCAAGATCTCGGGTTGCACCGTTCATCTGGTGGACGAGGGCGTGGACACCGGCCCTATCCTCCTCCAGCGTGCCGTGCAGGTGCTCGACGGGGACACGGAGGAGAGCCTCTCGGCGAGGATCCTCAAGGAGGAGCATGACCTGTACTGGCGCGCCATAGCGCTGGTCCTGGACCGGCTTGAGAAAGGGGAGGATACGCGGGGGCCACGGAGGTAGGGCCGCGCGGGTCCGCGCGCGTCGCGCGCCG
>JACADW010000243.1 GCA_013388445.1 Acidobacteriota bacterium | reverse complement strand
GCCTTATACTCGTTCGGGTCCGGTACTGAGCCGGCATCACCAAGTCAGCAGCCGCCATTCGACGCACGCTTGCGGTGCATGAGTTCACGATCTGCTTCGCCGCGGCACCCGGGAGAGTCGGATCGCGCGATCACTGGGCGGAGACGGCCGGACACTCAGAGTCGCAGTTATCCGGGCCGACAGGCTTTCTCGCAGAATCCATTTGAGCCGAGGTGCGTTGAAACGGAAGCAACTGATCTGTTTGATGCTATGATACGAAGTGATGGCCGAGTTTGAGGGCCTCGCGGAGCCCGGATCCGTTGAAGCGGAACTGCTGCGAAAGATCGACCGTGCACGCATGCCGAGGCACATAGCCGTCATCATGGACGGGAACGGAAGGTGGGCCGGTTTGCGGAATCTTCCCCGCGTGTCCGGGCATCGCGCGGGCATGGAGTCGGTCCGCGAGATCGTCGAGACTTCCGCGAAGCTCGGACTGGAGGTCCTGACGCTTTACGCCTTTTCGGTCGAGAACTGGAAGCGCCCTCGGTCGGAAGTGCGCATGCTGATGAACCTGCTAAAGGAATACGTGCGCCGCGAGATCAAGCACATCGGCGAAAGCAATATCCGGTTCCGTCCGATAGGCCGGATACATGAGCTGGAGCCTTCCGTTCAAAGAGTCCTCGAGCAGGCCGTCAGGAGCACCCGGGACAACAGCGGCATGCTGCTGTACGTGGCTCTTAATTACGGAGGCCGGGCGGAACTTGTCGACGCCTTCAACAGGATGCGGCGCCGGACAGGACGCGCGGGCACCATGAGAGCGATCACTGAGGAAATGCTGACGCAGCACCTGTACACCGCCGGCGCCCCGGACCCTGATCTTCTCATTCGGACAAGCGGTGAGATGCGGATCAGCAACTTTCTGCTCTGGCAGATCGCCTATTCCGAGATCCATGTAACGCCGACCCTCTGGCCGGACTTCCGGCGCCGGCACCTTTTCGAGGCCATTGTCGATTTCCAGCAACGCAGCCGCCGCTATGGCGGCCTGTGATGACTGCCGCGCCCCGGGAAACGTCGCATGTTTTTGCGGATTCTCACAGCGCTTATTCTGATCCCGGCCGCGCTTGCGTTCGCTGTATATGCCAGCCCGTTGGTGCTCCTCATCGGGCTCGGAGTGCTGGGGACGCTCTGTCTCTATGAGTATTTTCAGTTGGTCCGGCTCATGGACCAGAAGCCGCTGGAGTGGTTTGGCTATCCGGCGTTCTGGGCGCTTCTGGTCCTGCTCGAGATCCGGTTCCTGCCGCCGGTCGCCCTGTTCGCGGCCGCTTTGATGGCAGCCCTGCTGGCCGCGATGTGGCCCAAGGACTCGATGAGAGAACGCACCCTTGGCATCATGGCCACGATGTTCGGTGTTTCCTACCTCGCGTTACCTCTTCACGCCGCTCTCCGCATTCGCTTTGACTACGGCGAGGCCGTGGGCCGCAAGTGGATGGTCGTGCTGCTGGCCGCCGTATGGGCGGGCGATACTGCAGCCATGTTCGCCGGAAAGGCATTTGGGCGCACACCCTTTTCGTCACGGATCAGCCCGCGGAAAACCTGTGAAGGAGCCGTCGCCGGGCTGCTGGGAAGCCTTGCCGCCGCCGCGGCGCTGCAACGACTCCTCTTCCCTGGCCTTCCAGTGGCCCACGTGATCGCAGCTGCGGGGCTGGCAGGCGCTTTCGGGCAGCTCGGAGATCTGGCGGAGTCGCTTCTGAAGCGCGCAGCCGGGAGAAAGGACAGCTCGAATCTGGTCCCCGGCCACGGAGGGGCGCTTGATCGCGTCGACAGCCTTTTGTTCGCCTTTCCAGTCCTGTACCTGTACCTGCACTTCTATTACTCGAATTGAATGCGCAGGCTCTCCAGGGATTCGCACTTCCCCGAACTGGCCGCTGTCGCGATACTCCAAGGTTTTTCGTCCCGGGTCTGGACCTCGAGCTCAAACGTGGACCTGGCCGTGAACGCAAAAGAGACGGAACGTGATCTTCTGAGATTCAGGTCTCCCGGAGCTCGTTTTGGTTTTGACCGGCCACGTCAACGTCCAGGTCCAGGGCGAAGTCGAGGTCGAAAGACGGCGTATAGACTTGAGTATCGTGCTTCGGGACGGATACGAATTGGAAGCACCTCATCTTAGGCCGGCGCCTGTATCCGGGGAATTCTGGGCGGTGCCCCTCGATGCGGTGAACGTCGGGCCGAGGACAAGTTCTCCTGGCGGGCCGGACCCCTGGTCCGACGAATTCAAGCGGTCGTCGACGGAAAGCCAGGCTGCGGGAGGAGAGCTGCGGCCCCATCGACGTGCTGCACCCGTGGCGCCGGACACCGCATTCTGGACGCGACTCCAATCCGCGAGTATTATGCTGCCTGCAGTTTCTTGAGGTTCCGGCCGGAGCGGTTTTGCCGGCAGAGGATTGTTTGCGTTGCTCGAGAGCCGATCCCCATGCGCGAGAGTACGCCGTGAGGCCGGGAGCCTCTCTCCCGGCACTTCCCGGGAAGGACCCAGTCTCTTGCACGCTGTGCCGGATCCCGAATTCCACATCCTGATATTCAAATCCACGCAGGCGGCACCTGCCGGCATCCTCGGCAGTGGAGAACGTGACGCGCGCATTTCAGGCTGCGACGCCCGCTCCTTGGGGTTACTTGCATGAAGACCATTTCGCTGCTCGGCTCGACAGGCTCCATCGGGACCAACACGCTCCAAGTTGTGGCCAGTTTCAAGCACGCCTTTCGGGTTGTCGGACTGAGCGGCGGAAAGAACATAGCGTTGCTGGCCGACCAGGTTGAAGCCGTCTGTCCGGAAATAGTCTCCTGTGGCAGCGACAGGGGGTCGCGCGAGCTGCAGTCGCTGCTGCGCGGGCGCGGCTATCCGCTGGGCCGGACCCGATTCGTTCACGGCGGCGAAGGCAT
>JACADW010000268.1 GCA_013388445.1 Acidobacteriota bacterium | reverse complement strand
GGCCCAAGGCCCGCGACGGGAACGGAACCGGGAACCGGCTTCAACGATGCCAAGCACACAGAGAAACGCCATCAATTATCGCGCCAAAACCACCATCAATTATCGCGCCGATGCTCACAAGAAGGGAATTCCATCATGAGACGGATTACCATTACAATGTCCGTGTCATTCTAACGTCGTATGCCGATTGTGGATTGCTCCCTCCTGGAACCTTGGATCCGATCGGAGGATAGACTTCGGTGAGAGCCTGTCGATCGTCTCTACTCGTGCTTCCACTCTTTGTCCTCCTGGCTGCGCAACCCCCGGCACAGAGCCGGAACGCTTCGGATGTGCCCATGACCCGGCCGGAGGAGGTTCTCGCGGTTCACTATACAAACTTCTTCCACTCCTCCACCTTTGTCGAGTTGGAGGACGGCCGGATTCTGCAAGCTGCAGACACCTCATTTACGATCTCCAGCGACGGCGGCATTACCTGGTCGCCGACCTTTGAATGCCGCGATACAAACGGCAAACTGGTGGGCGGCGGGGGAACCAGCCTGGTCAGACTCTCGGGAAAGGGGATAGGCCTTGCGGCCTACGTAACCGACCCTGAAATCCCAAGCTGGGCGGACGGCAACCGCCGTCGAGGCATGTATTGCGTGTTTTGGCGCTCGGAAGATGGCGGCAAGACATGGCAGCCGCCCGTGAAGATCACCGAGCCGGGTTCGGCCACTGCAAGCCTTCAGGACGCGCTCCTCCGTACCTCCTCAGGTCGAATCATCTTCCCGGTGGACAACGACATCGGCCAGAACATCGGCCCCGACAACAAGACACTTCCATTTACCGGCAAGCTCGTCCGGGGGCAATGGGCGTCTACCGCGGCGCACTTTTTCGACCCTCACTTCAATGTCATCTCGGTCTATTACTCCGATGACGACGGCCGCACCTGGAAAAGGAACCGCGACGGAGATCTTTTCATCCTCCTGGACTGGAACGCCAACTACAACTTCGTAAACGAACCATCCGTTGCGGAGGTCGAGCCGGGAAGGCTCCTCATGGTCATGCGGACCGGCCTGGGAAGGCTCTTTCAAGCCTGGTCCGAAGACAATGGCGAAACCTGGACCAGGCCCCAGCCGACCTCCTTGGCCGCAACAACTACTCCCGCGCAGATTCGCCGCCTGCCGAACGGACACCTGCTCGTCGTCTGGAACCAGGAGAGCGAGGAAGAAGTGAAGCGAGGCTATAACCGGACGAGGATCTCCTCGGCCATCAGCCGCAACGGCGGCAGCGTCTGGGAATTCTTCCAGAACGTGGAGTCACTGCTGCAAGGGACGCGAGTGGAGCCGGGGCCCATTCGCCCCGTGCGTCCCGCCGAGTTTTACCTGAATCCCGGCCAGCCTGCACCCGAGCGCGAAGCACGATACATCGAGGTGGCCGCCGCTCACGCCTGGTGGTCGTACCCTTCGGTATTTGTCGGCAAAGACCGGGTCTTGATCGCCTATTCCTACTCAACATTCGATGATGACCCCCAATATGCGCGCCTGACACAGAGCTCCCGTATGCCGGGAGGATATAACCAGAAACAAGTGGTTCTTCCCCTGCGGTGGTTTTACGGAGGCAAGTTGCCGGCAGACAACCCTTTCCTAAAGAAAGCCTACCAGTCTTCCAAGAATCCCGTGGAAACTGCCAAGCCGTGACGAGGGGTCCTGTGCGACACCGACTCTCAATGATTGCTTTGATGCTGGCGCTTTCCCCCCTCCTATCCGCTCGCGCGGGGGGCCTTCTCGGTATGCAGCACGCCAAGTCCTCGAAACCGATCCTCTCTGAATCATCCAAGCACGACTATTATCACAAGTGGGTGACCGAGGACGTGGCCTATATCATATCTCCCGAAGAGGAGTCGGTCTTCAAAGCTCTTTCCACACCGGAAGAAAAGGAGGCTTTTATCGAGCAATTCTGGATGCGGCGCAATCCAGACCCCACCCGCGCCGTCAACGAGTTCAAAGAAGAACACTATCGCCGCATTGCGTATGCCAACAGCAGGTTCTCCTGTGCGCTCCCCGGATGGAAAACGGATCGTGGCCGCATCTATATCCTCCATGGGCCACCCAGTGAAATCGAATCCTACCCGCAGGGAGGAACGCATTACCGACCCCGGCATGAGGGCGGCGGCGTCACCATGACCTACCCCCACGAAGTATGGCGTTACAATTACCTCGAAGGGGTCGGTTCCAACATCGAGCTGGAATTTGTGGATCCCACCTTCACCCGGGAGTACCGACTGGCCACTCATGCAAGCGATAAAGATGCGCTTTTCCGGGTGGCCGATCTGGGGCTCACGACCGATGAGGCCCAGAACCTCTCCACCAAGCAGGAACGGCGCTTTCTGTATCGAAGAATGCAGGACAACCCCTTCCAGCGCTACAGAACCCTGACCCAGTTGCAGCGCCCTCCACAAATCAAGCATCAGGAACTGAGAGAAATCGTACGCGCCGGCGTACATTTCGAAAGCCTCCCGTTCGGGATCCAGCAGGACTGTTTTCTATTGGATCCTCAGCATCTGCTGCTGCCGGTCACTCTAGAGGTGGACAAGTCGGATCTGACCTTGCGTAGAGATCGAGCCTTCGACCGCGCCCGCGTTGCGATCTATGGAGTCGCCAGGAACCTGCTGAACGAAATCCTGTCCGAGTTCGAGCAGGAAGTGGAGGCTGCCTTCCCTGCGGGGGAGCGGCAGGGCAGTTCGCCTGGCCGAGTGATGTTTCAGAAGATGATCGTGTTGAGGCAATCCGACCTGCGTTGCCGGCTGGACCTGGTCGTGAAAGACCTGTACGGGGGGAGAGTCGGCCATCTATGCACACCCCTCTCCGTTATCTCGCCGAGCGATTCCTTCCCCTTCGCCAGCTCCCTGGTCTTGTCCAGGTCCATCCGAAAGCTAACGCAGGCGGGGGAGGAGGGTCAGGAGTTCGTTTGGGGGGACCTTGAGATCATACCGAATCCCCCAAAGCGATTCTCGGATGGTGACTCGATCCACGTGTACTTTCATCTGTATAATATTGCGGTGGACCAGGCGACCTCCAAACCGGCGTTGAGCGTCACGTATCGCATACTTCAGGAAGGACGGACGCTGAAGGAATTCCCGAATGACGAGGGCGAGTCCGTTCATTTTTCTTCCGCGGAGCGGTCCGTACTGGTAAAACGCATACCGATTGAGGATCTCACAGCCGGCAAATACCGGCTGTCCGTGGAGGTCCGCGACAAACTCGCGAATCAGACGGTTCACCTGGCAGAGGAATTTGAAAGACTTCTCGGCACTTCTCAACCATGAGCCCAATCGGCTCAAATGGACTTATCCCACACACTCCCCTGGGCAGTGTTCCCAGGCTGAGTCAGCGCATACACCGAGCTCTGCCGCATTGGTCGGCACCGAATGGCTGCTCCTCGTGCGCAGCAGCTCTCTTCGGCTCGAATGGCGCGATTGGGGCTCTCTCCTCGCACTTGCAGCAAGCACGCTACGCAATCGACTCACGGAAGACAGCGGGGACAATACCGCAGGCTTCCCTTCGGCAAGGAAGAGCTACACTTCTCGGACCAGCTTGAAGCCCATCAGACGCGACATTTTCTCCAGGTCCGCGACATAGTTCCCCAGAAAAGACACCTTGTGCCACGGACCCTGCCATTCGTGCATCAAGCGATCCACACTCAACTCCACACCCGATTGAGGATCGATGAGCTTGCACACCGCCTTCGTGCGGCATCCACGCCAGCCATCGGAATTGCCGATGATTTTGGCCACATGGCACGTCACGGTCTCCGATTCCAGAATCTGAGTTGTCGTCAATACCCCCACCGGCATTTCCACCTGCAGCGAGACCCCCTTATTATCCTCCATATGCGAGCGCACCACATATGGCAACCTCGGACCCGAAGGCCCCTCCATCTGTGTCGGAGCCACACAATGGGCATAGGTGATGGTGTTGTTCGAGCTGTCGAAAAAGGGGTCGGAAACGAATCCGGGCTTTCCACATGTATAGTACTGCAATATCAGCGACATGAGAACGGATCGCAGGTCTGCCTCGCAGACACCAGTCATTCCTTCGTTCAGGAGCCGTGCCCATGCTACGCAGGGATAGG
This sequence comes from Acidobacteriota bacterium, assembly GCA_013388445.1. Lineage (GTDB taxonomy): Bacteria > Acidobacteriota > UBA6911 > UBA6911 > UBA6911 > JACADW01. The sequence continues at coordinate 157 of JACADW010000268.1, read as the reverse complement.
CATGCAGCTGACCGCCGTAAAAACCGGTCAGGCAATCGATGGGAGCGCCGGTTTGATGCGCCCACCCCGATGCCGGTCGCGAATGCCCTACCCATATAGCTGCGCACCGAAGACTTGCTGTCAACTCCCTTAGCTCACAGAGTTTGTCTCACCTCTT
>JACADW010000267.1 GCA_013388445.1 Acidobacteriota bacterium | reverse complement strand
GCGTCCAGAATCAGCACCTTGGAAATCTTGGCAGGGTTAAGAGCGTTAGCCGCGAACTGGGCGGGGTCGTCGGACCACTGCACGATATCGATCTTCTCCCCTTTCAACTCGCGAATGATCGAGTTGATGCGTGACCCTTTCATGCCCACGCACGCTCCGACCGGATCGACATCGCGGTCCATCGACGCAACTGCGATCTTGGCCCGGTCTCCGGGCTCGCGCACTGCATTCTTGACCACGATCGTGCCGTCGTAGATCTCGGGTATCTCGATCTCGAACAAGCGGATGAGGAGCTGGGCGTCGGTTCGCGACAGAATGACCTGCGGTCCCTTCGCGATGGGCAATACCTTCACGATGACGGCCCGGACGCGCTCGCCCTGCTTGTATGCCTCGGCTCGCAACTGTTCCCGGAGCGGCAGAAGCGCCTCGGTCTTGCCGATGTCCACGATGATGTCGGGGCCCTCAAAGCGCTTGATGACCCCTGTGATGAGCTCGCCCACCTTCTGCGAGAACTCGCTATAGATGTTCTGTCTTTCGGCATCCCGGACCTTCTGCAGGATGACCTGCTTCGCGGTCTGTGCTGCGATCCGTCCCAGCACATCGGTAGGCTTGGGGAGCTCGACCGTGTCATCGATTTCGAGGCTCTGGTCGATCTGCTTGGCTTCCTCCAGTGAGATCTCCAAGCTGGGATCCTGGACGACATCCGTGACCCGTTTGATGGCGAAGATCTCGAGCATGCCGCTTTCGCGGTCAAACCGCGCGCTTATGTCTTCGCCCGTCCTGTAAAACTTCCGCGCGGCTGCGATCATGGCGTCCTCGAGCGCCGTGACGATGATCTCCGGATCGATGTTCTTTTCCTTGCTGATCTGCTCGATGGTCTGAAGAATGATATTCGTCATTGCCTGTGATTCCTCCCGACGCCGCTCAGATCTCCGCAACGAGGTTTGCCCTCTCTACCTGGGAGAGAGCAAGCTCGACCTCCTTACCCGGTGCAACCTCAAGCCTGACGCTTCCGTGAGAGGCGCCGAGAAGCCGGCCTCTGAAGTTCCGCTGCCCGTCCACGGGCTGTCGCATGCGCAGCCGGGCCCGCTTGCCCGCAAATCTGATGAAGTCTTCTTCGCGCACCAGCGGCCGGTCCAAGCCCGGCGAGGAGACCTCCAGCACATAGCTGAACGGAATGCAGTCCTCAACGTCGAGGAGGACCGAAAAACGCCTGCTGAAATGCTCGCAGTCGTCGAGCGAGATGCCGCCGGGCTTGTCGATGTAAACACGGACGACGGACCGGCCTCCGCCCTTGATTTCGGCCAGCACGACCTGCATGCCCATGGAGGCAGCCACCTGTTCTGCGAGTGCGGTGATGCGGCTCACGAGGCCTTCTCGCACATCATCGGTCATCTCGGACCCCTAAAAACAAAAGGTGGGCCCTTGCCCACCTTTTTTCAAAGTCAGGACCGATTTAGTATACTCTGAGGGAACTGCTGGATCAACCGGCTGAATCGGATTGTCTGCGGGTCGGCCGGCGCATGGAGCCCGCAAGCTCAAGAGGCTCCGGCGCGCATCTTCCTCGAGCAGCACCGCCACGTCCAAAGGAGAGTCCCGCCGCCGAGACCGCAGAGATCCTGCGGCAAGAGCAGCGTGCGGAGACTGCGGGCGCCGGAAACCTGCGCGAACCGGTTTCTTTTCGCCTGCCCGCCGGGCGCACGGGATGTCGGAAAACCGTGCGGCGGCATCCGCCTGTCCGGTTGGGGGCAGAGGACTGGCGGGAATGGGGAAACCGCGAGCCTCCAGCCGCTCCCCGTTCTCCGTGCAGCCCGGGTTCCGCCCGGAATCCCCCGGGAGCCGGCGAGAGCATCATAGTCCCGGGGCCCCGAGCAGACCGGAGTCGCATCACTTCGAAGTCTGATCCTTCGCGGCCGGGGTGGGTGCGGGAGGCGGCGGTTCGAGGAAGTCAGATTCGCCCTTGGTCAACTTGTCGAGAGAATCCTTGTCCGCCACCTTGACGGACGACTCGCCCTTGACCTGGGCATACACGCCCTCCTTCGTCTCCTTCCCGATTGCGCACTCCAGCTTTACCTGATTCTTTTGCTTGAGTACGACCCGGATCGCCGGACTGTCCAGACCATAGGCGGAGGGGGCAGCCGGGGCGTCGATGAAGCTCTTCACGGGCTTCTCCAGCGCATCGAGAATGCCGTTGACTGCGTCCCACTTCGTCTTCTTCTTCGCGTCCCCGAGCACCCAGTCGCCGCCGGCTTCTGTCTTGGAGAAACTGAAGGTGCCTCTGGTGTTGGTGAGGGTAATGGAGTCGATATCCCAGCGCTGGAACGATGCAAGCGCCTTGTCTCTCAGGTCGGCCGGCGCCTTGAGCACCTTGTCGACAAACTCCTTGTCGACGAAGAACAGTTCGGTGCGCGATTCGTCGCGCGCGATGTACAGCTCGGAACCGGCCGAGGGAGCGGCGCCGGCCTTCTCCTCCTTCTTTGCCGCTTCAGGTTTCGAAGGCTTTCCACCTCTGGCGACCAGTTTCGATTTCTCAAGCCCGACGGTGAGGTGCTTGAGCGCTCTGTCCTTGCCGTAGGTGATGCGCACATCGAGCAGCGGCCGCTCGAACCCGAGTGTCGAGTAGTCTTCCGCGTTCGCCTCGAAAAACTCCTTCAGCCGGCCGCTTGAGAGAGCGCTGAGGACGCCGTTGACGGCAGAGGAATCCGCTGCCCAACGATCCTTCCCCTGCAGCCACCACTTGTCGTTCTCCTTGACCAGCTTGACGTTTCCTTTGGCGCTCTGCAGGTCCAGCGACTGCGTTTCATACTGCTCGAAGTTCAGAATCGCGCGGTTGCGCAGATCCTCGAGCTTCTTCCTGAAGGATGAGGCGACGTAGCTTGCGACAAGCAGGATATCGTTCTTCCCCTCCAGCGCGGCATAGGTCGAATTGCCGGTGGGATTGTTGCTCCCGAAACGGATCCGGTAGTCTTTCCCGTCCTTCGTCTTCAGAAACAGCTTCACCTGCGCCGGCTCGAGTCCGTACCTGGCCAGATCCTTGGCGCCGGCTTCGAGGACGCTCTCCCGGCTGATGTCCGCGGCCGAGCCGGCCATGCGGTTCAGTTCGTCGGAGTCTGCGTCCAGCGCCCGCGGAGCCGTGATCTTCCATTCCTTGTCGTTCTTGCGGACCAGGGTGACGTGCTCCTCGGGTGTGATAAGCTCGATCTGCTGGATGTTGTTGCTCTCCAACTTCCAGATCCGGTTCTCCTCCTGCTTCTGCTTTTCGCGCTTTTCGCCACCCCTGATCTCATAGAAATAGACGTAGGCCCCCAGCGCTGCGCAGATGACCAGGAGGATCCAGGTGACTCGAAAACGCATCTTACCTCCTACGACGTGTCCAGACGAAGATGCCGGCCACCAGCGCGACGGCCGGCAGGATGAAAACCACCAGGAGCCGCAGCATGCTCTGCTGGCTCTGGGTGAGAATGACTCTCCGGTCCTGCGGAGCCTTGGGGCGGATCGAGATGAGGTCCTCTTCCTCTCCCAGCCAGCTGACCATGTTCAGGAAAAGGTTGCCGTTGCCCTGCGCCGGGAAGTAGGCGTTGACCGCAAAGTCGGAGTCCCCGACCACGACCATGCGCGCCTTGACCGCCGGCGAACCTTCTGACGCAGGCTTCACTTCCTTCGACACGGCCAGGGCCAGCGTGAGCGGTCCCTTGACGTCCGTCTTTTCGGAAAAGCTCGCTTCACCGCTCTTGATGTCAGTCTCGCCCCAGCTGTTGGGATTCGTCTTGAAGAGCGGCTCCACCGTGACCCCGCTGATCGTCTCCCCGGAGGAGTCCAGGCTCCGGGCATACGGGAAGAAGGTCATCGACCTGAAGCGGTCCGTTATCCTGTGGGTTTCGTACTGGAGCACGAGGGGAATGGTCGGCCCCGCGCCCATCAGTCTGCCTGCGCCGCTGACGTCGAGGACGACGTCGTTCCGCACCTTGACTCCCCAGGACTTCGCGAAAGCCTCGAGGCTGGGGGAAGGCGATGGGTCGACCATCAGCAGGAAGCCGCCGCCGGCATTCATGAAGTCGGTGACAAACTGCATCTCCTGCGAAAAAGGCTCGTTAGTCGGCCCCGCCATCACCAGTACCTTGGCATCGACCGGAACCTTGCCCTCCCTGGCCAGATTGACCGTCTCGACCTTGAAGGCCTGATCTTCCAGCGCCTTCTTTGCGGATGCATAACCGCCCCGCTCGCTGTCATTGATGTCCTTTTCGCCGTGACCTTCAACGAAATAGACCTTCTTGACACCCGACCGCTGTACCTTGATGATGGCGTTGGTAAGATCTTCCTCGCGGACTTCTTCGGAACGCTTCTCGATCTTCTCTTTCTTGTCACCGTAACGGAGCACCACGGTGCCGAACTTGAGCTGGCTTCCGGTGAAGGGATTGGAGAATGTCCCGTACACCGTCACGTCGTTGAGCTTGGCCACGTCGGGCTGCTTGTCGGGGTCGACGAATTCGTACTTCACCCGGCGGTTGCGCGCCTTGTAGTTCACGAGCAGGTCCCTCAGGCGCGGGTAATCCCCACCGGGGAAGAACGCCTGTATCTCGAGATCCCGATCCAGCTTGTCCAACACCTGGAGCGTTTGGGGCGCGAGGGAATAGGTGCCCTCGGCCGTCAGATCGAACCTCTTCACGTGCCGCTGGCCGATGAAGTTCAGTCCTGCAACGATGGCCACCACGAGCAGCACCGAGAATATGTAGTTGGATGCGTACTTCGTGGAGCGTTTGCCCAGCGACTGGATGATCTGCCGGTAGTTCGCCGCCGTTCCAAGGACGAAAAACAGGCCCCCGGCAATCGCGAGCGAGAGGGCCCATTTGTCCCAGACATCCGTGACTGAGTAGTAAAGAGCCGCGCCGACGAGCAGCAGCAAACCCAACGTGTCGAGCTTCTGTAGGAACTTGTTCATCAGCTTTTCCACCGCATGGATTCAAGCGAGCGATAGGTCAGGAACAGACCCACGAATGCGAAGGTCAGATAGTAGATGATGTGGCTGGTGTCGACGACTCCCTTGATGAAATCGTCGAGATGCCCGATGACCGAGAGATAGTTGAGAACATCCCTGGCAACGCCGGTAGCTCCGCTTGAGAAGGATTCAATCAGCCACAGGACCAGGATCGTGCCGAAGGTAATCACGACCGAGATGATCTGGTTCTCGGTGAGCGTCGAGATGAAGAGCCCCAGAGCCAGCAGCGCCGCGCCGTAAAGGAGCAGCCCGAGGTAGCCGCCGAGAATCGGCCTCCATTCGGCATTGCCGTAAATCAAGAGCGCGGCAATCGTGATCCCGCTCCCCGCGTACATGATTAAAAGGAAAGTGAGGCTCGCCAGGTACTTCCCCAGCATCGTCTGAACAATCCCCACCGGCGTGGTCAGGAGCAGTTCCATGGTGCCGCGCTTCTTTTCCTCGGCGAAGAGCCCCATGGTCAGCATAGGGATCATGAACAGGAGCACCACGCTCGTGGTCCCGAAGAAGCTGCGGCCCACGATTCCCGGCACATCGACCGGCTGCGATCCCTGCCCGAACTGTGCCTGCATCATCGTGGACTGGATGACGGCGCTCAGGATCGAATAGAAGAAGAAGCCGCAGAGAAACAGAAACACGGTCAATACAGCGTAGGCAATGGGCGATACGAAGTAGCTCTTCATCTCGCGCTGCCAAATGGCCAGTATGTTTCGCATAGCACGTTCCCGTTCGGTCAGGATGAAAATGGGAGCGGTCGCCCGCTACTCCTTTGTGATCAGGTTTATGAACACATCCTCGAGACTGACGGATACCCCGCGCAGCTCGAGCAGGCCCCAGCCCTGGGATACCACGGCCGCCGCGAGTGTGCGCCGGAGGTCCGTGTTCAGCTTGCACTCGACCGTGAACCTGGAGGGCTGTCCGTTCTTGCCTTCTTCGGCACTGACGCCCAGAACTCCGTCTATGGAAGACAGCTTCTCGTGCACGGCCGGGGCCGGCCCATCGACGAGCAGCGCGACGCGTTCGGCTCCCTTCATCTGGTTGGCGAGCCCTTCAGGCGTGTCCATGGCAACCACTTTCCCTTTGTTGATGATCACGACGCGGCTGCACGTCATGCTCACTTCGGGCAGGATGTGCGTGGAAAGGATCACCGTATGGCTTCCGGCCAGACTCTTGATGAGGGAGCGGACCTCAAAGATCTGCTTCGGGTCCAGGCCGATGGTCGGCTCGTCGAGCACCAGGACCTCAGGGTTGTTCAAGAGCGCCTGGGCCACACCGACACGCTGCTTGTAACCCTTGGAGAGCCTGCCGATGACACGGTTCCGCACATCACCGATACTGGTCTTCTGCATCACCTCGTCAATGTGTGATTTCCGTTTTGAGGAGGGCGTCCCCTTGATCTTCGCGACGAAGTCCAGGTAGGAATAGACGGTCATCTCATGGTAGAGAGGCGGGCTCTCGGGCATGTACCCAATGCGCTTGCGCACCTCCAGGCTCTCTTCGAAGACGTCGTATCCCGCTACACGGGCGGTGCCCTCCGTCGCAGGCATGTAGCACGTGAGGATGCGCATGGTGGTTGTCTTTCCTGCGCCATTCGGGCCCAGGAATCCGAGGATCTCGCCCTTTTCCACCCTGAACGAGATGTCATCGACTGCCCGCCTGCCGTTGTAAACCTTGCTAAGGTGTTCCACTTCGATCACGCCGGATCCCTCCATTGCGTAGGAAGAGAAGGCCTAGAATTTTATTGAAGGCCGGCGCCGCAGTCAACCGCCACTGCCACCGCCAGATCCCAGGCATCGTCGGGCATCGGTGCGACGCGCGCTTGGTCCCCGGAAGGTCAGGTCATTGCGCTCTCGGACAGGAAGTGCATTGTGAGATGCGGCCAATTTGCGCCCGTGCTGTCAGCTCTCAGCTACAGAGCTAGCCGCGCTTCTCACCCGAGCTTGCTGTGACCAGGCTGTCGCAAGAGCGAGTTGGCGAATGCTGAACGGTGATGCCTGAGAGCTGAAAGTGACGGCACTCACATACTACGACAACGTCACCGGACGGCAGAATCTACTTTGGCTCCGGCTTCTGTGGGTTGGGGCCATGGGGGCGAGTTCGACCGGGCGAACCGGGCGGCGGCTGCGTGGCAGGAATCAGATCGTGGCTGCGGGACGCGACCGGGCTTGATCCAACCCGCTCGTGCCATCGGGCTGCTCATGCCCCCAGGCCGCCCTTTGCTCCGTGTTCCCTGCATCCCCGGAGGTTCTGCCGTGAATCGCGCCCGCTTTGGCTGCGGCCCTGTCCGCTCCGGGACGCAGTTTGCGAAGCGCGATGTCGGACAAGAGAATCCGGTGCTAAAGGTTCGTGCCCGCCTTCCGATATGATTCCGGCCCCTCCGCCGCTACATGACTGACTTCTTCCAGAATATTGGGAAGAAATCCCGGGCATGCAACGTCTTAATAGAGGTGCAGAAATCGCAGGAACAAAAAGGCCCTCAGAGCGTATTAATGTCGGAATAGTATAAGCAGGGGTATGGGGTTGTATCGAATAGAGATGAAGGATTTTGAGCTGCAAAAAACTCCCTTCCTGATGAAACTATTCTCCGCTTCATACCATCTAATATCTAGACGCCCCCTTTGACGGGAGGCGCGGGCAAACGCCGATCGGACGCCGCCTGCAATATATTGCTAATAAGGCACTTACGGCTTTTTGCGTTAAATATCAGAAAGGGCGGTTGACAATCGAATGATCGAACTGGAACAGGAAGAGAGTCTCGAGAGCATGGAAGCCTTCGAAGACGAGGCCGATTGGGGGTTGGACTCCGAGGAGCTTTCGCACCTGACAAGGGCGAATTACGTCGACAGGGTCCGCTTCGATCGGATCCCCGACGAGAGCCGATCGCTCGGGCGGGAAGAGGGGGCTGCGTCTGCTGATCCCCTCTATATTTACTACCGGAGCATGAGCAAGATCCCTCTTCTCACCCGCGAGGAGGAGGTCTATCTGGCGAAGAAGATCGAATCCGCCAAGGTGAACACGCTCAGGTTACTGTCGCTGACCGCCATCAGTTCGCGCCGCGTGGCCGAGATGGCCGACGAGCTGCAGCCCATGCCCGCGAACGCCGATGCTCCGACGCAGCTGAGCTTCGATTCAAGGCGCGATGGCAGCGACATTCCGCTCGAGGAGCGCAACAGGATCCGTGAGCGGGAGATCCGTAAGCTGGTCAACCGTTTGCAGAAACTCGAAGCGAGATATGCTGAATTGAAACAGGCCCTCGGGACGGTCCAGAACGGCGGCAAAGCCAGGCACCTGGCCAGGATAAAGAGCTGCCGCGAGTCCGTGTTTCAGACCCTCGCGCGGATCGATTTCTCCGAATACCAGGTAAACAGTCTGATCGAGTGCCTGGAAGGGATCCATCGTGATTTCGAGGCGACGGAACGGGCGATATCCCGTGCCGAGGCAAAGCGCGATCGCAAGGCGTTGCGCTCCGCCCGGGCGCGCCTGCATATGCTCGAAAAGAGCCACATGACCTGCGGCCAGGAACTCCGGCGGATTCTTGAGCTTATCCATGAGAACAAGGCTGAAATGGGCCGCGCCAAGGACGAGTTCATCCGGGCCAATCTCCGGCTGGTCCTGAGCATTGCAAAGAATTACTCTTATCCCGGGCTGGACCTTCTGGATCTGGTTCAGGAGGGAAACATCGGTCTCATGAAGGCGGTGGACAAGTTCAACTACAGGCTTGGGCACAAGTTCTCGACGTACGCCACGTGGTGGATACGGCAGAGCATCACCCGGGCGATCGCGGATCAGGGGCGGACCATTCGTGTGCCGGTGCACATGGTCGAGGCCATGAACCGCGTCATGAAGACCTCGAACGAGCTCACCAAGCGTCTGGGCCGCGAGCCGTCGGTGCATGAGCTCGCCAAGGAGCTGAAGACGCCGGTGGCCAAGATCACGCAGATCCTGAAGGCGGCTCAGGAGCCGATCTCGCTCGAGGCGAACATCGCGGACAACAAAGATGCCGTTCTCAACAAGTTCATCGAGGACAAGAACGCCGTCTCGCCCGACGAGGACGTGATCAGGCAGAACCTCCGGGAGGCGACAAACTCCGCGTTGCACGGCCTTTCTCCGCGGGAGCAGGAGATTGTGCGCATGCGTTACGGCCTCAATGAGGCGGGGAAGGAGTATACGCTTCAGGAGGTGGGAGAGATGTTTCAGGTAACGCGCGAGCGCATCCGCCAGATCGAGGAGAAGGCGCTGCTGAAGCTGCGCAGTCCATACCGGTCGGGCAAGCTGCGCGAATTCGCGGACTTCGTGAGCAAGAACTAGCGAGGCGCTTCGCCTCTTCAAATCCCCGCGCGCACCCTTCGATCAAGTCCGGCGGTTCATCCCGCGCGTGGGGATTTGAGAACTCAGACTCTTCCTGAAGCGCGATTCAAGCAGCGGGCCGCCTTCCCGACAAGCTGGGATCGCGGGGCATCGTGCCGGGAAGCAACTCTCGCGACGAGGCTCGCGCCCGCGGCAATCGCAGAAATGCGGCGAAAAGCAGAGAGCCCCCTTCTCGGGGGCTCCCCTCTCTTCTCTGAATCTGCAGAAAGCGGAGGTTACTTTACAGCCTTCTTCAGTTCGCTGCCGGCAATGATCTTGGGAACCTTGCGCGCGGCGATCTTGATGACCTGGCCGGTCTGCGGGTTCCGTCCCATGCGCGCCTTGCGCTTGGCGGTAGTAAAGGTGGCAAACCCGACGAGTGTGACCTTCTGTCCTTTCTTGAGAGCGCCGGTAACGGCACCTTGGAATGAATCCAGAGCCGCATCGGCCTGAACCTTCGTGATCCCCGCGTCTGCTGCGATCTTTGCTACAAGATCTCCCTTATTCAATGTCCCCTCCTGTCCTGAGTGTGTTGACGGATTTCGCAACCGGCGCAAGAATTAGCACCAGGATTTTGGCGAGTCAAGCGAAATTCGCTCCAGATGCGGATTCTCGGAGGACAGGCAGGAGCACGCCATCCGCGCTCGGTCATGCCGTCAGCCGCCTGGAGGTCAGGGCATTGCCGTTGCGGGCAAGAAGTGAGCTGACGGCACTCGCGTGCATCAACAACACCGCCGTACGGCAGGATCTGCTTTGGTTCCCGCTCGTCCGGGTCGGCAGGCGCAGCAAAGGGGCCGCAGTTCTTCCGCCGGAGGACAGAGTCTGCTATTGTCTGACCTCTTGAGTTGGAGAGGATCGATGCCATGAACACCACAGCTCCGGAAGTCGAGGTCCTCCAGATCGTGCGTGCCGAGCATCACGATCCGTTCCACATTCTCGGGGCTCACCCGGTGGAAATCGGCGGCGGCGCCGCGGTCGCCGTACGGGCCTTCCTGCCCCACGCCGCGAGCGTGGAAGTGCTCACGGACTTCGACGAACCTGCAGCAATGAGCCGGATCCACCCCGAGGGGTTCTTCGAAGCAGTTTTCATGAACCGCGACCGGCTGTTTCCCTACCGCCTGCGCCTGAGCGGTTACGAAGGGCATTCCTGGACGATCATCGACCCGTACTCCTTTTGGCCGATCCTCACCGATTTTGACATCCACCTGCTCGCCGAGGGCTCGCACCTCCGCGCCTACGACAAGCTGGGTGCACACATCATGGACGTCGGTGATGTCCGCGGGGTGCTCTTCGCGGTCTGGGCGCCCAACGCGAGCAGGGTCAGCGTGATCGGCGACTTCAACTCCTGGGACGGCCGGAGGCATCCGATGCGTTCGCGCCCGCCCTCCGGGATGTGGGAGCTTTTCATACCGGGGCTCGAGTCGGGCGAGAAGTACAAGTATGAGGTCCGTTCCCGCGCCGGTGACTACGTGGTTCAGAAGGCCGATCCCTTCGCTTTCTATTCCGAGCTCAGGCCAAGGACGGCTTCCATCGTCCACGACCTCTCCCAGTACGCTTGGGGAGATTCCGAATGGCTCGAAAGGCGTGCCGAACACAATGGATTCGACAAGCCCATTTCTGCATACGAGGTTCACCTTGGATCCTGGAAACGACACACCGACGAATCCAACTCCTGGCTGAATTATCGTGAGCTGGCGCATGAGCTGGTCGACTATGTCCAGGACATGGGTTTCACGCACGTCGAACTTCTGCCGGTGAGCGAACACCCGCTCGACGCCTCCTGGGGTTACCAGACCACAGGCTATTACAGCGTAACAAGCCGCTACGGAGCCCCGCAGGACTTCCAGTATTTCGTCGACTACTGTCACCGTAACGGAATCGGCGTGATCCTGGACTGGGTCCCCGCCCATTTCCCGATGGACGAGCACGGCCTGCGCTTCTTCGACGGAACGTACCTGTATGAGCACGAGGATCCGCGGCTGGGCCGGCACCAGGACTGGGGCACCTCCATCTTCAATTACGGCCGGACGGAAGTGCGCAACTTCCTGATCGCCAACGCCCTCTTCTGGTTCGACAAGTACCATGTCGATGGATTGCGGGTCGACGCGGTCGCTTCCATGCTCTACCTCGATTATTCGCGCAAGCACGGCGAATGGATCCCCAACCGCTATGGCGGCAGAGAAAACCTGGAGGCGATTTCATTCATCCGCGATCTCAATACTCTCGTGCACGGTCAGTATCCCAACGTGCTGACCATTGCCGAGGAATCCACGGCCTGGCCCAGCGTCACGCATCCTGTTCACCTCGGCGGACTCGGCTTTTCGCTGAAGTGGAACATGGGCTGGATGCACGACACGCTGGTCTATTTCTCCAAGGATCCGATTTACCGCAAGTACCACCACAACAGCCTGACCTTCGCCGTCTGGTATGCATTCAGCGAGAATTTCGTCCTGGTCTTCTCGCATGACGAGGTGGTTCACATGAAGGGCTCCATGATCGGCAAGATGCCCGGCGACGAGTGGCAGAAATTCGCCAACCTGCGCGCACTCTATTCGTTCATGTTCGCCTTCCCGGGCAAGAAGCTGCTCTTCATGGGCAACGAGTTCGGCCAGTGGGCCGAATGGAGCAACGACAGGAGCCTGGATTGGTATCTGCTTCGGTACGAGCCCCACCAGAGACTGCAGAAGTGCGTGCGCGACCTCAACCGCTTATATCGCGAACTCCCTCAGTTTCACAGCACCGACTTCCAGCACTGGGGATTTCGATGGATCGACTTCGCAGACAGTGATCAATCGGTTATTTCATTTGAACGCCGCGGTCAAGACCCCGAAGATACCATCATGGTCGTCGGGAACTTCACGCCGGTGCCGAGGCCCGATTACAGGATAGGGCTCGACCGCTGCGGCACGTACGATGTCATTTTCAACAGCGACTCCGGTTATTACGGCGGAAGCAACTACGGCAACTGGGGAGTCGTCTCCGCCAGAGAGGGCGGCTTCCAGGGAAGACCGGCTTCCGTGGTCCTGGACCTCCCTCCGCTGGCCGTCATGTACCTGCGCCGCCGTTCGGCTGTCCGGTTCTGAGGAAATGTCGAAAGAACCCCTCTGCGTGGCACTGCTGTGGCATATGCACCAGCCGGATTACGGCAACCGGCAGACGGGCGAGATCTATCTTCCATGGACCCGCTTCCATGCCGCAAAGGACTACTACGACATGGGAGCGCTTATCGAAGATGTGCCGGGACTCCGTCTCACCCTCAATGTCGTGCCGTCGCTCATGGACCAGCTGACGACCTACGGCAGCGGCAATGCCCGCGACACCTACGCCGCACTGACCCTCAAGAACGCCGGCGACCTCGACGCACATGACAAGGAGTTTCTGCTCCGGAGCTTCTTCCAGCTGCCGCACCGACAGATGGTGGAACCTTATCCGCGATACAGGGAACTGCGGGAGCGGCGCGGTTCAGCGGACGACAGAGGGCGCTATCCCGACGGCCTGAGACGGTTCACCGCCCGTGATTACAGAGACCTTCAGGTCTGGTTCAATCTGGCATGGTGCGGCAGCGAACTGCGTCGCCAGCCGGAGATTGCAGCCCTGCTCCGGAAGGGCAAGGGCTACTCGGAAGACGACAAGCGGCAGCTGATAGAAATTCAGCAATCGTTTGCCGGACGAATCCTGCCCCTGTACCGGCGGTTGATGGAAGCCGGCGCAGTCGAGATCTCCGTTTCCCCTTACTACCACCCCATCCTGCCCCTCCTTTGCGATATCCGGAGCGCGCGGGAAGCGCTTTCTCACATCAGGCTGCCGGAACATTCGTTCAGCTACCCGGAGGACGCACGCAGGCAGGTCGGCGAAGCCAGAAGGCGCTACGAGGAGGTTTTCGGGAAGCCTCCTCGCGGCTTGTGGCCCTCGGAGGGATCCATCAGCGATGCCGTAATCTCCATCGCCGATGAATCAGGCTTCGTGTGGCTCGCTTCCGATGAGGAGGTCCTGGCCAACTCCCTGAAGAAGGCAGGGGAGGCGGCAGGCCAACTCCCGGCCGCCCGCAAGTTCTGCACCTACCGCCGGCAGGGAAGCGGACCTGCACTGTTTTTCCGCGATCATGGCCTCTCGGACCTGATCGGATTCGCCTATGCGCACTGGAGCGGCCGGGAAGCCGCCGAAGATCTTGTGCGCCGCCTGAGGCAGATCCATTCGACCCTGCCCGACGATGGGCGCCGTTACATCGTACCCATCGTCCTGGACGGAGAAAACGCCTGGGAGCATTATCAGGACGATCCCTCGGAGTTCCTCAGGACGCTGTATCGCCTGCTGACAGCAAGCCCCGCGCTGCGGACCGTGACCTTTTCCGAGTTTCTGGAAATGGAGCCCTCCCGGGAATCCCTGCGGACGGTTGCAGCGGGCAGCTGGATCTACGGCAACCTGGCAACGTGGGTCGGGCATCCGGAGAAGAACCGTGCATGGAACCACCTGGCAGCGGCACGCAAAGTCCTTGGAGCTGCTGCATCAAAGACGATCGGGCCGGAGCGCGTGGAAGAAGCTTGGCGTGAAATGATGATCGCCGAGGGAAGCGACTGGTTCTGGTGGTACGGGGACGACCACCAAACCCAGAATGCGGCCGAGTTCGACGCGCTCTTCAGGAACCATGTCAAGAACGTGTATCGCTGCCTGGGCCAGACCAGCCCGCCGGATCTGGACCTTCCCATCAAGAAAGCAGCACCCGAGGTCAGGGCTCGCTATCCGGTGCACACGATGACGCCGCGGATCGACGGGAGGGTCACGAACTATTTTGAGTGGCTGTGCGCCGGCTTCGCGACACCGGAGGGCGGGGAGTCCATGCACCGTGTGACACGCTGCCTTGAAAAGGTCTTTTTCGGCTACGACACCCGCAGCTTCTATGTAAGGATCGATCTAACAGGCGGACAACGTTCTCCACTTCCCCAGAGGTGCTCTGTTCAGCTAGAATTTGTTTCCCCGAAACGGGGTCTGGTGATCCTGGACCGGGACGAGAAAGGCGTGTGGCGCTGCAGGGATGCCTCCGAATCCGCTGATGCGCTGCCCGCGGCTTTCGGCGCGGGGAGGATTCTGGAACTGGCCATTCCCCTGGATGCCCTGGGAATACTTCAACCCCAGGAGGCCCGGTTTTTCGTCACCCTACTGAATCGCGAACGTGAACTGGAAAGATTCCCCGCCATCGGTTTCCTGAGCGTGCCGGTCGATCCCTGGCAGCTGGACGAACAGGAGTGGTTTGTCTGACGGAACGGAACCGTTGCCTTTTAGATTCCAGGTGACGGGTAGACTGTCGGCTCTATTGAAGGAGTATTACGTGGCTCTGGATTCAAAACACCCGAGAGATGTTACTGCCCCCGCTTCCGGTGCCGACGAGGTTGCTCAGCTCGTGACCGGCCTGCGGCGGCTGGCATCCAACCTCTGGTGGACCTGGAATGAAGATTCGCAGGTAATCTTCCACGAGCTGTCGCCGCGCGGATGGCAGACTCTGTATCACAACGCGGTTGCCGTCCTGCAGGAGGTATCGGAATACGAACTCAAGGTGCGGCTTCAGGACCCCAGCCTGGCACGCCGGGCGCGCGAGCTTCTGAAGAGTTTCGACGCATATCTCTCAGAAACAGACACATGGGGGCGGAAGAACGCGCCCTCGCTCCTGAAGAATCCGGTCGCTTACTTTTCGGCCGAGATAGGGTTTCACGAAACGCTCCCGATCGCCGCGGGAGGGCTTGGGATCCTCGCAGGAGACCATGCCCGCTCGGCGAGCGACCTGGGCATCGGCTTCGTGGGAATGAGCATTTTCTACCGCGAGGGCTACTTCCAGCAGGCCATCAACCAGGACGGCTGGCAAACGGACTATTACGTCAGGTTGAATCCCGAATCGCTGCCCATGGAGCCGGTGCTCGACACCAACGGGGAGCCTGTCGTCTGCTCATTGGACATCGACCTCAGCAAGGTCTACTTCCATGCATGGCGCGTTAATGTGGGCCGCATCCCCGTGTATCTCTTGGACACCAACAGGCCCGAAAACCAGCAGCTCTACCGCGACCTTTCCCTCCGCGTCTATGGCGGAGACAATACCACCCGCATCATGCAGGAACTGCTCCTTGGCATGGGCGGGGTCCGACTGCTGCGGCGGCTCGGGATCCAGCCGTCTGTGTTTCACAAGAATGAAGGTCACGTGGCTTTTCTCGCTCTCGAGCTGATCCGCGAGAAACTCGCCGCCGGCATGTCTTTCGACGACGCACTGCAAGCGACCCGGCGCCAGTGTATTTTCACAACCCACACTCCCGTGCAGGCCGGCCACGACCGCTTCAGTCCGGATCTGGTCAAGTACGCGCTCCATGAACTGCTGCCCCACGTAGCCCCATCGTTCTCGGAGCTCATGGCTCTGGGGAGGGTGAATCCTCAGGACGAACGGGAACCTTTCTGTATGACGGTCCTCGCGCTCAAGGCATCCCGGGCAGCGAACGGGGTGAGCGAGCTTCACGGCCATGTTTCGCGCCTTATGTGGCAGTGCCTTTACCCCCGGAAGGCTCCCGCGGATGTCCCCATCGGACACATCACCAACGGGATTCACCTGCTGGGCTGGATGAAGGGGCCGGTGCGCAGCTTCTGGAAGCGCAAGCTCGGCCCACGCTGGGACGAAGGGATCAATTCCGCAGCGTACTGGGAACGAATGCTCGATCCGGAGTTTGTGTCCGACGAGGAGCTCTGGGCGCTCCGCTACAGGCTGCGCAGGGCCCTGATCGAGTTTGCCCGCCGGAGGCTTGAGCGCCAGGGGCAGCGGGTGCTGCAGCATGACTTCATCGCCTTCGACCGCATCCTGAATCCCGATGCACTGACGATCGGTTTCGCGCGCCGCTTCGCCGCTTACAAGCGTGCTCCCCTGATCTTCCGGGACATAGACCGGATCTCCACGATGGTCCTGGACGACGCCCGCCCGATCCAGTTCGTTTTCGCAGGCAAGGCCCACCCGATGGACGACGCAGGGAAGACCCCCCTGCAGAAGATCCTCCAGCTCGGCAAGAGCACCGCCCTGCGCGGCCGGTTGGTCTTCCTCGAGAACTACGACGTCCACGTCGCCCGCCAGATGGTCTCCGGTTGCGACCTGTGGCTCAACAACCCGCGCAGGCCGATGGAGGCCTCCGGCACGAGTGGGATGAAGATCAGCTGCAACGGAGGTCTCAACCTGAGCGTGCTCGATGGCTGGTGGTGCGAAGGGTACGACGGAACCAACGGCTTCGCCATCGCCTCAGACGAGAATCCTCCGTCGACGGAAGAGCAGGACCGGATCGACAGCGAAAACCTCTACCGTGTCCTCAGTGAGGAAGTGATCCCCTGTTTTTACGACAGGGACGCCTCCGGCATTCCGCGGAGATGGATCAGCATGATGCGCCGCGCCATGGCCACCCTCGTGCCCCAATTCAACACGTGGCGCATGGTCCAGGAATATACGCAGAAGTATTACCTGCCGTAACCTCCTCCGGCTCGATTCCGGCTCTGACGGATCTCCGGCTGGGCTTTGCACCTGTCGCGAAACTCCAAAGCCGCTCATCCCGGATTCATAGCTCGACCCGACCGTGGATGTGCTCAAAATGGAAATCGATCCTCCATGTCTCAAACCGGCAAGAGCCTGTTCCGGATCGGATTGACCAGGGCGGCACCGAGGCCCAGGTCGCCGAGCGAGTGCATCGACTTCAGGACTGTGTTTCGCGGCAGAGATTGGCCATGTGATCCAGAGGTGCTCGGAGAATGGAGCTTTCAGGCCCGCTGCGTTATGCCCGGCATGAGACCGCCGTCGGACCCGCAACCTCAGTCGTATGGAACCTTCTATTATTTGACGATTAGTATAGGGGATGGCAAAGCGGGCGCGCACGTCGATCGGCGGGGAGCCATCCTGGAAGTTGATTGCCGGCTCCATCGGTGTTAGGATCTCCGCCCTGCACGGACGGGCGTGTGCTGTCGAGGGCATGCTCCCTGTGTATCACGGTGCCCGTGCGGAGATTTGGAGTATTGGAGGAAGCAGGTTTTCCGATGCCGGAACTACGCCACGATCCGATTCAAAAACGCTGGGTTATCATCGCCACCGAGCGGGGCCTGAGGCCTGACGAGTTCCCTCGCACATCCGAACTCAAGCCGAACGGACTCTGTCCCTTCTGTGAAGGCAACGAAGACAAGACACCGCCCGAGATCCGCGCCTTCCGCTCAAACGGCAGGGGACCGAATCAACCTGGATGGCAGGTGCGGGTAGTCCCCAACAAGTTTCCCGCCCTCAGGATCGAGGGTGAGCTGAACCGCAGAGGACTGGGCGTGCACGACTGGATGAACGGTATCGGGGCGCACGAGGTCATCATCGAGACGCCCCGCCACGACCTTGCGATGGCGGACATGTCCGCGGAGGAGCTCGGACAGGTGATCCTGATGTACCGCGAACGTCTGCAGGATCTGATGCGGGACAGCCGCTTCAAGTACGTGCTCATCTTCAAGAACCATGGTCCCGCGGCCGGCGCCTCGCTATCGCACCCGCACAGCCAGCTGATCGCGACACCCGTGACCCCACTTACGCTCGCGGGCGAGTTGATCTCGGCCAAACAGCACTACCACGGCAAGGAGCGTTGCCTTTTTTGTGACGTGATCAGCCAGGAACTCGAGTCCGGCGAGCGTGTCGTCTTGTCCACCGACAGGATGGTCGCAATCGCTCCGTATGCCTCCCGTTTCCCGTTCGAGGTGTTCCTCGCGCCCAGGCAGCATCAGCACAACTTCGCCGAACTTAGTGACGATATGGCACGCGAGCTGGCGGCGACGCTCGGAGAGGTCTTGAGGAGGATCAAGGTCACCCTCAGCGACCCTCCCTACAATTTCCTCATCCACACCTCTCCGAACACGCGGACCAAGCCAAAGCGCACTGCCTACTGGGATACGATCGAGGTCGATTACCATTGGCACATCGAGATCATGCCTCGCCTGACCGGCATCGCAGGTTTCGAATGGGGAACGGGCTTTTACATAAATCCAACCGCGCCTGAAGAAGCCGCCAGGTACCTCCGCGAAGCCGAGCTCTAGCGCGCTTGCGGATTACCATCGACCCACCGAAATCCGCCGCAGAGGCTGTAAAGCCGGCGCTTGGTCACCCTGCATTCCGCGGTCGTGTCCGGGCAACGCATCGATGCAGCCGCAGGACCGCGCGCGAGGCCGTGGCGATGCGCATCGGCGCCGGGTCGGTCTTCAGCGCAGCCGGTCCTGAAGCCGTGTCTACTGTATAATCCCGCTGCAGGTCTTGCCCGACCGTGTCGAAAATGCGAGGTGCGTCTTGAAATCACCGTTCTGGCGCGCACTGTTGTTGCTGGTCGTTTCTCTCACATCCTGGCTGGCAAGGCACGCTGCGGCCGAGCCTCTCCAGGGCCTGACCAGGGCCGCTCCCGAAACTATCGGCCTCCTTTCCGCCCGCCTCAAGCTCATCGATCGCGCGGTCGAAGATGCCATTCGGGCCGGGGAGATTCCGGGCGCGGTCGTGCTGGTGGCACGCCGCGGCAGGATAGGGTATCGGAAGGCCCTGGGCAGCAGGGCATTGGACCCGCAGCGCGAAGCCATGACGGAAGACACCATTTTCGACGTCGCGTCGCTTACGAAGGTCCTGGCAACAGCACCGGCAATCATGCTCCTTGTCGAAGACGCCAGGTTGCGATTGGACGACCGGGTCAAACGCTATCTTCCGAAGTTTACCGGAGGAGGCAAAGACTCCGTCACCGTGCGTCAGCTGCTCACGCACTACTCCGGGCTCCGGCCTGATTTCGATCTCTCCAAGCCATGGTCCGGGTACGAGGCGGCGCTGGAGGAGCTATGGAATGAAACGACACAGTCGGAACCCGGCAAGGAATTTGCATACAGCGACCTCAACTTCATCGCGCTCGGAGAGATCGTGCGGACAGTGAGCGGCAAGCCCCTCGATGTCTTCGCCCGCGAGCGCATCTATTCCGGTCTGGGAATGAGCAGGACATCTTTCAGACCGCCCGCCGAATGGCTTCCGCGGATCGCACCCACGGAATCGCGGGCGCGCTCGCTGCAGTATCTGAAAGGTCACGACAGCTCCGCCGGGGCGCAGGAGATTCTGCGGGGGGAGGTCCACGATCCCACGGCATGGCGCATGGGGGGAGTGGCGGGGCATGCAGGTCTTTTCTCCTGTGCGCGGGATATCGCCATTTACGCGCAGATGCTGCTGAATCACGGGACCTATGGAAGCAGGCGTATCTTCGCGCCTCTGACAGTCGAGGCCATGACCACGCCGCGATCACCGCGCGGGGCCTTGCCGCTCCGAGGCCTGGGATGGGATATTGACACAGGGTATTCCTCACCTCGTGGCGACCTGTTGGAGGGAGGCTACGGTCACACCGGCTTCACAGGCACTTCCCTGTGGATATATCCTGCCGGGGAGGCTTTCATCATCGTCCTCAGCAACCGGGTGCACCCTGAGGGGAAAGGAGACGCCACTCATCTCCGGGGGGTCGTCGCCAACATCGTCGCGACAGCGATCGCCGATGCACAATGATCTTCGCGCCGGGAAGATTCGGGGAACTGGTCGGGAGGCTTCTTCCCTCGAGATCCCCACGCACCCGCACCTCCTGCCGAGGATGCCGGGATACCCCGTGCGCTTGGATCGGCGAATTCCGAATCGAGGAGGACCAGCCCGGTTGTTCAACGGTGTTTGAGGAGAAAGCTCTCAGATCCCTCGCATGGATATTTACGGAGCAGCCATGAAATCGAGACAGATCATGAGGGATGACGCCGCTCGGATATGGTCTGCAGCCCTGCAAGCCGTGGAACCGGAAGCAGCGGTCCGCAGGTCCGTCAAGCTCCGGGGCAACCGCTTGAAGGTCGGCGATTACCCCGTCGATCTCAGCCGGATCCGCAAGATATGGGTGTTGGGCGCGGGGAAGGCGGCCGCGCCCATGGGTGCGGCGCTGGAGAGCATCCTGGGCAAGCGCGTCGCCGGGGGGCTGCTGGTCACCAAGTACGGTCATGGACTCCCGCTTCGGCTCATCGAGTTGCTCGAAGCCGGCCATCCGCTGCCCGATCAGAACGGGATCGAGGCCGGCAGGCGCATCGAGGCTCTGGCCCGTGAGGAAATCGGGATGCGAGATCTCGTGTTTGTCCTGCTGTCAGGCGGCGGTTCGGCGTTGCTCGTTTCTCCCGCCGAGGGCATCTCGCTCGAAGACAAACTCGAGACCACCCGCTTGCTGCTCAGCGGTGGGGCAACGATCCACGAACTCAATGCCGTCCGGAAGCATCTTTCCAGACTCAAGGGAGGACAAATGGCACGGCTCCTTGCCCACTCGCGGGTTTTCGCTTTGGTCCTCTCGGATGTAGTGGGCGACGATCTGGATACTATCGCCTCAGGGCCGCTGGCACCGGACACCACCACATTCGGGGACTGCCTCGAGATTCTGGAGAGATACCGGGTGGTGGATGGGGTTCCCCAGCCGGTAAGGCGCCGGTTCGAAGCCGGGGTCAGGGGGTTGCTTTCTGAAACACCCAAGCAGAGAGACAGCGCGTTCCGGAATTGCAGGACGGTCTTCGTCGGAAACAACGCACTCGCATGCCGGGCGGCGGCGGGCAAAGCGCGGCGGCTAGGTTACCACACGATGGTTCTCACCAGCCGTCTCGAGGGTGACACCGGTGAAGCCGCGCGCTTCCACATGAGCGTAGCCACGGAAGTGGCTCTGACTTCCAGCCCGTTGCGCCGGCCTGCGTGCATACTGAGCGGCGGCGAAACCACCGTCCGAGTCACGGGCAGCGGAAAAGGCGGCCGCAACCAGGAGTTCGCGCTGCATTGTGCGCGCACGCTGGCTCGTATGGCGGCGCCCTGCATCGTCGCCAGCCTGGGCACGGACGGGACTGACGGCCCCACGGATGCTGCAGGGGCGCTGGCCGACAACACCACCGTGGCCAGATCATTGAAGTTGGGCGCCGGTTTTCTGGCCGATTGCCTCCGGGATAACAATTCCTACGAGTTTTTCAGGCGCCTGGACGATCTCATCATCACCGGGCCGACACGCACCAATGTCATGGACCTGCATATCATCCTGATCGGATGATGGCTCGGCGGCCGCCAAGCGGGCACGCGCGGTGCTTTTCAGTCGTCCGGAGCAAGGGGCTGGCCGACAGTGCCGACGGGCGCAGAATGCGCCGGCCGACCCGGATCGCGCCTGACAGTCGCAGCCTGCTTCGGCAGGGCAGGCTCTTGCGGATCTGGGCCCGCGCCACGCGTCCGAGCGACTGCTCGACGGCAGACCCCAGCTATTCCTTCTGGGACTCCAGGCGGTAGAGGTTCAGGAATGCAAGGAAAACGGTAACGACCAGGGGGCCGAGGAGGACGCCGAGGAATCCAAAAACCTGCATGCCCCCGAGAACGCTCAAGAACACCAGGAGGGGATGCATGTCGGTCCGTCCCTGGATGATCATCGGCTTCAGGATGTTGTCAATGGAAGCAACTACAACCCCTCCCAGAACCAGCACAAGGATTCCCTTCGTCGTCTGGCCGACGATGAGCAGGTAGGCAAACATCGGGATCCACACCAGAAAGGTCCCCAGGATCGGAACCAGCGATGTGAGGGCCACAATCGCGCCCCAGAAGGCCGGAGACGATATGCCGAGCGTCCAGAGAATCAGGCTGGCGGCCGCACCCTGGACAATGGCCGTCAGGATCGTGCCATAGAAAGTTGCGAAGCTGATGTCTCGGAACCGGCTGAGCACGGCCGCTGCATAAGCGCTGGGCAGCGGGTTTGCTGCGGTTATGAATTCAAGGATGTGCGGCCCGTCCCTGAGCAGGAAAAACATGGTTATGAAGATCACAAAAAAGCTGAAGACCAGCCCTCCTGCCCCTTTGAGCACGGAGGTTCCCGCTTTCAGCAGGAATTGCGAGAGATTGGCAACCACGCGCTCCGCGGTAGCCCGGATGTCAACCTCCTCGGAACCGGTCCACGGGCTTATGAGCTCCATGCCGCGCCGTACCCAGGGCCGCTGCTGGAATTCCTGAAGCCGGGCTGAGCCCCGCTGTTCGAGCATGTCGATATTCGATTGCACGCTTTGATAGAGGCCGACGGACTGCCTGGTGATGACGATCCCCAGAAAGGTCATCGGCAGAACAATCAACAAGAGCACTACCAGACAGGTCCCAAAGGCGGCTAGCGAGCGACGTCCTTTGCTGATGCGAAGCGCGAACTCAAAGAAGGGCGAGAAAACCACAGCCAGGACCGTCGCCCAGATCAAGCCGGTCAGGAACGGACGGAAGATCAGGCAGAGCAGGTAGCCGAGTCCCAGGAAGGATGCGAGCAGGAAGAGATTCATGAACCGGGGCTTCGCACGCTCAGAATTGCCTTCAGCCATGGCGGGATCACCTTTGCGATCTGCGACTCCCGGCCCCAGGGGGCGGGCGGAATGCGCTCGCTTTATCTCTCGAGGTACAGGACTTCTCGACTGAGCAGAGGTGACACAGCGGCTTCCGTGCCTTGCAGACGTGTCTCCCGTGCAGGATCGTCTGGAGCGAAAACGAGATCCATCTGTCTCTGGGAAGGAGCCGCATGAGATCCTGCTCGATTTTTTCAGGCTCGGCAGCCTTAGTCAGATTGAGCCTTCTGGAAACTCTGGCGACGTGCGTGTCTACCACGATTCCCTCGGCCTTCCCGAGGGAAGCTCCCAGAACGACGTTCGCGGTCTTCCGTGCAACCCCGGGAAGCGTGACGAGTTCCTCCATGGTTTCGGGCACCGCGCCGCCAAATCTCTCGACGATCATGCGGCTGGCTCCCTGGATGCTCTTGGCCTTGTTACGATAGAAGCCTGTCGGCCGGATGTCTTCCTCAAGCTCGCGCAGACTCGCGTTCGCCAGATCCGCGGGAGAAGGATATTTCCTGAAGAGGTCCCTCGTCACGATATTCACCCGCTCGTCAGTACATTGGGCAGAGAGTATGGTAGCGATCAGCAGTTCAAAGGCGTTGCGGTGATGAAGAGCGATCTTCGGGTCGGGAAAGGCACGGTTCAGCCCGGCCAGTATCGCGGCCGCGCGCCGCCTGTCTGTGATTTCTTGCTTCACGCGTCTGGAAACCATAGCCGGTATTATAGCTCCCGATCCGCACTAGCCAAGGGGTGGGCCGTCATACTTTCCGGCGGGGAGCGTCGGGAGGGAAAAGCCGGGGGCATTGACGGCGGTCTGAACCTGCCGGTGGGAACAAGCTCTTCGCAGAAATCCCACGTTCCGGTTTTCAATCCCCGGCAGCCGACGAGAAGCTATTCCTGACAGGGTTCATAGAGGCCCCCTATGCGCAGGGCGCGCCGCTGGGTGCACGAGAATCCGCCAAGGCAAAGCAGGCCACGGCCGCCCGAGGCGGCCGTCTTTGGAACGGTTATCATTCCACCGATCTGACGCCGGTGTCCTCTTGACTCCTGCATCCTGCCTGCTCTTTAGAGCGCGCCTATTACAATCGGTAAGGCCTTGAGCGCATGCCCATGGATCGCACTCTTCACAAGTAATCCTTGATCGGCTGGGGCGCTTGCGTCACGTCGAACGACGGCGCCACTGCCCTGAAAGAGCGAACCCCGGATCCATCAATCGAGGTGTCTCGACCAGTATCCAGCCAAGGTCGGCGAATTCGCGACGGTTGGCGGCAAATCGGAGACTCCACGACAGACGCACAGGAACGGCTTTCATTGACTTTTGGAGGACCACGTGATAAACAACGGAATAACAAAGAGTTACTAAATCTAGGGAGTTTTTAT
>JACADW010000174.1 GCA_013388445.1 Acidobacteriota bacterium | reverse complement strand
GGGGTAGAGCTTTCGGAAGAGAGCCTCCGCCTCAGGGACAGGCTCGAAGCGGTCTTCCGCAAATCAGGATATCAACCGCCGCTGTTGGGAGAGGTCATCGGCTCGTCGGACGCAAACCCGGAGGAGACGCGCAGGGTGCTGTTTTGGATGATCCGCGAGAAAATACTTGTCAAGGTCTCTGACGAGCTTGTCTATCACCGGGAAGTCCTCGAGGAGATCAAGTCCAGGATCCGTTCGGGACTCGCACCAGGGTCCAAGTTTGGCGTCGCGGAGTTCAAACAGTTGTTCGACCTCACGCGCAAGCATGCCATACCGTTGCTCGAGTACCTTGACAGGGAGAGGTTCACCCGGCGCCAGGGAAACGACCGCATCCTGCTGTAGGTGCTGCTGCGCCGCGCCGGGATTCCCGGCTTCGGGAGGAGGACTACGGTCTCCAGTGCGTGACTCCCGGTTGTCATCCAGGATATGCCGGGGATGGCGCCCACCTTTTCCTTTTTCGGGATCCTTGGCCAGGAACCTGACCGAGGGAGAATCCCCGGGACCTGTGGTACAAGGATCGGTCCCGCGCAGCTCCGCCGCAGGCGGCACAGCACCGCCACGGCAAGGTCGGTTATCGCCAGGCGGAATGGTTCTCAAGCACCTTTTTCGCGCCCGACGCTCGGGTACGAAGGGCCCTAAACCTCCGAAAAAGCAAATCCGGGCACCGGTTTCGCGCCGCATACTCATGACATCCCTGATGCTGCCGCGGGTGTGGGGCATGGTACGGCAATTGACTTGTCGCGAATAGTAAAGTACGCTTTGGAGGGTTTCACAGCCGGCAGGCTGAGGGGGTTGTCATGGGACCGATTGGGATGCCTGAACTATTAGTCATTCTATTGATCGTGATATTCATCTTCGGGGTCAACAAGATCCCGCAGCTCGGGAAGGGCCTCGGTGAGGGAATCAAGAATTTCAAAGCGGCACTCAAAGCCGGCCAGGAAGAACCCGAGAAGAACGAGAAACGTTAGATTCCGCGCTCCCCGAGATCCGTTTCATCCTGGACTGACCCTCGAGACCTGAGTTCGCTCCAGTATCCTCACCCCGCATCGCCAATCGTCGTTGATAGCGACCTTCCAAATGTCGATATGACGGTCGACGAAACTGATCACCTTTTCCGTCGTGTCGTGAAATGAGAAAACCGGGGAGATGAGATAGATTTTGGGCCATCGGCGGTTGAGCCCCGCTTCGCTGAAGTAGCCCCTTTTCTGGAAATCTCCCAAAAGGTTGTGTCTTATGACCCTTCCCCAGTAGTCGAGCGACTGCATCGGCATCTCCGGGTCTTCGGCCACTTTCAGTTCCATAACCACGAGCGTCCCCGTGTGGTCCACCCCGAGGATGTCGACTCTTCCTTCTGCACTGCCGAGATACACGGGAATCTGGGAATAGACAGCGTCTCCAGCGAGCTCGGGAAAGAGCCTGGGAACGTCTTCCAGGATCAGGCTTTCCAGCCAGCGTTCGCTCTGGAGACGGAAGAAGGGATGATGCGTATCCGGCGTGTCGGCTCGGCGGTAGTAAAGGATCTCCTCTACCAGGCGTCTGAGAGTGTCAAAATTGGCGGCCGTCAGCTCTGTCCGCACAGGACCCACACCAAAGGTCACGCGAGAGCGGTCGATCCCCTCCACCCGGGCAAATTCCAGCCCTCGGAGTCTTACGGAGTCGTGGTCATGGAAGCGTGGGTATCGGCGAATCTCGCTGGGCGCCAGCTCCATAACATCGGCAAACGCGCGGCTCCAGCGGAAGGGTCCCAGAACCGGCCAGCGGAAGTCCCGGTGCTCCTCTGGAACAGGTGGGAGGGGCGCCGGCAGGAATCTCCAGCAGGAACCGTCGAGGAGATACTCCCATATCTCTACCGGGGCCAGTGCAGGATCGAGGCAACGTGCCCGATGATACAGAACAGCGGAGTTGTCCGCCGGTACGATCAAGACTATTACAGGGCTCCCGACAAGGCCTCTCTTTGCCCGCAACAGACGAAACCAGATCAGCGCCTGGGTCAGCATCCTGGGAATCTGCTCCTCGTTCTGTTCTGTCGCGCCGAGAAGCAGGTAGTGACGCACCGCGTCCCGCACCAGGACTCTCAGAAACGAGCCGGAGAGCGTGTGCGCCAGGTCGGAACGACGCTCTGCGCACTGCACCCGAGCCCCCGGAATCCGATCCTTGATCCAGGAGAGGCAGATGGAGAGCAGGTCACCTCGAGGAGTGTCCTGCGGGCTGGCTGCCTGGCCCACCAGATCCAGGAAATCCTGTGGGAAGCGCGACTCACCGGCGAGCGTGATGCGCACCCCTTGCCGGGTGATCCTTATGGTTGACAGCCGGCTTTCCACAGGACCTTGTGGCGTTTGAAACCTGAGCACCCGATGCGGTCCGCAGCGCCGGCAGGAGAGCCGCACGGCGTTCCAGGCGCCCAGTTCTTGCGACCGCCAGACTACCCGAGCTGAGCCGAGCTCACGCTCGATCCAGTCCAAGAGCAGGTTCTGGCGGCGCAGGTAGGTCACGAACCCATCGCGTTTCCGGAAAGACCCTCCAAATCTGCCTGAACTAAATACTCTCATGTTTCGATAAGTTTCAGCGGGGGCCTCCGGATTTCCAGTAAACGCGCCGGATTTATTGCCATGGAAGCTGTCGAACTGGTCTCGCTTAGCTCAACCGGGGATGCCGCCCGTCTCGTCATGCGGCGACCGCCCCTGAATTTCCTCAATCTCGATCTGCTCAAGCGATTCGAGCAACACCTCAACTCTTTTGGGGATGATCCGGCTTGCCGGGCGCTGGTCGTCGCGTCTGAGATGCCCGCTTTTTGTGCCGGACTCGAGATGGCCGAACAGACGAGAGAGGGGATCTTCCTTCTTCTTGAGCAGTTTCACAACGTCGTCAGGACCCTGAGCGAGTTTCCCCGCCCCACGATTGCGCTCGTTCGAGGCATGGCCCTGGGGGCCGGGAACGAGCTGGCAGCCTGCTGTGACTTCGTGTATGCATCCGAGGCCGCCTCCTTCGGACAGCCTGAGGTCAAGATCGGCACCATTCCATCCGTCGGGCACATCCTGCTTCCGCTGCTGGTAGGTTCAAGGAGGGCAAGCGAGCTGATCCTCACGGGATCGATCATTTCGGCAGGAGAAGCTGCAGCGATGGGGCTCGTCACCCGGCTCGTCCCTGATGACCAACTCGACAAGGCAGCGGAAGACACGATCAACCTGTTTCAGGGATTATCCAAACCGGTCGTCGCGCTGGCGCTGCAGGGGGTCCGAGACCTGCGAAACCGTGAGATCGAGGGACGGCTGAGGCAGGCGGAGTCCGTCTATCTCAATCAGCTGATGGATCTGAAAGACACCGCCGAAGGAATCCGCGCGTTCCTGGAGAAGCGCACCCCGCGTTGGAAGGACCACTAAAGACGGGGTTCACCCCTCGAAATCCGCGCGCGTCCTCGGCTCCAATCATGGTTCGCGGTTCATCGCGCGCGGAGATTCGAGAATCCAGAATCGTCTCGATCGACGCTGGCAGCAACCGACCACCTTCATCCAACAATCCGGATCCCGGCGCGCCGTAGCGAGGCTCATAACAGCTCCACTAAAACCAGCTGCAAGTCCTGGTCGCTTCAGCGCTGTCCGGTCTGCTCCGCGAGCCAGGAAAGATAGTCAGGGTCTCCTCCGCAGACGGGAACGGCGATGATCTCCGGCACCTGATACGTATGCAACTGCCGGATCAAGGCGCGCACCGCCTCGAAAAGCCCTCGCCTGGTCTTGATCACAAGCAATAGTTCCCTTTCGTCGCAGACCCTGCCTTCCCAGCGATAAATCGAGCGGATGTTCGGGATGATATTCACACAGGCCGCCAGCCCGGCTTTCACGAGACTGCCGGCCAGCTCGCGCCCAAGTTCCACCGAGTCGACGGTTGAGAGGACGAGAATCGCATCCATCAATCCTGTTGCATTCATGGGAGATTTGAGTATGATGCGCGCATCGGGGAGATGTCAACTTTGTCCGACTTTTGAAGACAATGCGTCGACGCAAGCGCTCATACGCCAGGGAAGCCTGGTATATCTTCTGCATCCTGCTGGCGCTGGCCATGGCAAGCTTCACCCTTCTTGGGCCAGACGGCTTCCGGGAGATGAGGAAAGTCCAGGCCGAAATGGAAGCAAAGCGCGCCCGCGTCGATTCGCTGCGCCAGAGCAACCGGAAGAGGCTCGAGAGAATAGAGGCTCTGAAGACCGATCCGAAAACTATCGAGGAAGTGGCGCGGGAACGAGGCTTCGTCGGCCCGGGCGAGATCGTTCAGCAGCTTCCCGCGGACGAGCAGGCTCCACCCTTGAAGTAGCGCCTCGCCTCGCGCACCACGATGTCGGCTGTGGCTGGCCGACGACCCGGATCCCGCACCGGCTGATGTGACCATCGTGATCCGATGAGCCTTACCTGCCGCTGCCCCTTTGCACTCCGAGGTCGTCGCGTGAACGAGGAGGGCGCCTGCACGGGGGCACCAGGCTCCCGGTGCCCCCGTGGCCTGACCGGATTCACACGGTCCAGACAACGCGCCCCCGGACGATCGTCATGGCGGGGCCCCCGACGAGTCTCCATCCGTCGAATGGGGTATTCCGACTGCGGGAGAGAAACTCCGAGCTCTTGACTTCGATGGCTTGCTCACAGTTGAGGACGGTGATGTCCGCCCACGATCCCACGGCCAGCGTGCCGCGTTCCAGCTTCAGTATCCTGGCGGGGCTGGTCGAGAAAAGTTCGACCATCCTTTCCAGTCCGATCAGTCCCGTGCGAACGAATCGATCCAAGACAAGGCTCACGGCAGTCTCCAAGCCCACGATGCCGAAAGGTGCACGGTCAAACTCCAGCATCTTGTCGTTTATGTTGTGGGGCGCATGATCCGTGGCAATGGCGTCGATGGCTCCGGAGCAGAGGCCGGCGACGAGTGCGTCCACATCGTCCTGGCTCCGCAGAGGCGGATGCATCTTGAAGTTGGTATCGTAGGAGGTGACCTGGGCGTCTGTCAGCAGAAGATGATGGGGCGTGGCCTCACACGTGATGGAGATCCCTTCCTTCTTTGCGCGTTCTACGGACTCGAGGGATCGCCTGGTGGAAATGTGAGCGATGTGAACCCGCGCGCCCGTCTGACGGGCAAGAATGCAATCCCGAACGACATGCATCTCTTCCGCAGCAGGGTTGATGCCACGCAGGCCCAGGAGAGTCGAGTAATATCCCTCATGCATGCACCCGCCCGCAGCCAGGTCCCGATCCTCGCAGTGGTCGATGATCGGAAGGTCGAAGAGCCGGCTGTATTCCATCGCCCGGCGCATGACCTGGTTGTTCTGAACCGAGTGTCCGTCATCGCTCACGGCGACAATGCCGGTGCGGTACATCTCTCCGATCTCGGCCAGCGTCTCGCCCTGGCTGCCCTTGGTGATGGCGCCTATGGGATAGACGGATATCCGCGAAACCTCGCGGGCTCTCTCGAGGATGAAGGAAGTCACGGCTTCGGAATCGTTGACCGGAGTCGTATTCGGCATGCATGCCACCCCGGTGAAACCGCCGCGGGCCGCGGCAGCAGTGCCTGATTCGATGGTCTCCGAATCCTCCCTCCCGGGTTCGCGCAGATGGACGTGCATGTCGATGAAGCCGGGACATACTACAAGTCCGCGCGCATCGATTTCCTTGCGCCCTTTCTTGCGTATTCGGGGGGCAATCTCCGCGACGCGCCCTTCGTCGATGCCGAGATCGACCACCCTATTGAGCTTCTGGGAAGGATCGACAATCCTTCCCTGCCGGAGGATGATCTGCATAGAAAGGCCTATCTCGCAAGCTTGCGGGGTTTGAGCCCTGCATTTCCAGAAAGCAGATACAGCACCGCCATTCTGGCGGCGACACCGTTGGCTACCTGGTCGAGAATCACGGAATAGGGCGCATCGGCAACATCGGAGTCTATTTCAACACCCCGGTTGATGGGACCCGGGTGCATCACGATCGTATCCTTCCGCGCCATACGCATGCGTTCCCTGGTCAGTCCGTAAAAGTTGTAATACTCACGCGTGCTGGGGAAGAAGGCCTCATTCTGGCGTTCGTGCTGGACGCGCAACATCATGATGACGTCCGCCGACTCGATGGCCTCCTCGATGTGGCCGGTGATGCGTGCGCCCAGCTTGTCGAAATCCCAGGGAATCAGCGTCGGCGGGCCGCACACCCATACCTGTGAACCGGCCTTATGGAACAGGATGGTGTCGGAGCGTGCAACGCGGCTGTGGGCGATGTCGCCGATGATCGCGATCTTGAGGCCTTCCAGGCGGCCCTTGACCTGGCGGATCGTCAACGCATCCAGCAGGGCCTGGGTGGGGTGCTCGTGCATGCCGTCGCCGGCATTGATGATCGACGAGCGGCAGACCCTCCCCAGCATGTGGGGGGCCCCTGCGGAAGAGTGGCGCACGACAATCACGTCGGGAGCCATCGACTCCAGGTTGCGCGCAGTATCGAGGAGCGTTTCGCCCTTGGAAACGCTGCTCGTCGAAACCGCGAAGTTCAAGATGTCCGCACTGAGCCTCCGTTCGGCGAGTTCGAAGGAGGACCGGGTCCGCGTCGAAGGCTCAAAAAAGAGGTTGATGACCGTCTTGCCGCGCAGCGTCGGGACCTTCTTTATGGGGCGGTCGGCGACCTGACGCAGCGCCTCCGCCGTGTCGAGGATCAGATTGATCTCCTCCACCGAGAGCTGGGCGATCCCGAGGAGGTCTTTCTGGTTCAGTGAGGCCATCGTGCTCGCTCGCCGGTGCTAAGGTCTCTTTATAAGGATGACGCGCTCCTCGCCGTCCTCTTCGTTCACCTTCACTTCCACGAGTTCGTCCTCAGCCGTCTGGATGTACTTGCCGACATAGTCCGCCTGAATCGGCAGTTCACGATGCCCGCGATCCACCAATACCGCCAGTTGAACCCGCCTGGGCCGGCCCAGATCAACCAGGCCGTCAAGTGCCGCACGGACCGTGCGCCCGGTGTAGAGCACATCGTCCACGAGCACGAGGCTCAGGTTGTTGATGTCGAAGTCGATCAACGTCTCCCGCAGCATCGGTCGGCTGGCCACCGTCGTCAGGTCATCCCGGTACAGCGTGATGTCGAGGATCCCGCTCTGAACGGGGCGCTCGAGGAAGGCTTCAATCCGCTTGCAGATCCGATGCGCCAGGTGGACCCCGCGGCGTCGGATGCCGATTATTGCGAACTCGTCGTGCGGGCTGAGCTTCTCGACGATTTCGGCCGCGACGCGGGCAAGTGCCAGCTCGATTTCGGCCGCCGTCATGATGACCCTGCCTTCCAGTTTCTTTCCCATG
>JACADW010000242.1 GCA_013388445.1 Acidobacteriota bacterium | reverse complement strand
GACCAGAAGGAAGATGCGAAGGCCAGCGTGGTGGTGCGGTTGAAGAGAGGCGCCGAGCTTTCCAAGTCGTCCATCGCGGGCATAAAGGGGGTCGTCGCCGGCGCCGTGCCGGGACTGCGTACCTACAACGTTTCGGTGGTCGATGATGAGGGAAGACTGCTGTCCCAGTCGGCTGAATCTGGGGATACGGGGCGTGCGGAGATCGAATCGGGCATCCGCGAGCAGCTGGAACGGGAGATGGTTGCCAAGGTGACATCCATTCTGGAACCGGTCGTGGGCAAAGGCAAGGTCCATGCCAATGCATCCATCGATATCGACTTCAACACGACGGAGCAAACCGAAGAGACGTTCAATCCGACGCCGCCCGCTGTGGTGAGCCAGCAGAAAATGGAAGAGCGGGTCGGCGGCGCGTCGGCCGAATCGGGAATCCCGGGAACGCGGTCGAATGTCGGGGCCGAGCCTCCACAGCAGGGCGGGTCGATACCCGAGCGGTTCCGGCAGAACGAGATCACGAACTATGAGGTCAGCAAACTGGTACGACACACGGTTCAGCCGAAGGGGACCATCCGCCGGATATCGGTTGCGGTCATTCTGGACCACAAGACGCAGTTCTCTAAGGGACCCGACGGCAAGGTCACGAGCACGAGCCAGCCCAGGACGCCTGAGGAGTTGAACTCTTACCGGGAGCTTGTTCTGGCTGCGGTCGGCTTCAAAAAAGAGCGGGGTGATACCGTCACGCTTGATAACGTCGCTTTCTACAGCGAGAGCAAGCCTGAGGAAGCGCCTCCAGCCCCGGCCTGGCATGTCCGGTACCAGCCCTATTACGTTCCTGCCCTGAAGTACACTTCCTACCTCCTGCTCTTTCTGCTTGCGTATCTCTTCCTGCTTCGACCGCTGCGCTTGAGGTTCCTGCCGTCTGCATCTGTCGCTCTTGCGGCACCTGGAGCTGCGGCGCTCGGAGCCAAGGATGAGTCGGTAGCCCAACAGCTGGCGGTCGCTCAAGCCCCTGAAGAAGCACTGGCCCCGGCGCCCGAGCATCCGGCGATCGCAGGCCAAGCGGAGGAGGCTCCGCCCAGGAGTGAGCCTGCGATCGACCTTGAATCCTTGGATGACCAGATCGAACGAGAACTTCTAAGAGAGGTGAGCATGGCAGATACCGGCGGCCGTAAGTCGGCTGTCATAAGAAAGCGGTTGATAGAGAGAGCCAGGAGTGAGCCGGAGATGATTTCGCAGCTGGTGCGCAGCTGGATTCAAGAAAGGGTTTAGGCCATGTTGGATGAAGATATCGGAGGGACGAAGAAGGCCGCCATCCTCATGGTTCTCCTTGGCGATGAGGCGAGCGCGGGGGTCTTCCGTCATCTTCAGGAAGATGAGGTGCAGGAAATCAGCCGCGAGATCTCGCGCCTCGGCAAGATTGATCCCGAAGTCGCCGATAGTGTCCTGGATGAGTTCTACCGTCTGACCATGGCCCAGACTCTGGTTGCCCGGGGGGGAGCGGAGTTTGCGAAGAGACTGCTCATGAAGGCCTTCGGCGGAGAGGCGTCCAAGAAACTGCTCGACCGCCTGAACATTTCTCTGCAAAGCACCATGGTGGGTTTTGACAGCCTTCAGAAAGCGGATCCGGCCCAGTTGTCCAAATTCATCGCCTCAGAGCAGCCCCAGACCATAGCCCTTGTCCTCGCGCACCTGAATTCCCTGCAGGCGGCCGCCCTGCTGACCTCCTTGCCCGCGCCCCTTCGCGCCGAGGTCGTGATGCGCATGGCGAACCTGGAGCAGATCTCCCCGGAGATCATCAGCAAGATCACGACGATCCTTGAGGAGAAACTCAGATCCCTGGGCGGTTTCAACCGCGAGACCTACGGAGGCGTCCGGGTGGTCGCGGAGCTCATCAACCGGATGGAGACCAAGTCGGCAGCCGCGATTCTCGAAAAGATCGAAAACGAGAATCCGTCGCTTGCCGTGAGTATCCGGAACCTCATGTTCGTTTTTGACGACGTCATGGTGATCGACGACCAGGGGATGCGGGAGATCATCCAGAGGATCGACAAGAAGACGCTGACAGTCGCGCTCAAGGGTTGCAGCGAGGAGCTGAAGCAGCAGTTTTTCCGGAATATGTCATCGAGAGCTGTCGAGATGCTGCGCGAGGATATGGAGGTCCTTGGCCCGGTGAAGGTCAAGGACGTTGAGGCCGCCCAGCAGCAGATCGTTGCAGTCGTCCGGAAGCTTGAAGAGGACGGAATCATCAACCTGAAGGGAGGCGGTGGCGACGAATACGTCACCTAGCCGCGGGGCCAAGGTCACGCCATGGCGATCAGGCTTATAAAACAGGCGGCAGCCGAGGCGGTGGTCATCCAGCCCTTGTGTCTCGCTGAGCTGGAAGCACCGTTCGCCGAGCCGGAACCGGAGGGTGTTCCGGACCCGGAACCCAGGACAACAGCCCAGTCCGCCGCAATTCCGGCAGGCTTGCCGGGCGGCGGTGAGGCCGCCTCGGAGGCGGACATCGCTCAGGTGGAGAGGAATGCCTTCGAGAGCGGCTTCCGGCAGGGGGAAAAAGCCGGGAAAGAGATCGCCGAGAAGAAAATGGAAGCGGTCATGCGGCGCTACGGGGATTCGATCCTGGAACTGGGCAAGGCCAAGTCCGCGCTTTATGCCCAGGTCGAGCGCGAAGTAGTGAAGCTGGCAGTTGCCGTTGCCAGAAAAATAGTCCACAGGGAGATTCACGTCGACCCTGAGGTGGTCCAGACACTTGTCAGAGTCGCGCTCAGTCACGCCGCTGAACGATCGGTCGTCACGATCCGGCTCAACCCGACAGATCACCAGTTCCTCCTTGAGAAGCATCCGGGTTGGGAGCAGGAATTGGGAGGTGGGCAGGGCGTGGTGCTCGTCGCCGACAAGACCATCGAGCGCGGGGGCTGTCTGATCCAAACCGACTGCGGCGATGTGGACGCGCGCGTCGAGGAGAGATTCCGAGAGGTGGAACGGGGCTTCTTTGAGGGATGCGAACAGGTCGGGCAATGAACGCACAGGATATCGGCCTCGAGAAGTACCTCCGCAAATTGGATCATATCGATCCAATCAAGACGGTCGGCCTGGTCAGACGCGCCGTCGGTGTGGTCGTCGAATCCCAGGGGCCGCCCGTCTCGGTCGGACAGCTGTGCGACATCGTGGGCAGCGATCGATCCGACGGGATCCCTGCCGAGGTGATAGGGTTCAAGGACAACTACGTCCTCTCCATGCCCCTGTTCAAGGTCCAGGGCGTCAAACTCGGCGACAAAGTGGTCTGCCGGAGGAAGCGGCCCGCCGTCCCTGTGACACCTGCACTCCTGGGGAGAATCATCGACGGCATGGGCAACCCGATCGACGGTATTGGTTCAATCGAGCCCGTCGGGGAGTACCCTCTCCATGCGCCGTCGACAAACCCTCTGGATCGCGAGAATATCGGTGAAGTCTTGGGGACCGGCATCCGGGCCATCGACGGCCTGCTCACATGCGGAAAGGGCCAGCGCATCGGCATCTTCGGCGGCAGCGGAGTCGGCAAAAGTACACTCCTCGGAATGATGGCGCGAAACACCTCGGCAGATATTTCCATCATCAGCCTGGTCGGCGAACGAGGCAGGGAGGTACGGTCCTTCATACAGAAAGACCTCGGTGAGGAGGGGCTGAAACGCTCGGTGGTCGTGGTCTCGACGTCGGATCAGCCGCCCCTGCTGAGAATTCGCGCCGCCCTCGTGGCCACCACCCTGGCAGAGTACTTCAGGGACCAGGCGAAGGATGTCCTGCTGGTGATGGATTCAGTGACACGCTTTGCCATGGCGCAGCGCGAGGTGGGGCTGGCGGCCGGCGAGCCGCCGTCCTCCAAAGGCTATACGCCGTCGGTCTTTTCGCTCCTGCCGCGCCTCCTGGAACGCGCGGGGAACTTTGTCTCCGGGGGGAGCATCACAGCCTTCTATACCGTTCTCGTGGAGGGCGACGACATGAGCGACCCCATCGCCGACGCTGTCCGGTCCCTGCTTGACGGACACATCATTCTGAGCCGCGAACTTGCAGCACGCAACCATTACCCTTGCATCGACATTCTCTCAAGCGTCAGTCGGTTGATGCCGGACCTCGTCTCCCAGGTCTATCAATCCAGGGCCGGGAAGATCAGAGAGTGGCTCTCCACCTACCAGAGGGCAGAGGACATGATCAACATCGGGGCCTATGTCAAGGGCAGCAATCCTAAGATCGATCTTGCCCTTAAGAAGATTGATGCAGTGAACAACTTCCTCATCCAGCGGAGCGACGAAAAGACGGGTACCCGGGACGTCTTCGCAGCGGTCGAGGAATTGACCAGGGATATCTGACATGAAACGTTTCTCCTTCAATCTGGAAACCCTGCTGCGACACCGGCGGCATATCGAAGAGAAAGAACGCAGCGAGCTTTCGCGGCTCTTTTCGAGCTATAAGTCTGAACTGAACCAGCGCGAAACACTCCAGCGAAAGTATCTGGAGACACTGCTGGAGCTTGCTCAAAAGCGGCAGGGGGCCTTGGACCACCAGGAGATGAGCTGGTTTTACCTTTATCTGGAACGCCTGCGCCTCGAGCTTGAGTACAGCGCACAGAGGATCCTCAACCTTGAGAAGCAGATTCAGACCCAGCAGGCGGCGCTGTACGAGGCCTCGAAGAAGCGCAAGGCCATCGATGCACTCAAGGCAAGACGACGTCGGCACCACGCAGCCGCCGCTGCCAGAGAAGAGCAGAGGGGCATCGACGAACTCGTAGTCACCAGGTTTGCCCGACAGGGTGCCTGAGACTTCCATAACCTCATTAACCGGGGTTCTCATGAGAATCGACAGCACAGCCAGCCTCCCATTCGCTGCCGAGGGGTCGGCAGTTCCTTCGCCTGTGGGCGAGGATGGAAGCGCCACGTTCGCGAGCATTCTGAGTCAGCTTGAAAGCGGCGGCGCAACCGTGCCGGCTTTGGCTGTTGCCGCAGATTACCTATCCGGTCCTGCCGTCTCCGGCTCCGCATTCCCCTTCGCCGGTGCGTCCCAGCAGGAGGCTTCCGGCAAGCCTGTATGCGAACCCTCCGGCAGCATCTCCTCAGGCCGCGAAGCCGTCACCAACGAAACTTCGCTTCGTGAAGACAGCGACCTGTCGGCTTCAAGCGTGTCGAGAGAAGACGATTCAGGTCGCCGGGCTGCTCCCGTTACCCTCCTGGAAACGCAGGGACGGGCAGCGGACGGCGGGATCTCTCCTGCAGATTCTGTGTTCCAGCCTGCCGGTATCCCGGCAAGCTTGACGGGCTCCGATTCGCGACTCCGTCCACCAGCGGAAGAAGGGGCGGTCCCGGCCAGGATTCACATGCCGGCGCAAGACGTCCTGACAGGCGAGCCGCAACCGGGCGCAGGCGCAGGCATCCGTCATGCCCGGTCCCCTGGAATGGAATACTCAGTCGCGTCAGCCGAGGACAAGCCCGAAGCGCACCCAGAAGCGGGCAAGGGCATTCCGCTGGTTTCGCAGGTGGTTGAGCCGTGCGGTCAGGCTCCTGTGCCGGACCAACCGGTGCCTTCGCCCGGGGCGGGGGCAGGGAATGACGTGAACGGGCGTTCTATTCCCCCCTCTGAGTGCTCTTCGCGCGGTGGGGACAACGACGAGGCGGCGGAGGCGATCTCAGATTCAGCACTGGCGAGTCCGGATGTACCGAATGACCGCCCGGCTAAGGAGGCCGGAATCCCGGTGCTACGCGTTCCAGAAGGCGACGGCGGAAGGCCTGACATTG
The DNA here is from genome assembly GCA_013388445.1 of Acidobacteriota bacterium. Lineage (GTDB taxonomy): Bacteria > Acidobacteriota > UBA6911 > UBA6911 > UBA6911 > JACADW01. The sequence goes on along the minus strand of JACADW010000242.1, from coordinate 3,404 downwards.
CAGGGTCGAAGTTTCTTACAGGCGATTCGCTGATCGACTCTCAGCCGGCATCGATCGGGGGGGCGCTGACGGCCGGTGCGCCAGCCACAGAGCCTCCAGTATGGCCGGCTTCGCATATCGCCCATTCTCAGGTCCTGGCGCAGCCGCCGGCCTCGGAGGATGCGATCCCAGGCGGAGCTGATATCCCGGCGCAGGATCCCCTGACCGGCGAGCAGCAATCGGGCGCAGGTGCAGGCATCCGTCATGCCCGGTCCGCTGGAACGGAATACTCAGTCGCGTCAGCCGAGAACAAGGCCGAAGCGCACTCAGAAGCGGGCAAGGGCATTCCGCTGGTTTCGCAGGTGGTTGAGCCGTGCGGTCGAGGTCCTGCACCCGATCAACCTGCGCCTTGGCGTCAAGTAGGGACAGGAAATGATGGGAGCGCGCGACCCATTCCTCCCCCTGAAGACTCCTCATGCGGTGGGGACAATGGCGCGGCGGCCAGGATTTCAGATTCAGGCGCGGCGAGGCCGGGTGTGCCGAATGACCAGCTGGCGAAGGAGGCCATAGTCCCGTTGATTCGCGTCCCAGAAGGTGAGGGTGGAAATCCTGACACCTCAAGGTCGAGGCTTCCTATCGGCAATCTCCTGATCGATCCTCAGCCGACATCGATCCGGGAGACACAAGCCGCCGGTGCCATGACCGCCGAGCCTAAGACATCGCAGGCTTTGCGGAGGGCTCAGTCTCGGGTCTTCATGCAGCCGCCGAGCGAAGTTGGGGATGTCTCAATCGGCACGCATACGGCTGCACAAGGCTCCCCGGCCGCCAGACTTCGATCATTCCATCAAGATGGAACTGCGCAACGCGTCTTCGGTGATTCGCCCGCAGCTCACCTGTCGACACCATCCTTGCAGGCGCACAAGTCCGCCGATGCGCCGATTCCCATGCTCCACCAGGCAGGCGACCTATCCACCGGTCATGCCGACTTCCTCTTCACGGTCGCCGAACGCATTGTGGTCCTGGCCAACGGATCGACGCACGCGATAATGATCCAATTGAAGCCCGATCATCTGGGACGGATCAGTCTCGAGGCGCAAGGCGGGTCCGATGGTCTTATCGCCCGCATCACCACCGAATCTGCGGCCCTGAAGCAGTTCTTGGAAAGCAATCTGCCTGTGCTGCAGCAGTCTCTGCAGGAGCTGGGACTAAGAGTCCATCACATCGATATTGTGATCCAGGAGGGCCCCGGGCTGCAGAATCATGGGGGGATGTGGCATGACCGGACCGGACAGGACGCCTCCGGACAGACAGGCGAGCCCGCTCCTGCCGATGAGCAAGCGCTTCCGACAGCCTGCGAAATCACCCTGGATCCCCGGACGCTGGCAGCGCTGCACCCCTACAGTACTTTCCATACCGTTGCCTGACATTCCGACGCTCCTGAACGCAGAGCTCACTCCCGACGCGGGAGTCGCTCCTTTCACGGTGTTCCTCGTGTTGAGGAGGGCACTGTGCGTCCGTCATTGCCGGAGTTCCTGATGCCCCGCACGTTGTTTGATGGTGGATTCCGAAGTTGAGGACCGAGAATGGGTCCTTCTCTTTTCGAATAAAGAACTTAGCTCGCTTCGCTCGCCGATCCCAGGGGCATAGGATCAAAGGGGTAAAGCGGCAAAGGGTAAGACAGGCCGGGATCCCCTTTGCTCCTCCAACCCTTGGCCCCTTCAGGCGAACGGAAAAATCGTGACGGAAAACAATCTATTTTTAATAGATGCGCAATTTCCGAGATGTCAGGTTATATGTCAGGATTTCCACTTCGGCGAAGTTGGATTTCCACAGGTCAATCTGCTGATTTTGAAAGAGATCAACTGATTCGAGCAGCGCAATGTCGGAATCGAGGCTGATTCCGCTTTCGCACGCCGGCCCAGGCTCTTCATACTCACGGGTTCTTTCGCCAAGTTTTTTCTGCATCCGCTGGACGTACCGGTAGACGCGGGCGGCGAGGCATTGGTTGCCTATAGGGCAAGAATTGCCCCCCTGATCGCTGAAATCGGAGCAACCATGATCGTCGCCCAGCTTTCTATCCCTGTGTTGATGAAAAGGTTATGGGATACCGGCTGCTTTGATTTGAGTTTGGCACGGGCGATGCTTATGCAGCGATCGGACTCCGTCACGTCATGGGGCCCTTTGTTGATGGGAGATGATCCAATGACGACGATCACGCCGACGAGCCTCTACATTTCGCAAGCGGCGGCCGACTCTCCGGAGACCGACGGAGAGAAGAAAGCGGGTGGATTCGAAAGCTTGGGAAAGAGCGATTTCCTCAGGCTGCTAGTGGCGCAACTCCAGCACCAGGATCCTCTGAGCCCGCTTCGGAACGAGGATTTCATTGCCCAGCTGGCCACCTTCAGCTCGCTTGAGCAACTCATTTCGATCAACGAGGCCGTCACAAAGCTTGTCAACGGAAATGGAGACGTCACGGCTTCGGAATCCGCTTAATGCAATGATCAACTTATGTGATGGGAGATCGAATAGATGTCACTGACTTCTTTCTATACTGCGCTGACGGGTTTGAACAACAACGCCATGGCGATCAACGTCATCGGCAACAATCTGGCCAATATCAACACGACGGCCTTCAAGAGCAGCAAGACCAATTTCGCCGAACTGCTCGCCGGGCTCTCGACAACCACGGCAGCCAACGGCAATCCGATCCAGATAGGGGTCGGCAGCACCGTCCAGGGAGTGAGCCCGGTCTTCAGCCAGGGTTCGATCGCGTATACGGGCCGGAATACCGATGCAGCGATCAGTGGTAACGGGTTCTTTGTCGTTTCAATCGGCGATGGACTCGGGTACACGCGCTGCGGCACATTCGGTCTTACACGGGAGGGGCACCTGTCCAACAGCGAGGGATTCCATGTCATGGGCTACGCGGTCGCAGACGGAGCGGCGAGCAACAATGCGACGCTGGCTCCTATCATGATCGAGAAGGGAGGATCGCTCCCGCCACGCGCGACCACCGCGATGAGCATGTCGGCCAACCTCGACAGCCAGGTTCCTGACGGCACAGAGTTCAACACAAGCATGCAGATCTTCGATTCACTCGGCACAGCACACCTGGTGACAATCTCGTTCACGAAGACCGCCGTCGGTCAATGGACCTGGACTGCAACCATACCTGCCACGGACACTGGCGGAGCCGCAAGCGATCCGCCGGTGCAAGTCGGGACAGGTACGCTGACTTTCGACGGTAACGGGGTATTGACCGGCCTCGCCGCAAACCCTTCAATTCAGCTCACCGGGCTTGCTTCGGGAGCAACCGATCAAACCATAACTTTCGGGATTCTCGACGAGAATGGCAGTCCCCGGATGACCAGCTATTCCTCTCCGTCCAGTGTTTCGTCCACAATCCAGGACGGCTCCCCCTTCAG
>JACADW010000231.1 GCA_013388445.1 Acidobacteriota bacterium | reverse complement strand
GCGGCTGGAAGCGCGGCTGGAGCGTCAGGTACGAGCCTCGCTCCGTTGCTTACCACGACGCCAGCCGGACGATGGACCGGCGCTACCGACGCCGGACACTGGACATGCTCTCCCGCAGGAGCCGGATCCTCATGCACTGGATGCTGCTCCACGACCCGGTGATGTTCACGCAACACATCACCGCCCTGGCGCTGAGGGTGCTGATCAGCTGGGCGATAATGGACTGGCGCTTCTACTGGGCTGTCTTCACGGGAATTCGACATTTGCCGGTTATCCGGAAAAAACGACGCCTGAGTCGTGAGACAATGAAGCGTTCGGACCGGGAGCTGCTGCGGCTTCTCGCTCGATTCTACAGCGAGGCGCCGATAAGGAAAATGCAAGCCGGAGGCCGGGTGGGCGCCGGAGTCGCTTTCTAGGCATCCCATGCAACGGGGCTGCCTGACGATGCCTCGGCCCTGCCCTTTCAACCATGCAGAAGATCTCTGCAACAGTGATAACGCGCAACGAAGCGGCGAATATCGCCGAGGCGCTGGAGTCCCTTGCCTGGGCGGATGAGATCGTGGTAGTATACTCCGGCAGCACCGATACGACGCTCGAGATTTGCCGCAGGCACACGGATCGGATCCTGCACAGGGACTGGACAGGCTTCGTCGATCAGAAGAACTACGCGGTGCAGCAGGCAGCCTTCGATTGGATATTTTCGCTGGACGCAGATGAGCGTGTGTCTCCACCCCTCCGGCAAGAGATCGAGGAGCTCCGTAGCAGCAATCCGGCACACCATGGCTACAGAATCCCGCGCGTTGCCTCATTCATGGGACGCTGGATCCGCCACGGCGACTGGTACCCGGATTTCCAGCTCCGTCTGTTCGACCGGCGGCACGGACGCTGGCAGGGAGGGCGTGTACATGAATCGGTGGGAATCGATGGGGAGCCGGGATACCTGAAGGGAAAAATTCACCATTTTACCTACCGGAGCCTTTCGGACTACCTGCGCAGGCTCGAGACTTATTCCTCGCTGGCTGCCGCCGACTACAGTGAAAGGGGGAAGCGGTCGACACCGGCCAGGATGCTGCTGAACCCTACAGTGACCTTTCTCAAGGCCTACTTCCTCAAACGCGGGTTTCTCGACGGCGCTCCAGGCTTGATTGTAGCCGTTATGGGAGCCGTCTCGGTCTTTTTCAAATACGCGAAGCTGTACGAGCTCCAGAGCAGTCCCCAACCGGGATCCCGGTATGCCGGTGCTCGCGGCTGACAACGTGGCCAATGTGCCGCGCGATAAGGTGTTGTGCTATAGTGAGATGCCCTCACATTCCCAATGCCCATGAGGTGAATCCATGAAAGGCGTGGTATTGGCAGGCGGCCTTGGTTCCCGGCTCCATCCGCTGACCAAGGTCACTAACAAGCACCTGCTGCCCATCTATAACAAGCCGATGATCTATTACCCGATCGAAACCCTGGTGGAAGCGGGAATCCGTGACATCATGATCGTCACTGGCGGGAAGAATGCAGGGGATTTTCTCCGCCTGCTGGGTAACGGCAAGGAGTTCGGGCTTGCCCACCTGAACTACACCTACCAGGAGGGAGAGGGTGGAATCGCGGCCGCCCTCTCACTGGCGGAGTTCTTTGCCGACGGCCAGCCCATTTGTGTCATTCTGGGCGACAACATCATCGAGGGCTCGATTCGACGCTACGTCGAAAACTTCAAGAAGCAGGGTGGGGGGGCCCGGATCCTGCTCAAGGAGGTCGATGATCCCGGGCGTTTCGGTGTCCCGGCCATTCAGGGCGACAGGATCATACGTATTGATGAAAAACCCAAGCTGCCGGCCTCGCGGTACGCCGTCACGGGCATATATATGTACGACGAAGAGGTCTTCGGCTTCATCCAGGACCTCAAGCCGTCCGACCGTGGGGAGCTCGAAATAACCGACGTCAACAACGCGTACATAGAAAGGGGCAGGATGCAGTATGACGTGCTCGAAGGGTGGTGGACCGATGCCGGCACTTTCGAGTCGCTGCTCAGGGCCTCGAACCTGGTCTCGCAGAACGCCCAGCGATCTGACTGACTGAAGATTGAAAACCGCAGGCTGAGGGCTGCAGCAAAAGTTCGCATGCTCCGGCCTGCATTACCCCGAAAGGAGATCGTAGTTGCGGCTCTTGGTTACGGGGGGGGCGGGCTTCATCGGTTCGAATTTCGTTCGGCTGATGCTCGAGTCGCACCCGGGATACGAGATCATCAACCTGGACCGGCTCACATACGCCGGCAACCTTGAAAACCTCGCGGGCCTCGAGAATGAATCGCGGCATCAGTTCATCCACGGCGACATCTGCGCAGTGGAGATCGTACACCGAATACTCGGCCGAGGCGTGGACGCCATCATCAATTTCGCCGCCGAATCCCATGTCGACCGCAGCATCCTGGACGCGCAGGACTTCGTGCGCACGAATGTCCTCGGCACGCTTACACTGCTCGATGGCGCACGCCGCAACAAGACCGGCCGTTTCATCCAGGTCTCAACCGACGAGGTATACGGCAGCCTGGGTCCATCGGGCTCATTCACCGAGTCGAGTCCGCTCGCTCCCAACAGTCCGTACGCGGCGAGCAAGGCTTCGGCCGACCTTTTGGTGCGCAGCTACCATCGGACCTACGGGCTGCCCGCGATTATCACGCGCTGCTCGAACAACTACGGGCCATACCAGTTCCCCGAGAAGCTGATCCCGTTGCTTGTCACCAACGCACTTTCGGGACTGCCGCTACCGATTTACGGCGACGGTCTACACGTCCGGGACTGGATTCATGTTCGCGACCACTGCAACGCGATCGACCGCGTCCTGCATCACGGCACCCCGGCCGAGATCTACAACATCGGAGCCAGGCAGGAGATGCCGAACCTGGAGATTGCGAAGCGAATTCTCCGGGCCCTGGGCAAGGGGGAGGATCTGATCGCTTTCGTGAAAGATCGACCCGGGCACGACCGCCGTTACTCCATCGATCCCTCAAAGACCGAGCGCGATCTCGGCTGGCGGCCCTCCATTCCGTTCGAACAGGGACTGCAGGCCACAATAGACTGGTACAGGCAGAATCCCGCCTGGGTGGAACACGTGCGCAGCGGCGAGTACGTTACTTACTACGAGCGGATGTACCGGCAGCGCCACAGGACTCTTTCAGAGCTCTGATGCGAGCATCCGGGTCATGATCCCGTGAAAGCGGCGGGCATAGCTCTGCGCCTCAGACACCAGACAGGCCAAAGCGGTGGATCTGCCTGGAGTGCGGCTCCCATCAATCAAACAACGAACGCATAGACAGGATGAGATCGCTGGTAGTCGGTTCACGTGGCATGTTGGGCTCGGACCTCTTGCGCGCCCTGGGCGAGGGCCCGGACTTGCGGGGCTATGACATCGAGGACCTCGACATAACGGACATCGAGCAGTGCCGGAAGCACATCAGGGCGTTCCGTCCGGACGTGGTCCTCAACGCCGCTGCGCTTACCCAGGTGGACCACTGCGAATCGCACGAGCAGGAGGCTTTCCGCGTGAACGCCCAAGGGCCGGCCAACCTCGCCAGGGCAGCGCATGAGGCCGGGGCTCTGCTCGTCCACTTCAGCACTGACTACGTTTTTGACGGGCGAAAGGAAGATCCCTACCTCGAGGATGATCCGACCGGCCCGCTTAGCGTGTACGGCAAGTCCAAGCTGGAGGGCGAAAACCTGGTCAGGTTCGGCTGCGAGGAGCACGTGATCATCCGCACGTCGTGGCTCTTCGGGGATAACGGAACGAATTTCATCCGCACAATCTTGAAGGCAGCTCAGGCAGGGAGGGACCTTCGCGTCGTGCACGACCAGCGGGGCAGCCCGACATACACGCGGGACCTGGCTACACACACTATAAAGCTCTTGAGTGTCGGCTGCCGCGGCACCTATCACGTGACCAACAGCGGTGCCTGCACCTGGTTCGAGCTGGCCCGCTTTTCGCTGCGATGCGCGGGCATCACCGGTATCGCAGTCACGCCGGTCACGACCGCAGAGTTTCCGAGACCGGCTGCACGGCCAGCCAATTCCGTGCTGGCCAATGCGCGCCTGTCACGGGAGGGGCTGCCGCCTATGCGGCATTGGACGGAGGCCGTCAAGGAATACATCAGCCGATTGACGATTGACGATTGACGATTCGTGGAGGGGGGCTGTCATAGTTCAAGGCCAGATTGGCGCGGGCAAGCCGCAACCATTGAGTACAGTAAGACCGGGAACTCCGGAGAGTGCGATTCTGTTCGGCTGCCCCGAAAAACCGCCAGCACGGACCTCAGAGATTCAGCAGGAGTCTCTCGGCAACAAAGCGCGGCATCCGGAAAGAGCGTGCTGCAAACCCTATCCACCAACCCTCCGACCTTATACGCCATTCGTCAATCATCAATCGTCAATCTCTTGCAGCTGGTTGACCATGAGTGAAAAACGTGACACCTCGGAACGGCTCTTCGCCACGAACAAAAAGGCGTTCCACGACTATTTCATACTCGACCGGCTCGAGGCCGGGATCGCGCTGCTAGGCACGGAGGTGAAGTCGATCCGCGGGTCACGCCTGAACCTGAGGGACAGTTACGCCCTGATCCGGAAGGGCGAAGCCTTTCTGCTCAACTGCCACATCAGTCCCTATTCGCATGGGAACCGCCAGAACCATGATCCCTTGCGGGTCCGCAAGCTCCTGTTACATCGCAAGGAGATCCGGAAGCTGATCGGAAGGACGCAGGAAAGGGGATTGACCTTGGTACCGCTGCGCGTGTATCTAAGGCGCGGCAGGATCAAGGTGGAGCTGGGTCTGGCCCGGGGGAAAAAGCTGCACGACAAGCGGGAAACCGAGCGGCGCAAGGAAATGGACCGGGAGGCGAGAGCGGCCGTCAAACGGCATCGGTGAGGTAACCTGGAGGGGCAGATGGATATCGAGTTCTCGGCGCAGAAGTACACCAAGACCAGCTGCAACCTATTGGCTTATCCGGTATTTGAAGACGAACCCGACACGTCGACGATGCTTCGCGCGCTTGATAAGCTCACGGGCAGCGTGGTCAGCTCCCTGCGGTCCTCAGGTGAATTCAAGCCCAAGCTGCACAATACCTGCCTGATCCACCGTCCCGCCGGCCTGAAGGCGGAAAGACTCCTGCTGCTCGGCGCTGGCAAGCAGAGCGAATTCAATCTTTCCCGCCTTCGCGAACTGGCTGGCACGGCCGTGCGTGCCGCGAAGTCTGCCGCCTGCAAGGATGCCGCACTGGTCGCCCGTTCGGACGCGCGGTTGTCCCACGTCGCTCAGGTCTGCACCGAGGGAAGCCTCTACGGGAATTACGATGGCGACCTCTACAAGACCCGCGAGAAGGAGAGCCGCGAGCTTGACCGCTTCATCCTGATCGATGAACCGGGCCGGCCGGCCAGCGAGATCCGGGACGGCATCCGACGTGGCACCATCATCGGGAATGCCACCAACTTGGCCCGGACGCTCGCCAACGAGCCTTCGAACATAATAACGCCCACCACGCTAGCCGAGAAGGCAACAG
>JACADW010000275.1 GCA_013388445.1 Acidobacteriota bacterium | reverse complement strand
TAAAAAAACCCCCTCGGGGGGCTTGAGTCAAGCTTTCCGAGGGGGCCTGCCTGCTTTCTATCGCTTTTCTTGATCGGGAATGTGCCCTCCTCCCTCAATTACCGCGCCCATACTCACTTGCACCCGCCGCGCCTGCCGCACGTTCTGAATCAGGCCTCCGTTGGGCCGGTTGATGATGGCATTGGGAAGGTCATAGTTTGGATGGTTGAACAGGTTTTCGATCTGAGCGCCGATTTGCAAACTGGCCTGTTCGCGGATCGGAAAGTTCTTGTAGGGGTTTACGGAAAAGATCCATGCGCCGGGTCCCACAAGGGAGCCCACCTTGGCGTTCCCGAGCGTGCCGGGCTGGGGTATGGAAAAGGCTGCGCGATTGAACCACCTTGCTCCGAGTCCAACATTGCGCCCCCCTCATACGGGTCGGCTCCCGGGACGATATCGGGCCGACCGGAGAACTTGTTGATGCCGGCGGGATCCACGCCGGAGTACGTCGGCGTGAAGAAGGTTCCCGAATGCCAATTGAAATAGCCCGAATAGGCCCAGTCGCCGACGACTCCGTTTGCCAGTTTCCCAAGCCAGCCGCGTTGCGATAGACTGGCTCCCCACCTTCTTCCCGTTCCCAGAGGCAGCTCATGAACGAAGGTCACCAGGAAATCGTGGCGCGTCCAGTAGGGGATATTCCCCTTGTCCCGCGCTCGGTCCCAGGCGTAGTCGATGCTTCCCGGAGTCTGAGTCTCAGGATTGTTTGTGATGATCTCCCCCACATTCCGATTCCAGGAGTAAGAGGCCTGAAGCATCAGCCCTCGTTTCATCGAGCGGTTGGCGGAGATCTCAAAGCCATGGTAATGGAGGTTGGCGCCGTTCGTCACGAGATTCAGGCTCGCGAACTGCGGGAACCGGCGTCGAGCGATCGTATAGGGAGTTGTGCTGAACGTCTGAGGCACGTTGGCGTCATATTGATAGGGGTTTCGCGTCGTCTTGTACCCCAGATAGGATAGCCGGGCTCCCCAGTTTCTGAACAAGGATTTCTCGAGAGTCAAGTTCCAGTTTTGCGTGTAGCCGGTACGGAAATCGGGATCGACGTGGGTTGCACTGCTCACACCGATTTTCGCGGTTGAAGGTGGGAAGGGCGACGGGAACGAGTACTGAGGTATGCCGCCGACCAAACCATTTGTAAAGGACTCTGTGATTTGAAATGGCCCCGCAGTCTGGAGTTCGGAGAATGCCATGATCCCGGTATATAACCCGTAGCCTGTGCGAATGACCCAATCGCTGGAAGGCCGGAATGCAAGACCCAGTCGGGGGGACCAGTCGGAATGGGTGTTCATCAGCTTGTCGGGATAGCCGAGCTCGCTGGCCAGCCGGACGGGTATTTGGTCCTGCGGCCAGGCTGGATGCACGTTGTTCAGCGCATGGCGGTCCGGAACGACCAGCTGGAGCGTTCTCAAGTCGAAGTTGTAGTATAGGCCGTTCTTGTCGTAGGGGGCTGAATACAGGCACCAGCGCAGGCCAAAGGAGAGGATCAGCTTTCCGAACAGCGAATAGGTGTCTTGTGCAAAGGCTCCGTACTCCATCCGTCTGGCGGCGATCCACGGCCGCAGGTTGGTTCTGCTGAAAGATGCCGGATATCCCAGCAAAAAATCGGCATACGGCTCTCCGGTGAACTTGCCGTTGAAGGAAAAGGAGCCGAACACGTTGCCGGAAGCTGCGGAGTCGTGAAGGATCTTGCGCGCCGAAAACCCCGCTTTGATCTCATGATTGCCGCGCGTGTAAGTGACAATGTCATTCAGGCTGTAATAGCTGAAGACGGTCTCTGTGGCCGTGTCAGAGGCAATGGTCATGCCCGTATCCCAGGGAACCGGGTTCCACCCGCTGATGACGAACTGCGGGCGGCCCGCATAGTCCGCCGGCAGATTCTCGAGCCCCATCAGGCCATAGCGCTCGACTACCTCCGCGCCATATTCGGGGCCTTTAAAATCCGGAAGACTGGCAAACCTGCTGTCCTCGTTGCGTGTGCCGCCGACGCGGAATTGGTTGATGGCGCTGGAGCCGAAGAGATGGGTGTGGGCGAGGTTGATGGTGTACCAGTTGGACGGCTGCTGGAACCACTGCGGCCCGGCCTGATTGTAGATTTGGGGGGACCAGGTATAACTGGCCGCCAGGACATCGCCATTGGCAAAGTTATGATCGAGCTTGATCAGGTACGACTTGGATCCTATGTCGTCGATCTCCAGCCATTCGGCATTGCCCACAGTCGAGGACGGACTGCCGACGTACCGGAAGGGATACCCGCCCCTGTCGAAGAACTCTGCGGCGGCGAGCCGGGACACCTGGCTTATCCTGCTGGCCGGGATCTTGTTGCCGGGAAAAGGCTGGCCTGTGAGAGGATCCTTGATCGTGATGCTCCATCCGGAAAAATCGCCGTCCCTCATCAGCATCGTGGGAATGCTCGCTCCCGGCACGACCTTGGCCTTCAAGCCACCCACGTTATTCTGGTAGGCAAAGAACCAATGGGTTTTCTTTCTCCCATCATAGACATGGGGGATATAAACAGGTCCCCCAGCGACCACATGATACCTCCATGTCGAGACACCGGGATCGCGGGGACCTTGATAAACAGGCGTCTTGACGGCATTCAAGACAGGGTTTTGAAGGTTTCCATCCAGGGAGCCGTGAAGGCTGTCGGTGCCTGTCTTGTAGGTGGTATTCACGGTGACCGCACGCTCATATTCCGCAGGTGCGCTGAAGGCGACCACTTCGGCGGATCGCTGGGCTTTCGCCGGAATCCGAAATCTGAGCCCGCGGCCCGACTGGCCCTCCACGGTCAGGCCCGTATAGTCCGTAGGAGCGCCGCGGAAGACAAAGAAGGAATCCCTCCCCGTCGCCTGTGCGGGCGTCCAGCCCACTGCGGCAAAGGGCCCCATGGTGCGGGAGCTATTCACGACTTCATATTTGCCGAACGCGGCCGGGTCAAGGCCGTACGTTACAGTTGCACTCTGGCTCTGGATCACCGGAACTTCGTCCGTCACATTGACGGTTTCCGATGGCTGCCCTAACTGCAGGCTGATATCCACAGGGACCACTGCCGCCGGTTTCACCTCGATCCCTTCCACGAGGGCCAGTTGAAAACCTGAGGCCTGAACCTCGATGCGATACGTTCCGACAAACAGAGCACGCGCATGATATCGGCCTGCTTCGTCTGTGATGACCGCGCGTTTGGCATCCGTCGCCATGTTCGTGATCGTCACTTCGGCTCCAGGTACTACAGCGCCACTGGGATCCCGGACGATTCCGGAAATGTCCCCCTGAAGGGTTTGTGCCGACACCCCCTGCAAGCTGCAGGCAAGGATCGTGGAGCAAAGAAGCAGGCGCACAGAACCGATCGGTTTCATGTTCCCTCCTCATGGGTTCGCTTGGGTGAGCAGATCGTGTCGGTGCCTCTCTTGATGGAATGCGCGTGTGCTGGGATGGGCATGGGAGAATGCCGCGTGCGCAGCGCGCGGCCACGGGAGCCCTTCTCCGTCTGGCCCACAGCACCGAAGATGATTGCGACAGCGGCCGTATGCATTTTGCGACCAGATTCTCCTTGACCTGAGTGACCATTCAGCGCATTGGTAAGATGGTCACTTGGTCAGACCACATATTCTCGGATTTTGGTATCATGCCGGGCTGGCCCTGTCAACAGAAAAAGGAATCGATTTGCCTGTCGCGGGTTCCGTCCTCTGCGGCAGCTTCAAGGCAGTGTTTCCCACGCACCTGAATGGAGGCTGGTATGAGACACCACAGGATTAACGGACTGGTCGCAGCGGTCCACACGCCGTTCAAGCCGGACGGCCGGCTCAACCTGTCAGCGGTGGAACGACAAGCGGAACATCTGAGAAGCAATGAAATTGCCGCAGTGTTCATCGCCGGCAGCACCGGGGAAGGCCACTCCCTCACCGTCGAAGAGCGCCGTCGGTTGGCCGAGCGCTGGATGGAGGTGTCCGCCGGCAATGGATTGCCGGTCATCGTGCATGTGGGCGCAAATTGCCTTAGGGATGCAAGGACATTGGCCGCGCATTCAGAGCGAATCGGAGCCTTTGCGATCTCGGCGCTTGCTCCTTCGTATTTCAAACCCTCTACGGTGGAGGAACTCATCGAATGCTGCGCGGAGGTTGCCGCAGGAGCACCGGAGTTGCCCTTCTATTTTTATGATATCCCTTCACTGACCGGCGTGAACCTCTCCATGCCCGAATTTCTCACTCGCGGGAAGGAACGGATCCCGAACCTCCTCGGGATCAAATGGACGAACACGGACTTGTCGGGTTTTCAGCTTTGCCGCCACATGCCCGGAAACTATGAGTTGTTCTGGGGAAACGATGACTTTCTGCTTGCCGGGCTGGCGCTAGGGGCAACGGCCGCAGTAGGCAGCAGTTATTCCTATGCCGCACCGATCTACCATAGGATGATCCGAGCTTTTCTGACCGGCGATCTGGAAACCGCACGCAAAGAGCAGTTGTACGCCGTTCAGCTCCTGCGAGTATTGTCCGGATACGGCTATCTGGGCGCAGCGAAGGCCGTGATGGCACTGCTGGGTGTGGATGTCGGCCCGGCGCGAACGCCCAACACGAACCTCGCGGCGGCGCAAGTTGCCTCCCTCGAGAAGGATCTGGAGCAGCTCGCCTTCTTTGATCGAATTAGATCGTAACCCGCATCCCTGAGCCGTGGATCCACCCTCGCACCCAGGGGCCGACCGTGTGTTTCCAGGATAAGGCTTGACCTTTGGGCCGTGCAGGAGTAGGAGATATAGATCAGGCGGACAGACCAGCTGACCTTTTGAGGAAACTGCGGGCATGTCTGGGGCAAACATGACAAAACGGAGCCTTTCCCGGCAGGATCGCCCAGGCTTGCTTCCGATCCGGCCGATCCACAAAATCTCCAAACCGGAGGAGATCATCCGGCAAATCAAGTCGCTGATCGATGGGGGACATTTGGTGCCCGGGAGCCGACTTCCGGGTGAAAGAGAGTTCGCGGGCATGCTCGATGTCAGTCGGCCATCGCTCCGGGAGGCCTTGCGCGCCCTGAGCCTCCTCGGCATCATCGAGCATCGACCCGGTAGCGGTACCTACCTGATCGCTTCCGGAGACCGATGGCCCGGTGAGCCGCTTGCCATCCTTTTCAGCATCAACAAGAGCGCTTTGATCGAGATCTTTGAGGCTCGGAAAGGAATGGAAGGGCTCGTGGCCGGACTGGCAGCCGAGCGGCGCTCGGAAGAGAATCTCAAGAGCATGCGCGAGGCGCTCGAGGGGATGGCTCGCAGTCTCTCCGATCCCGAGGTCTACTTCCGCCACGATATGAAGTTTCATGCTGCCGTCGTCGAAGCTGCGGGCAATCAAGTGATCGGCCAGGTCATGGGGACGCTCTATCGGCTTCTTGGCGAAGCGCGCGAGCAGTTTTATCGGTTCGGATTCAGCACATTGCTGCTCAAGGAGAAGGATTACAACAATCACCGGAAGATCTATCGACGGATCGCGGGCAGGGATAGTCGAGGTGCTTCTGCCGCTATGATCAGGCATCTTCTCGAATTCGAGCGCTTTCTCGCCGCTGATAACGCCGCCCCGAAGCTCTCAAAGCCGAAGAGATCGTGAGTAATTCATGCAGCCGTGGGAGTCGGCGCTGCAGGGTACCTGCTCACCGGCGGCAAGGAATATGCGCCCCCCTGGGTGGAGGTGGCGCGAGACTGGTCTCGGATCCCGACGCGGAACCGTATATGTCGGCGACGATTTTCGAGTCGGTGACAATCGCGGTTTCACAGAGTTGCCGGCGCCCCGGCAACCGGGATCGTGAGGCGTTCATGCGGCGATGCCGAAGTGGTTATGTCCGCCGAAAAGCTCGATAGGGGAGCGGGTCCGGAAATCGCAGTAGGAACAGGGTGCCGGCGGCACCACACCCAGAACCGCATGAGGAGAACGTTGGCGATGTTGAACATTGACAGTCTTTGCAGGACCCGCATGCCGGCCGCGAGGCGATCGCGGGGCCACGTCGTGGCCTTCGCCCTGCTGATCGCAGCCCTTCTTTGCACCCCGGACACTCAAACCCCGGCACAGGATCAGAAACCGGTCCGGCCGCGGATCTACATTGCCACGGATCTGGAGGGCGTGGCAGGTATCTATCGCTGGCAACAGACCAGGGAAACACAGGCCACGAATCCTGAATACCAGGAAGCCCGGAAACTCCTGATGGCTGAGATCGACGCCGTCATCGAGGGCTGCCTGGCCGCCGGCGCGGGCGAGATCTTCGTCAGAGATGGCCATCATGGCGGACACAATGCGGTTCCTGAACTCATGAATCCGGCCGCCCAATACATTTGCGGATTTCAACAGGGCATGCATCCCCTGATCGGGCTGGACAATGGCTTCGATGCCGTCATCCTCCTCGGGTATCACGCCATGGCCGGCACGGCAGACGGCGTATTGAGCCACACGAAGAGTTCGGCGTCCGGCCGAAGATACTTCCTGGGCGATCGGGAAGTGGGCGAGATCGCCATCGACGCTTTGACGGCGGGCCACTACGGGATACCGGTAATCATGGTCACGGGGGATGAGGCCGTTTGCCGGGAAACCCGCAACTTTCTCGGCGATGACATCGTCACCGTATGCACCAAGACCGGATATGCGACCGAATATGCGAGGCTGGTCCCTCCCGTGCTGGTTCGCTCGGCCTTGAGGGCAGCGGCGGAAAGAGCGGTCCGGAGCATCCGTTCCTACAAGCCCTGCCGGTGGCCGACTCCGGTGCGCGGCAGACTTGCCTTTCCCAACAAGAAATTCGCCGACGACTACAGCGTAAAATCCCCGGAGACGCGGAGAATCGACGATCTCACGTTCGAACGGGTATTCGCGGATCTCATTAATGTTACGGAATTCTGACGCATGCCTCAGGCCGTACACCCGCCCTGCGACCCCCTGAGGGCGGCGGGCACATAGGCCCGGGAGTCTGTGCGCCGGACCGGTTTGCACCCTCTCTTCAGTCTTGATCCGCGACTTGAACCGGTCTCGGCGGCCCAGACGTTCTGCGAAGATCCAACGAAGGGGAAAAGACAGGGAGGACACGGGCTTCCATCGTTTGCTGGATCAGCCTGAGGATACGGGCCTTACAGTGAGGAATCTATGCCGACATTCCCAGCGGTCTTGTTAGGCTTGGCAGTCCTGAGCACGCCGATGGCCTCTTTCCTGGAACAGCACGACATGGTGTGGGAAGTTCCGCCGCAGCGCTGGCTGGAAGGGATTCCGCTCGCCAACGGACACATCGGGGCCATGGTCTGGGGTGACGGATCCACCCTGAAGATCACGCTCGACCGGTATGACGCCTGGGAGACCCGCGAACGCATTCTTGGAGAGGGGGACATCACCTACGCGAAGCTGCGTCGCATGGTCGCCGAAGGCCGGCGCAAGGAGGTGGAAGAAAGCCTCTTCACCTCCTTGCGGCAGGGACCGCGGCCGACCCGGCTTCCCATGCCGCGGATTGAAATCGGCTTCGGCCCATCCGTAAGATGGCAGGAAGCTCGTCTGAGCCTGTCTCGGGCAACCGCAACCATAGGACTGCTCGTCCATGGGAAGCCCCTGAAGCTCTCGCTTCTGACCCATGCCAGGCAGAACCTCCTGTGGATTCGGATGAGCGGGGACAGAGCCGGATCGGCGACGGTGCGGGTAAGGATGGATCATCTGGATTCGAGGGCAACCCGCACGCTTAAAGACATGGGCTATCCGGATCCCGTTGTTGCATCGGAGGCCGCCGGGGGCACTCTCCATGCAAAAACGCCGGCCGGATATGAGTACGCTGTTGCCTGGCGGCGTTGCGCCGCCGAACCTTCGGGGCAGTGCATTGCGGTTTCCCTGCTGTCCAATCAGGATGCGGAAGACCCGCTCCGTGCGGCCCGTGCCCTGGCGGAGGAAGCATGCCGTGCGGGCGGCGCGCAGGCATCGCACGAGAGCTGGTGGGAGGATTACTGGAAGCGGTCCTTCCTCACAGTCCCGGATGCCCACCTGGAGGCCCTGTACTACATCGAGATGTACAAGCTGGGTGCCTCCACACGGCCGGGCGGGTATCCGATCACGCTCCAGGGGCTCTGGACATCGGATGGCGGCATGCCGCCCTGGGCCGGCGATTATCATCTGGACATGAACGTCCAGCAGACCTACTGGCCTATCTATACGTCCAACCGTTTGGAGCTGGGCGAGCCGCTCTACCGCACTTTCTTCGAATGCCTGCCCCGGTGGCAGCGGCAGTGCAGGCAGTTTTTCGGATTCGAGGGCATCTGGTCCGGCTGCGCGATCGGCCCTCGCGGGGAGCGGGTCTGGGGCTATACAGGCGCAGAACTGTGGCCGGGAAACGCCGCCTGGCTTGCCCACCACTACTGGCTTCACTTCCTGTATTCCCAGGACCGGCAGTTTTTGCGGGACCGCGCGTTCCCGTTCCTCCGGCTGGCTTTTCTCACTTATGCCAATCTGCTCGAGCCCGGACCGGACGGCAGACTGCATATTCCGCTCAGCCACTCGCCCGAATGGGGCGAAGGGTCCATGGACGCCCTGGTCATGGATCCCGCGTGCGACGTGGCCTTGATCCGGTTTCTGGGCGGCGCAATCCTGGAATCCACCAGAATCCTGGGTCTGGAGGACAGTCTCACCGGACGCGTAAAAAGTGTTCTTGAGGGTCTCATAGATTATCCTCGGGCCAACGGTAGTCTCTTGATCAGCGCCGGCAAACCTCTCACTTCGTCCCACCGGCACCATTCTCACCTCATGGCCATCCACCCCCTGGGATTGCTGACCGCGGAGGGAAGCGAAGCGGAACGTCTGCTGATTCAGGAGTCCATCGCCGAGATCCGGAATCACGGCACGGGGGCGTGGACCGGCTGGTCGTTTCCGTGGATGTCGCTGATCGCTTCGCGCGCCGGGAACGGAAACATGGCCTGGCTGATGCTCGACCTGTATGCGAACCTGTTCATCAAGCCGAACACGCTCCACGTCAACGGAGATCCGCGGATGTTCGGCCTGTCGCGGTTCACCTATGAGCCCACGACTCTGGAGGCGGGCTTCGGTGCGGCGGCGGCCGTGATGGAAATGCTGCTGCAGTCCCACCATGGCCGGATCCGACTTTTCCCGACGATTCCCGACCGATGGCACGATGCCTTTTTTTCCGACCTGCGCGCCGAAGGAGCATTCCTGGTCACGGCGCGACTGGAGCGGGGCAAAGTTCGCTTCGCGTTGATCACATCGGAGGCGGGAGGCCCGTGCGAGGTGTGGAATCCGTTTGGCGGGCCGGCCGTGCTCGAGGAGTTGGACGGGAAGGGCAAATACGATACTCGACTCGAAGGCCGGATCCTCAGATTTTCGACGGAGAGAGGAAGGCGGTACCTGCTGTACCCCGACGGCCGCCGGCCGAACAACGGCGAGATGTCGCGGCCTCTTCCGGTCCGCACCGATAGAGAACGGCATTTCTACGGGCTCAAGCGCCTCGCAAGGTTCTAGTCGCGAATGAGGACCTTGCGGATGCCGAGTTCCCACCATTCGCGGAGGGCTGGGTACTCCAGGCTCTTCAGTGCGGTCGCGCCCGTGGCCTGACTCATGTCCAGGTCCGCCGTGATCACTTCGTCGCGGAACATGGACGCCTCGCAGAGAATGTTGCCGTCCGGGCGGACAATCCGGCTCTGGCCGTGGGACAGCATCGCCGGGCTGTTGGCTTGGACGATGTAGACGTCATTCTCGTCCGCCCGGGCCGAGATCTGGGCCCGGTAGGGAACGAGTTTTTCTTCCTTCGTCAGAGAGGATTCGCTCGAAAGGTAGAAGATGAGACGCGCCCCGGCCAGCACCGGCAGGCGAACAAGCTCCGGGTACCGTTCGTCGTGGCAGATGATGATCGAGCAGGGGATGCCGTCGATCCGGAACACGGACATCTGCGAGCCCGGCTTTGCCCAGTCATCGCCCGAAACCAGCTGGATCTTGGCATATCGTTCGATGCGCTTTCCCTCGGGATTCAGGACGATCGCCACGTTGTATCGGGTTCCCTCGATATCCATGGGCGTTCCGACGACTGCATAGATGTTTGACTGGCGACAGGCAGCAGCGATCCGTTGTTCGGCCTGATCGATCTGCTCGGCGGTGGCTTCCGCGATCCGCTTCTTGTCATACCCGGTGACGGCGCATTCCTGAAAGACCGCGACGCGCACACCCCGGCGGGAACACTCGGCCAGGTTTTCCACGATGGCCTCGGTGTTTTTCTCCACCGTGCCTCGCGGGCTGAACTGTACGGCGGCCACCTTGATGTGTGCCGGCGGTTCTTGGGCTCTGGAAAGCCCAACCAGGAGAATCAGGCTGATCACCGGGAAATACCGGAAACGCCTTCGCGTCGTCGAATCGCATCGGACCATTCTCTCAACCCTCCGCTGCTGCCGCTTCAAGTCTCCTTCTGGTTTCGATTCGTTCGCCTCCGTCCGGATTAGAGCATGATCCCGGACCTGGGACAAGGTCGCTGCAAGGCGCAAAGCCGCGGACCGGGAACGAGAGCCGCCCGACAAAGAAGCCACAGAAAAGAAGGCACAGGCAGCGCCGAACGACTCCACTGCGCCGGCTCGGCTGCTTTGCATCCGGGTCACTCGCTGCCCGGGAGGCGGGCGGCAAGGATGCGCGCCAAATCTGCTATGAGATCGGCGGAACGCTTCTCCTCCGGCACGTAGTAAGTGAAAATCGACATGACCATCGGCCGGCCGGGAAGGTAGACGATTCCGGCGTCCGCCTTGACCCTCCAGGTCCCCCCGATCTTGTGGGCCACGACGGTGTCCGGGGGAAGATGGCGCGGGATCATGTTGCGGCTTTCGGTCTGCTTCAGGATTTCGAGCATGGCGCGCGAGGCTTCCGGGCTTACGATTTCGCCGCGGTGCATCTTCTCGAAGATTCTTCCCATCTCGCGCGGAGTGGTCACATTTCCGGCCGGGGTGCGGTCGGCAAATCCTGCGGAAAGAAAGTGGCCCTCCTTCCTGCGTGCCAGGAGCGCAGCGTCGAGCTCCGGACTCCCGACCCGCGATTGAATCCCGGCCATCCGGTAGTGCATCACGGTGACGTTTCCGGATACGCGAGTGTTTGGAAAACCCAATCGCTCCATGGTACTGGTCACGGAAACGGGGTCGACGGTCTCCATGAGCGTGTCGGTCGCGATGTCGTCGCTGACGATGATCATCAGACGGCACAGGTCCCGCACCGTGAGTTCCGCCGGGTCCTGCAGATATCGCAAGATTCCCGTGTGCATCGGAAAGGCGCGGCGGGAGATCGTGTCGGGGATCCTGCGGCGCTCGCCCAGCTTCATCTCCCCGGACTCCACGCGCCTGAATAGCTCGATCATGACCGGGACCTTGAACACGCTGGCGGTGGCGAAGAGTTCGTCTGCGTGCAGTTCGAAGCACCGTTCCGTCTCAAGGTCTTTGGCGTAGATCCCCACGGATCCCCTGAAGTCCCCGATCGCGCGCTGAATCTCCTCGGCGAGCCGTGCTGCGGACTCCCGGCTCGGGGTATACTCACGGGCGCAACCCAGCGGGATCGAAGTCATGATTACGAGCGCCCAGGTCGGAACGATTCGGGATCCGACTGCCCGCTTCGAAAATCTCATCATCCCTCCCTTGCGGATATGCAGGCTGCCGGCAAGTGCGCCGGTCCGGCCCCATGGAATTGGATCCGGCTCCATTCCGCTCGGCGATGCCGTCCGCTCTGGATCCTGCTATTGAAGACGAAACATGTCAATCGGCTGCCTCCAAGGCATAGCGTCATCCGCACGATTTCGCGTCTTGAAACTGCGGGGCGCCCGGACCGGCTCCGGTTCCGTAAAGGTCGTGCTACAATGGCCCGCCTGCCGGGCGTGATAGATTCTCGGAGCCCCTGTGGGGATAGGGCTCCGGGCAGCTCGCGCGGGCTCTTGCAGGAAGTCTTGCATCCATCTCGGCACCGGATGGCCTGTGGCGTTTCACGCGCCCGCGTGCCAAAGAGGGCGGTTTCATGAAAGTCCCTGCCAGTATCGAGGCGTTGCTGTCCGGCCCCCAGTATAAATGGGTGGTCATCGGGCTTCTCTTCTTTGCCGGTTTCCTCAACCTGGAAGACCGGGTCGTCATCTTTTCCGTCCTGCCCCTGATCCGCAAAGAACTCCACCTGTCCGACCTCCAGCTCGGCGCGCTGATGTCCACTTTCCTCTGGGTATATGCCGCGTGCTCGCCCTTTGCCGGATATGCCGGCGATAGGCTGCCGCGCAGGCGGGTGGTCATCGCATGTCTGTTTCTCTGGAGTCTGGTGACCATCTGGGCGGGGCTGGTAACCACGGGGGGGCAGTTGATGGCAACGCGGGTCGTGCTGGCGGTTGCGCAGGCCTTTTACGTGCCGGCCTCGATGGCCATCCTGGCCGACTGTCATGACGAGAGCACCCGGGGCAGGGCCGTTGCGATCCTGGCTTCCGGAATGACTCTTGGCCCCATCCTGGGAGGCGGCGCGGCGGGCTGGATCGGCGACCACTACGGATGGCGGCCGAGCGTCATCATCCTGGGAGTACTGGGGATACTGCTTTCGGCGGTTTTCCTCCTTCTGCTGAAGAATGTCGAGGTCGGTTCCAGCGACAGGGGAAAGCGCGCCCCATCCGCCCCGGCCGCCGGATTTGCCGACACCATGCGGGTGCTCCTTTCCATACCTTCCTACGTGTCGATCATCATCGCGCTGGGCGTCTTTTCCCTTGCGACCTGGATGCTCGTCACCTGGCTCCCGGTATTTCTGCATGATTCGTTCGGGATGAGCCTGGCGCAGTCCGGGCTGTTCGGCAATTTTTCGATCAGCGGTCCCACGCTCATCGGTCTGCTGCTGGGCGGCGTGATTTCCGACCGTTTGGGCCGGGAGAGTCCGAGAAACCGCCTGATTCTCATGCTGGGCTGCTACAGCCTCGCGATGCCCTGGCCCGTTCTGTTCCGTTATGCGGACGGCGCACTGCTGGTGCTGGCGAGCGCTTTCATGTTCAAGCTCTTTCGCGCCCTCGCCGAGGTGAACAGCTACCCGCTGATCTATGCCCTCGTGCCGCCGGAGAAGCGGTCCACGGCGATGGGAGTTTCCAACAGCCTGAACACGATCTTCGGCGGCGCGGGTGCGCTGGTGATCGGCTATTTCAGGGAATCCTTTGGGTTTCAATCGCTTTTCGGCCTGGTTCCGTTGTTGATCGCCGTTGCCGTGGCGGGACTGCTCATGACGCTTGCCGTCTTTCTCAGGCGGGACCTCGGTCGCGTTTCGAATGTCCCGGGTGTTGCCGCATGAGGAGTCCGGCTTTCCGGATGCTTGGCCGGTCTCCTTCCGGGGGTGCCAGCCCCCGATCAGTCGTGATCTCGCCCGATCGTCACTCCGGCGGTTTGAGCCATGAAGGCCTTCAGGATCGTGACGTGAGCTGTGCGGGGGCCTGGGGATTCTTGCGATTCAGCGTGTCGTCCCAGACGGCTGCTCCAGCGCGTGTGGCCCGGCGGTGCCATCCCGCTGCAGGTCGACGATACGGCCGCCCCCCTCGAGGCTCTCGTGCACGGCGGCTGCGACACGGGTAGCCTCGAGACCGTCCCGGCCGTCCGCGTGCACGCCTCCCAGATCCGCCGGAGAAGCGCCTTCGAGAATGCGATTCACGTTCTCGCCGAAGTCCTGGATGGAGGTAATGCCGTACCCTCCGTAGCGCGGCAGGCCGCGGCCGTTCTTCACCTCGAAATAAAACCCCATGTTCGGCGTCTGCATGCTCGGCCCTCTGTCGGCCGCCCCTCCGCCCGGCATGCCCGCGCATGCTCGAGCGCCGCGGTCCTGAGAATCGACCTCCATGATGCCCTCGGTCCCGACCACCCGGATCCCCTGATTGACGACCGCCTCGAAGGCCTCCGGGAGAATCCAGGAGCTGTCGACCGTGAAACTGCCGCCGTTGTCCAATGCCAGCTTCGCCTGCACCGAATCGTAGGTATCGATGCCCAGGCGGATGAGCTTCTTCTTGGATCCGGTCGCGGAAACGGAGCGGAACTCGGCCCGGACCAGCCAGCGGACGAGGTCATACATGTGAACGCCCAAGAACCACACCGGCGAACTCCGCGCCGCCCAGGTCCTTAGCCAGTCGCGGGGCACGTCGATCCGGTCTTCAATATGGGCATATCCGTATTCGATCTCCCCCAGGCAGCCGCCGGCGACAAGATCCCGGAGGCGGCCATGATAGGGATCAAACCGCTTGTGGAAGTTTACCTGCACGAGGAGGCCGCGCTCTTCGGCCAGATTCACGATGTCGCGGCAGCCCGGGAGCGTGACATCCATGGGCTTTTCGATCAGCACGTGTTTCCCGGCCTTCAGGCAACAGACGGCTGCGTCATGATGGAGATGGTCCGGAGTTGCGATGGCCACCGCGTCCGGATCGGTGCGCTCCAACATCTCCTTGAAATCCGGATATCCCGCGACTCCATACTGGTCGTGCCTCCGCGCCAACACCGCTTCATTGATGTCCGCGAGCCCGACCAGCCGGGCCCTGCCCTCGCGCTGCATCTGGGCGAACGCCCGCAGGTGCATCTCGCCAAACTGCCCGCCGCCGATCACTGCGATCCGTGCAACCATAGTCCGTTCGCAACCGAGGCCTGGAGCGGCCTGAAATCCGACAAATGCCCGTGACCCATTATCCGATGAGCGACCAGGACACCCGGGTAGCCACAAAAGCAATCGCAAACATGCTGAGCCAGAGGGCCCCGTCAAAAGCGGCCGACGGCGCGAGCCGCCGGTCCGTGCACCCGTAACGGAAAATCATCGCTCGCCAGGCGACCAGCAGCAGAAACAGGGAATTCGAAATCCCCATGAATGTGACCAGATAGAGGGGTTTGTGGACCAGCAGGCAAGTTGCACACCAGACGGCCGGAAGGGCCCAGGCGAGAATCCCGATCGTCCGGATCCGCTTCCTCCCGTCGCCGGTGTCGACGATCCGCAGCACACCCAGCATGTCGGTCCACAGGCGCGAAAATCCCGCCGTGTTGGAAAACAGGGTTGAGAAGAGGACGGTGAATGCGCAGACCATGAAGACCGCCTGCGACCCCCGGCCGAGGACGCCGGTGAAAATTCCGGAGATCTGCAGAACCAGCCGGGGGCCGTCCTCGATCGTTCCCTGCGGCTGCAGCACGGCGGCGCCGAGACAGTAGAATCCGCAGGTCGCAACCGTGTATACCGCCAGCGACACGATCGCATCGAGCTGCATGACCCGGATCCATCCGCGCGCCCGCGCAAGCCATTCCGGGGAACCGTCCGAAGGCCCGGCCCAGGCCGAATACCCCTTCTCGATGCACCAGTACGGGTACATTACGATCTCCCCTGCGCCGATACCCGTGATGCCGAACACCGCCACCGCCAGCGCAAGACCCTCCGGCGGCAGCCGGAACCGGAGGCCGCTCATGAGCTCCGCAAGGCCGAACGCATAGGGGGTGCGCTGGACCGCCAGATTGCAGTAGAGGATGGCGGCGACGAATATGCAATTGAAGACCGTGGCGATTCTCTCGACCTGCGTGTATTTCCCGTTGTAGACCAGCAGGCCCAGCACGAATGCGACTGCGACCGCCCAGATCTCGACCCGCGGGCCGGGGAGGGCGTACAGGAGCACCTGTGCGGCACCGGCCAGGATGCCGCCGGCGCCGATGAATGCCGACAGCAAAAACAGAAGGCCGGCGTACACAGACCAGTGGCGTCCCCAGACTCTCGGTCCTTCCGCGCGGTCCCAGGCCTGAAACGAGGGGAGTCCTTCCGTGATGGCATGACGACCGTACTGTACCTGGATGGCCACCTTGGCGAAGCAACTCAGCAGAATGACCCACAGGAGCACAAACCCGGTCTTTGCCCCGAGCACGGTGGTCGCGATGAGCTCACCCGAGCCGACAACGGCGGCCGATAGAATGAGTCCAGGTCCCAGGAACCGGAGGGCCGACGCCAGGCTCGGCGGCGGAGCCAGGATCGCAGAGGGACTGCGGTGCCCGCTCATTTCGGCGCCCCGGATGCATCAGCCTGTATCTGCAAGGGGTCTCTCCAGGATCAGAAAGGGGCGGGTCCTCGTCGAGAAAGCAAAAGCCTCGCCAATAGTATCAATATCGATGATAAAATGGGGGGCGGCATCCGTGCAAGCAATTTCCTGCATGCGGGTTCGAGGGCGGGGTCGGCGATCTGGAGGCTGAGATGAAACAGCGCGGGGCACAAAGAAGGGGCGGGTCTCTCTCCCCGATCCGCAAGGGACGTCTGCACGAGCGCGTTTTGAATGCCATCCGGGATGCCATCTATTCGGGGCACTTTGCGCCGGGGGAGGCGTTGCGCGAACTCCGACTGGCCGGAGAGTTGCAGGTCAGCCAGGGCACCATACGCGAGGCTCTGCTGCGGCTGGAACGGACCGGGCTGGTGGAGCGCACGAGCCAGAAGGAAACCCGGGTGGTCCAGCTTTCGAGGAAACAGCAGCGCGACCGGGTCGAGCTGCGCGCGATTCTCGAGGGGATTGCGGCGGTCCGGGCGGCGGAACATATGACGCCCGCCGACTTTGCGGAATTGCGGCAACTGGGGCACGAAATCGTGCGCGCGCAGGCCGCGGACGATCTGTTCGAAGTGAGCCAGGCGGATCTGCGGTTTCATCGTTTCATCTGGCGCCACGCGCAGAACGACGCGCTCTGCCAGGTATTGGAGATGCTGTCGGCTCCCATGTTCGCCTATGTCAGCCTGCAGCGGGCACGCGACCTGAGCCGGTGGGTGGGGATGCCTCACGAGGCGGTGACCCGGGCGCTTCAACAGGGGGACGCGGATCAAATCAAGAGCGCCGTTGCGTCGCACATCGAACGATCCTTCGAGCAGTTTCTTCACGAAGGCAGGAGCGAGAGCGAACCGGTCGGGCGGGAGACCCGGGAACCTCGGGGCCCGCACGCCCGACCGTGAGCCGGCCGGCAGTCGGTGGGAGGTCGAATGGTAGATAGGTCATCAGGGGCGCGCATCTGCGCCCTTATATCGATATCAATAACTTGGCGATCGCTGGCATTATCGGACGTGTCGGAAATTGCGCAACTTCCTGAAAAAGACCGATTCCCGTTGCGCTTCTTCTGCTCGCCTGAAACGGTGTCCCATGAGAACAAGACGAAGGTCTGTGACGACCTTTGCCGGCAGAGACCGGATATGCCATGGGCGCGCCATCGGCTCGGGGTCCCCTCGCCAGGTTGCGCCCCCGAAGTGCCTGACTCCGCTTTGCCAGGCGCAGGTGCTCCAGGCCCCCGCAGGTCGTCGGGCAAACCCGGATGGAGGACCGGCCGAAATCTCCCCGCCGCGATGCGTGGGACTCTGATTCCTTCCACAGTCCGCCATGCCGGGCTTTATTCACTCCCGCGAAGGGCACGGGTATAATCCGCAGGGAGAGATCGGATGCTGAAGGCGGCGGCGCGCACGTTTTCTATCTTGCCGGAAGCGCATGCCGGTACGACCAGCCTCACGGGAGCGGCGGCCGGCAAGGTGGCCGGACCACTACAGGCCACGGTCATGCTCCTGGAGAGCGGCGACCAGAGGGTGTGCCTGCTGACTTCCGATTTTGTCGAGGAATACTGCCGTTTCTCCAACCTTCGCCGCCGAAGGGTCGCATCCTGCCTAGGCATCCGCCCTGATCAGGTCCTCGCTTTTGCATCGCACAACCACAGCGACGTCCTCGTATGCAGCAGGCCGGGCCACGGCATGCCGCGGTTCCATGAATGTTTGGAAGAGAGCGACCTCACGACGGCGGGGCGGCAGCTGCTCGACGGCACCGTCCAGGCAGCCGCCCGGCTGCCCTCGGAGCTGGTTCCGGTCAGGGCATGGTGGGCCGTCGGGCATGAAAGACGGATCACTTACAACCGAAAGGGCCGGCGGGCTGACGGCAGCACCTACTTTATGCGGGAGGAAGATCGGGTGCTCTTAGGGCAGGACTTCAACGGAGACATCGACGACGACGCTCCCGTCATCATGTTCCGGGATCTCTCGAACACGCCGGTCTGCTGCTTGGTCCAGTTCACCGGCCATCCGGTCACAGCCTATCATCCGGAGGACCCCGTCGTACATGGTGAATACCCGCAGGTCGCCTGCGAGCATCTCTCCAAGGCGTTCGACGGCATCCCCGTGGCCTTTCTGCAGGGCTGCGCCGGAGACACCAGTTCCAAGGGATTCATCACCAACCGGCCCGTGGATGAGCGGGTTTCCGATGCCGTGAGGTATGGCGTTTTCCTTGGAGAGACTTACATGCAGGCAGCCCGCAGCCTGAAGCGGTCGCAGAGGCAGGATCTCGGTCTCGCCTCTGCCAGGGTCAGGCTCCCCTTCCGGCCTCTCCCTTCGGCCATGAGGCTGAGGGCCATCATCCGAGAGATCGAGACCTTCATGGAATCGTGCGCGCGCGGCGATGAGAGCGCGCTTGCCTGCGTCGGTCTGAATCTCCCCAGGGCGTTTTCCCCTCGTTATCGCATCGAGCTGGTCCGGCCTACCTTGCGCTGGGCCGAATGGGCTCTATCTTTCCATACCGAGGGGCGGCTTGCCGAAGTCCCGCGCTGCGCGGAGGCGGAGGTTGCGGCGATACGGATCGGGGACATAGGCATTGTAGGCATGTTCGGAGAACCGTTTCTGGGGATCGGGCGCCAGATCAAGCGCCAATCCATACTGCCGCTGGCCGTGCCTTGCGGCTACATGAACGACTCCGCACTCGCCTACATTCCGGATGCGCCCAACAATGGGGATTGGGATTACCCGAGCTCCTTCTTCCGAAATACCACCAGCCTGCTGCCCTACCGGAATCCGGCGGGCGATCGCCTGGCGCGCACAGGGGTCCGGCTGCTTGAGGCGATCACCGAGGTATAGCCTATGTCAGAACCTGATGCCATCGAAGCCGGCAGCGACTACTCGCGCTTCACGAATGCCGCCATCGGCGACGGAACACTGATCGAGCCGGATGTGGCGGTGGGGTTCCGCTATCACAAGGACTGCGGTCCGGCGCGCATCGGCAGCCATTGCATTCTGCGCAAAGGAACGATCATCTACGGCGACGTAACCATCGGCGACTATTTTCAATCCGGCCACTATGTGGTCATACGGGCCAAGGTGGAGATCGGCGACTACTGCACCGTACTCAACCATTCCGCCCTGGAAGGGCTGGTGCGCATGGGCGACGGCGTCCGGATCATGTCCCACTGCTACATTCCTTCCCGCACGTGGTTCGGGAACCACGTCTTTGTCGGGCCGGGCGTGACCTTCCTGAACGATCGCCTGCCCGGCCGAGTCGAGGAGATGGAGACGCCGCGCGGCGCCGTCATCGAAGACGACGTAATGATCGGGGGAGGCAGTGTCATCATGGCAGGGATTCGAATCGGCGAAATGAGTTTCATCGCCGCCGGGGCAGTAGTTACCAGGGATCTGCCCAAGGAGAGCTTCGCCGCAGGAGTCCCGGCGCTCGCCAGGCCCCTGCCCGAGAAACTCCGGATGCGCAATAACCGCCGGCTGACCATCCAGCCGGTCGATCTCTGGCATCCCCGGACTGCGGACCTCCGGTCGCAGGACTGGCCGCCGGGCTGGCCGGAATAGAGGCATGCTGCCGCTTGCGCCGATGGGAGACGATGACCGATTCGCGTGCGCGGGATGCAGATGCCCCTGCTATTGCGTCTCCGCCTTCAAGTTCATGTCGGTGAGCGTCTCTCGAAGTTCGCCGAGATCCATGCCGCTCTTGCCCGCCGGCAGATCGGTGAAGATATTGCCAAGCACCACCAGTCGCCGGCATGGGCCGATCGCCCGGATGGCCTCGGTCGCCAGTCCCGCGAAGGTGTTTCCCGTTACGGAGATGTCGCGGGTGCCTTCGAGGATCAGACCCGACGCCGGAAAATCACGGGGTTTCACATCGGGCCCGACGTACCCGTTGCCGAAATTGTTGCCCGTAATGGTGATCCTGCCGCTGCCCGGGCCGACGACCAGAGCCCGGTTTGCGTTGATGCAGAAGGTGTTGGCCGAAACGGTGCATCCCCAGGCGCCGCGCACCTCGAGGCCTCCCTGCGTGTTTTGACCGAACAT
The DNA here is from genome assembly GCA_013388445.1 of Acidobacteriota bacterium. Lineage (GTDB taxonomy): Bacteria > Acidobacteriota > UBA6911 > UBA6911 > UBA6911 > JACADW01. The sequence continues at coordinate 9,437 of JACADW010000275.1, read as the reverse complement.
GTTGGAACTGACATTCATTCCGTAGCAGTTCCGGTCGAGGACCATGCCGATTCCCGCGCACTGCTCGATCACATTCCCCACCACGATGCCGCCCCAGCTGTCCTCGACGATGACGCCGTGCCGCAGGTGATCGTCGAAACTGTTGCCGGTCATGCAGATGTTGAAGATCCGGAGAGCCTCGACGCCATCCCGGTTCTCCTCGAAATGATTGCTGGTGATCACGGGATTCCAGCTCTTGCTCTTCAGGTGGATGCCCGCTCCTCCGTTATAGGTGATGTTGCAGTCCGTGATGCGCGGGTTTTCGTAGCAGTCGGCCAGGCAGATGCCATGGCCCCCGTTGTGATCGATGAACAGGTCGTGTACGTACAGCTCATTCACGCCCACGGCCAGCAGCCCGTCGCCGCTCTGAGGATTTCCGCTGATGCGAAGATCCGCCACATGAGTCCGCCAGATCCGCGGGCCGTTCATTTCCTGGTTGGCAGCGGGACGCTCAGGAGGTCTCAGGATCAGGGCCGGCCGGCCCTCCTTGTTCTCGTTGACGAGGTGGGTGGCAGGGCCGCAACCCTGAATCCGGACATCGCCGCGCGTTACTTCAAGCGGCTTGGAAATCCTGTGGTCTCCCGGAGGCAGTGTGACGATCCCGCCACTGGCCGGCAGTGCATCGAGCGCCGCCTGCAGGTTCGGATAGCGCCTCGCATCGATCACGTTCTCTCCGGAAGCCTGCGATGTCGGTTCGTAATCGCGGACGGCAGACCAGAATGCCGGGGCAAACAGGGCGATCAGGGCCGTCCACAGCAGCAACAACCAGGGCCGCTCGCTAATCAATGTCTTCATGGATAGCCTCCCTCCCATCAAAGTCACTTCCGCGGCAGTCAATCCCTTTCCGGGGGCGGGGGACTCTATTGGATCTGAAAGGCATACACGGTCGCCAGTCGGCCGATAAACCGCAGGCGCACGGACCTGCCCTTCAGCTTGCCGATCGATCCCCCCTTCCACCGGACACAATGGCGCAAACTGTCTCCTATGATAGCTTGGCAATCTTTGCGGCTGAAGCCCGGCACGAGTCTTTCGGTCCCCACGACATAATGTCCCGTCCAGTCTTCCTTCGGCCCGCTGTCCGAAACATCCCAGGCTGCATCCACCACTTCAACCCGAAGCTCGCGATCGACGCTCGCGTTCACGTAGAGCTCTTCACCCTCGATATACAAAGGCCGCGTCAGGAAGGCGCCCAGAGGTTCGTCCGCCCGCAGGCCTGCAAATCGATCCGCCTCCAGCGTCGCAAGCCCGATCCGGTTGGGGCGGAATTGAAGCTGTCCCTTGCCGCCCGGAACGTGACGGATGCTGCCGCCGTCGTCCACGATGGGCTCCGGCGTGTAGGCGTGCGAGTATCGCGCACCGGCATAGTAGATGTACATGAGGTCGCCCCGGGTCGCCAGCTGACAGCCATAAACAAGAGTGTCGTCAAAGTCTCCGGGTGCGCCCAATGGGATAAACGCCCGGCCCGGGCAGGGGTTGCGCCAATCGAAGCCGTCGCGGCTGGCCGCGAGGTGAACCTCCATCCGGCCCGTTCGTTGGATGTCCAGCATCGCCGCGAGACCGATATACACGCCGTGGCGCAGATACACACTCATGCTCTCGATATGGGGCCAATCGGAATCCATGGAATTGAAGGCCGTCTGGCGGGGCGACCATTTCTTCAAATCGGCGCTTTCTTGTCTGACGATATAGCGCTTCAAGCCGTGAGCCTCGATGCGCTCAGGGAGGGCTCGCTCGGTCAGCTGGCGGTGGAATGAGACATAGCGCTGGAGTCTTTCATCCCAGACGCAGCTGGGACGGTCTCCGCCGGCGCCATCCCGGAAGCCGCCCTCGATCTGATGCCATGATACGCCGTCCGAACTGTATGCGACTCCAGCCCATCCCGCATACCATGTGCCGTCCGGATGCACCGGCCATGTCCCGATGGCCAGATAGCGGCGATCGGGGGAACGCTCCCGCGGGTCCTGCACCAGCCGCAGGCCGCGCACGAGCCTGCCAAACGGCTCGAGCCGACACAGGTTGTTGCTTCGGGTGCCTGCGAACTCGATCAGCCCCAGGATCGGTTTGGTCCAGTGGATCCCATCCGAGCTCGTGGCGTAGGCCGTGCCGCCTCCCTCCGGCTGCAGGACTGTGTACCATAGCTTGAAGATCTGCTCTCTTTCGTCATAGATTGCTGCCGTGGGTTGAACGCCCAGGTATTTTGCGGAGTGCCGCTCCCAGTCCCGGTCCGCCTGCAGCACCGGGTTGTCCGAATGCTTGCGCACGGGGCCCAAGACCCGCCGGACCTGCCACCAGTCGCAGAGAACATGGTTGTCCATCAAGAGTTGGGCCTGCCTGCCGATACGAAGAGGCGTTTCCGATTCCTGAGGACCCAGGCTTACCCACTCCTGCGGCCAGGATTGCGAACTTGCCGGCGCGAGCACGCATATGCCGAGAGCCAAGCGCGTCGCGGCACGAAGAAAGCGGCACTTTCTCTCGCGCGGCAGAATCCCAATCACCGCCCATTCCGGAGCATTTCTTCGCAGCCTTACGGGTCTTGGCTTACGTTCCTGATGGTCTGTGTGATTCTTCGGCTTCATGGTGTAAGCTCGCATCCCCCAATGTGGCAGTTCCTCGGCGCTCTGCCACAGGCTCGATGGGGACCGTCTGAGGAGCGGAAGAGAATCGCAGCTTCGTCTCTCACGCCCTTCCCGGCGGCTGCCGGTTTCAGCCTCGCCCGGAATGACCAAGGCCCCGCCCTCATCGGGCATTCCCCAAGTCTTGCGTTTCCCGCCCAGCCTCCTTCGCGGGGCGAAACCGGTGCTCGTGGACCGCATCGCGCATGGCGTAGAAGTTTTCGAGTGGTATCAGCTGGTGGATGTCGTGGCTGGAAGCGACAACGTATCCCCCGCCCGGAGCCAGCCGGTCGATGTGCTCCTCCACGTCGAGCCTCACCTCGGCGGGAGTGCCGTTCAGCAGCACTCCATCCACATCGATGTTCCCGCACAGCGCCAGTTTTCTACCCCACAGCTCCTTGATTCTGTAGATATCCTGCCGGCCTGAACAGGGTTCGACAGGATTGACGATGCTGACGCCCATCTCCAGGATATCGGGAATCATCCCCGTGATGTTGCCGTCGATGTGGAAGTAGACGGGCAACCCTTCTGCAACGGCCGCGCGTGACTGCTCGCGCAGATACGCGGTCTCGAACTCCTCGAGCATTTGGCGGGAGCACATGGGGCCTGTCTTGGTAACGAAACCGGAGCCGATCTTGATGACATCGATGGGATACTGCATGAGAACCTCCTGTTCCCGGATGCAGTATTCGTGAAGCCGTTTCTGAAACTCGTGGACGAAGCCGGGGTTGTCGATGGTCTGATACCAGTAATCTTGAATGCCCATGGCCGTGGCTGCCGTGAATGATGCGGACTGCGTCCCGCAGACGACACCGAAGCCGGAACCGCCAATGCGGTTCAGCAATTCCTCCAGCCTGGCCCGAACTTGATCCAGGTCGGGATACCATATCTCGCCCAGTGAATCCGGCGTCTTCATCGTGCCGTCAATGTAATGGATCCTGCCGCTGCTGTCTTCCTTTTCTTTCCGGCCCAGCCGCCAGACATGGTAAAAGTAGATCATATCGTTGCCCATCCTGCAGTTCAGCTCCACATAGTCGGGGATGGGGAGATCATAGGCGTGGAGCGAAAGAGGGAAGCTCTTCCCCAGGATCTTGTTCACCTGGGAAATGTCCGGATCGCATTCGAACAAGGCAATTTCTTCGGACTCGACATGGCGGACCGCATCGAGGAATCGCCGCTTGTCCGGGTTGCGCATGATTCTGTCTCTTCGCCGGTTGCCTTGGCAGCGGACGAGTGGAAACTGCGGGCGATACGGCTTCCAGGGCTCCAACGATTTTGCGCTGGGTACGCTTCAAACAAAACGGGCGGAGCCGAACCCGTCAGGGCCGGCCCCGCCCGGGATCAGGTCGGGTGCGCCGCTACCAGGCGATGCGCGCGCCGACCTGGATCGAGCGCGGTCCCTTCGCGCGATCGATCATGGAAAAGTCTGTGGGGGAGTAGATGAGCACCACCCCCTCACCGCCGTCGCCGGGTATATCGAAGTGAACCCAGTTGAACAGGTTGAAAAAGTCGAAGCGCAGGTCCATTTTCACGGATTCGCCATGGATCCGGAAGGTCTTCATCACGGTCATGTCCACGCTTTTCGTGTAGGGCCAGTTCAAAGGGTTGATCGGCGCATCGCCGTACGTCCTTGGCGCTGGCTGCGAAAAGCCTTCTTTGTTGACGTATACCAGGTTGGGGTCCTTGCGCCAGTTTTTCAGGGTCAACGGCTGACCGGTCAAATTGGGGCGGATGCTGCAGGAGACCCATTGGTAGGCGTTGTTTTCAGCCTCGAGGTTTACGGGGGGACCCGACTGAACGTTGAAAACGGCCGTGGCTTCCCATCCCCCGAGCATCCTCCCCAGGAGGTTCTGGCTTTCCCGGAAGAAGGGAAGCTCCCAGGTCGGCACCACCATGAAATTGTGGGCCCGGGTCTGAGCGGGCGGACCCCAGTCCTTGTCGTCGAGAGGATAAGGGCTGTCCCGCCGCCAGTATTCCCATAGAGTTCCGGGGTTGTTGGATCGGGCGTAGGCGCCCGTGTACCAGGCATTCATGCGGAAATGGCTGACGCGCGCCTGCACCTGCGACTGAACGGCGTGATACACGGACCTGCCCAAATCGGAAAGATAGTTGTAGGTGAGCAGCCGGTACTCCTGGATCGGCCTCCTGGAGGCCATGTTTTCGTTGTCCCAGCTGTCGTTGGCGTCGCGCTGCGCGGGGACGTTCCAGAAGTCGTACAGGGGCAGGCCGGCCGCCTTGTGTCCCTGGTAGCCGGCGCTATACATCCATCCCGGCCTGAATTCGTGTTCGAAGGATATGTTCCATTGGTGAATGTGACCCTGGGTCTGTTTGGGGTAATAGAACCCGTAGCGTGCGTTCGGGTTGAAAACCGCCTTGCTTGGATCCAGAGGCTTGCTGATGTCCGGTTTCGCCTGGCCCGAATAGACCGGGACATCCAGCCAGCCTTCACCAGCGGGATACTTGAGATTGAAGTTCGTGGAATAGCTGTGGAAGAAGGGAAATGTCGTCGCGCCTCCTGCCAGGTAGATCTCCTGGGACATGCTCTCGACGTCGTAGAACAGCCCCCAGGCCGCCCGCAGGACCATCTTTCCCGTCTGGTCCAACCGGTAGGCCGCGCCGAGGCGCGGAGCGAGGTTGTTCAGGTCGTTCTTGCGGCCGCTTCTGCCGATCCAGTCAGAGTCTCCATAAGTGAGGATCCCCGAAGGGAAATTCGGATATTGCGTCGATTTTGTGAACGGCTTGAACAGCAGCGCCCGGTTATCGATCCTGTATCCCCAGTATTGGGGCTCCCAGCGCAAGCCGAGGTTGAGGCTCAACCGCGGCGACATCTTCCAGTCGTCCTGTACGAACAGGTGGAAGATGTGCCGCCGGTGCGGTTGGTAAGCCGGCTCGCCGAGCGTGCCGTTGCGCGGCCAGCCGATGAGGAACTCGGCGGCCTGGTTGCCCAGCCACTGCCCGTTGACTGCGTACGAAGGAATGTAGATGGTCGTGCGGTAATAATGGTGCCGCTGCAAGGTCAGCCCCGTCTTCAGGTAGTGACTGCCCTTAGTCCATGAAAAAATCTCGCGGAGATCGTAGATGTCCCGCGCCTCGTCCCGAAGCGTCGCCGAGGAGCGCAGATTGAAGAAATTGGGCGAGAACGTGGAGGTGGATCCGGTTCCCGTGAAATTCAAGGCCGCCTTGGGATGCGGCTGCGGGTAGGGAATCCCGAAGAGACTCCAATTCACGCCCTCCCACTCGGCGCGCTGGAATTCGAACACCCGCTGGTATCCGACCCTGAGTTCGTTGACCGTGTTCGAGCTCATCGTCCAGATATGCGAGAGACCGTAGTGTTGTGTCCTGCTGTTCCCCGCGTTCTTGAAGGCCTCCGGAGCATAGTCGCTCTGCCTTGGCTCCGGTTTGTCCTCGCGGAGGTACATGCTGAAGGTGAGCATGTGCGCATCGCGGATGGAATGATCTGCACGCAGGGTCCACTCCGGATGGCTTTCCGTCGTTATCCGGTTTTCATAAAAGCGGTCGCCGCTGTTCTGCACGATGGGCATGTTGAGCCCTTTGTAGATGCGCACCGCTGCGGGGCTCAGGAAGGGTTTCAGGTTTGTGATCGTCTGGCCTGTCATGCCCGCGAAAGGCGAACCGGGCGTATTCGCCGCGGAGGCCCGGACGGCCGGCTTTAAGGGCGAATTCGAAAAATCGCCCTCCAGTTCTGCCGCGGTGAGCCCGCCGCGGGCCCCGGTATAAGGCGCGCTGGGAAGCTTCAGGTCCTGGTACCCGATGAAGAAGAAGCTGCGGTTCCTGCCGTTATAGAGCGAGGGGATGAAGACCGGCCCGCCTGCTGTGAAGCCCAGCTGGTGTCGCTTGAAATCGGCCTTCTTGAGGCCCCTCCGGTTGTTGTCGAAGGAGTTGGCGTTGAGGTTCTCGCAGCGGAAGTAATCATACACGCTGCCGTGGAACCGGTTCGTCCCGCTCTTGGTGGTCATAAGCACCATCGCCCCGCCTGCACGCCCGTGCTCGGCCGAAAAATTGGTCTGCACGGTGAGCTCCTTGAGGACGTCGGGCGGCGGCGCGTTGGAGAGGTTCGTGTCCCACGGATCTTGCGCATCCAGGCCGTCGATCGAGTAGCCCGCCTTGCCGCCTTCGATGCCCTGAATCGCGTAATCCCCCCGATAATCACTCACTGCGCCGGGGACCAGGCGCAGCAGCCCCTTGGCGTCGCGGGCGCTGAGTGGAATCGTATCCAGCAACGAAGTCTCCAGCGACATCGACATACCGCCCGTCGTGGTGTTGACCAGCGGCGCCTGTCCCGTTACGGTCACCATCTCGGAAATCTGGCCCACCTCGAGCGGCAGGTCTATCTCCAGGACCTCGCCCGGCAGCAGGGAGATACCGCTCCGGATGTATTTCTTGAATCCGGACATTTCGGCTTCGATCTGGTACGGGCCCGTATCCAGCTTGGGAGCGTTATACAAGCCGATCTCGCTGCTCAGCACCGTGCGTTTGATGCCGGTCGCAGTGTTGGTCAGGACGATGGTGGCGCCGGGTACCGCCGCGCCGCTGGCGTCCAAAACCCTGCCGTAGATGCGGCCTGTGCGTTCCTGGGCCGGCAAGGTTGCCGCCAGCACAGCGCAAAACAGCAAGCCCGTCACCACGCGGCGCAAAGCGCGGGTCGCGCACTTGTCGATGCAAGCGTGAAAGCTGGTCCGATTTCTCATGACGTTACCCTCCGAGATAACTCCTAGCGCTGTTGCCGGACGCCGGGATGCCGACGTGGGCGCGGAGAGCGCCTGCAGCCAGCCGGGCATGCCCGGGTTCGCTTCAGCCGATCCGACGCAAATGTTCTTTACTGGCATCCCTGCGTGTGATAAAGTCGCCATTAGCGATATCGATAATATGGGGATTTTGATAGACTGTCAACTGAAAAGCACCTTTTCAAAAGGGGGCATGGCGGTAGAGAGTCTGGCAGGCCCGCGGGCGCTCCGGCAACCCGTGGCGCCGATGCTGGGGTGAGCGGCCGGAACTGGGAATTTCTTCTTTGCCAAACAGTCAGGCCCAAACTTCATCGCTTGGGGGGCAGGCTATGCGAGTCCATAGCAGCAGTCAAAAACCGAGAAGAAGGCTTTCTCCCGTCAAGGAAGGACCTCTGAACGAGCGGGTCTACCAGGTAATCCGAGAGGGGATCTATTCCGGGCGCTTCAAGCCCGGCGAGATGATCCGCGAGCTGCGGCTGGCCGCGGAACTCCAGGTGAGCCAGGCCACCGTGCGCGAGGCCTTGCTGCGGCTGGAGCGAGCGAGCCTTGTTTCCCGTATCCCCAACAAGGGAACGCAGGTCACCATCCTGTCCGAAAAGCAGTTCCGGGAGCGCATGGAGCTGCGTTGCCTGCTCGAAGGGATCGCGGCCGTGGAGGCCGCGAAGAGGATGACTGAAGAAGATTTCCAGGAGCTGAAACGGCTCGAACGGGCGTTCTCCCAGGCATGGTCGCGCAAGGCGTACTTCGATTTGTCTCAGGCAGAATTCCAGTTCCATCACTTGATATGGGAGAGATCACAGAACGAGTCTCTCTGCCAGGTCCTGGATTTTCTTGTCACGCCGATGTTCGCGTTCATGAGCGTCGTCCGATCCCTCAATCCCGGAGGCAGCCCGGGCATGCCGCACGCGGCCATCACGGACGCCCTGCGGGAGGGAGGCGAAGGCAAGATCAAAGAAGCCATCGCAAATCATATCCGGCGTTACAGGGGCAAGAGCATCGAACAGTATCTGCGGCCCATCCGAGGTCGGCGGGAACCTGCGATCGCAACCCGCTCCTCGGCGGATCACGCGCGGGTTCACGTGTGAGGGAGCAACCTTTGCCGGCCTCCCGATCTGCGGGCGCAGCAGGCGAAGCGAAGGTCGGCGGGACAAGAAGCAAAAAGGCATTAGCTGGATCTTATCCTTGCCATCTATCCGGTCCTCAAATCCCTTGGCGCTTACAGACGATACAAGTTAAAGATGGTGTTGCGGGATCGGATCCGTCTTTTGACGTTTCTGCAACCTCCGGGCGGTATCCATTAGGGGCTATGCATGGCGACTACCTTGATCCGTAATGCGCGCTTCGTCGATCCCGGCCAAGGCCTATTCAGCGGTTCCGTTCTGTTCAGCGAACGCGGCATTTTGGAGGTGAACCCCGGGAAGCCGGTCCGCGACGAGGGCCTAGTCGTGATCGACGGGGAGCAAAACCTGCTGACCCCAGGCCTGATCGATCTTCACACGCATGGGCTGGCCCGATATCGCTACGATGCGGCCGCCGATCACCTGATGGAGGCATCGTTGCTGCCGGCTCGATTTGGCACCACCACAGTGTTCCCGACGCTGGTTCCAGTGCCTGGCCCCGGAATGTTGGACGGCCTTTCGAAGTTGAGCGCCGCGCTGGAAAATCTGCCGGTGCCCTGCATGCCTGGCTTGCACTTGGAGGGCCCTTTTACGGCGCTGCCGGGAGCCGGTTGCGCCACCCTTCCGGGCGATGTCGGGATGCTGGAAGAGCTTCTGGCTGCATGCAACGGCAAGATGGCGATCATGTCGCTCAGCCCGGAGACGCCGAACATCCTTCCCGTAATCGAGAGGTTGCTGGGAGCCGGCGTGATTCCGTTCGTCACGCACACCATGGCCGACGCCCGCCAGACGCAGGCGGCGATCGACGCGGGCGCCCGCCACGCAACGCACTTCTACGACGTGTTTCCGCAGCCGCCCGAGAAGGATCCCGGCGTGCGCCCGGTCGGCGCCGTGGAGGCTTTCCTGGTCGACCCGCGCACGAC